>JBGTMU010000089.1:0-2543 GCA_041743405.1 Longimicrobiales bacterium | reverse complement strand
GTCAGCACCACGAGATCAATAGTAATCGTGGTGACCGGATTTCCCGAGACGCAGTCTTCCGGCTGAAAAAGGAGGGTGCGGGGAGAGGAGTCGGCGAAGAAAACGAGAGGGTTGCGGGAGCGTGGGGACTTCCCAATTGTCGTTGGTGGTATGCCGTCGGGCGTCCGCGCACCCGAGTGCGCGTTGAGAGGGAGCTGGCGGCCTAGATGTGGAATTTCACTTCCGGAGGCGACCTATCGTCCTCCTCGATGTGCGGAACCGTCGCGGCGCAGGGATCTGGCTGACTCTCGTGATCTCCCTGGTGCTTGGGTCGTGCGACGAACTTCTCGTCCCCCCGGATGAGGAGGAGGGTACGCGGGTACGCCTTCGGATCACGGCGGCTCTGACCCCCGGCATCCCGATCGGCCCTCCCGAACCGAATCGTTTCCGGGCATGGGTTGAGAGTGAGGACGGCTCTACCGTCTTCGATTCGATCTTTTCTCCGATCCTCCCCGGCGAGCGGGAATGGACGGTGCTGCTCACGGTTCCGGTGCAGGAGGGCATTCCTCGTTCTGTTCGCGTAGTCGCGGAGCTCGGGTCGGTAACGGGTGCGGCGGCCGCTCCGGGCCCGAGGGCGGATGGGCACGCGGTGGTGCTCTGGAGCATGACGATGGGCCCGATCCTCATGGAATCGGGGAGGGACACCGAAGTCGGGGGGGGGACATTCATCCGGGGTCGGCCGGAGTACGCCCTCATTACGGGGATCGAGATCGAGGGCGTGCCCGGGGTGGTTGTGGACACGGATCGGTTCAGGCTGAGTGCGGCGATCGCAGGAGGGCCTTTTTCCTTGCCACCTGAGCCGTTCTGGGGCTCACTGGACGAGAGTGTGGCGAGTGTGGACGGGGCGGGGAACGTCGTTGCGCACACGCCGGGAACCGCCAGGATCGTGGCCGCTGGCGGCAGCCGGGCGGATACGGTCAACTTCGCAGTGGTGGACCGGATCGCCTCGTTCGCGGAGGTTCCGGAGCGGATCGCGTTCCAGCGTATCGGACAGATTGAGGACATTTCTGTGGTTGTGCTCGATCCGCGGGGGGAGCCTGCGGCGGATGTGCCCCTTCAGTGGTCCGTGGTGGAAGGGTCTGCCGTGGAGGTGGTCGATGGGGGTCGGATCCGAGCCGTGGAGCCGGGGTCGGCCCGGCTTCGGGTGGTGCCCGAGGGACGCGATTTTCCCGAGGCGTTCGTGAACGCGGAGGTCACGCACCGGATCGCCTCGATCGAGGTGACGTCACCGTCGCTTCTCTTCGAGGTGAGGGGCGAAGCGATCCAGTTTACGGCGAGGGCACTGGATGCAGCAGGGCTCGAAGTGGAGGGCGTGCCGATCGTGTGGACCTCCACCCATTCGGAGGTGATCTCCGTTTCAGAGTCTGGCCTGGCCGTTGCCCACAGGGAAGGGTCGGCGGAGATCCACGCGTCGACGGCCGCAGTTCCGCCCCCTGTGGAAGGGGACGTAGCCGCCGAGGACATGGTCACAGCCAGCCTGAACGTGGTGGCTCGCTGGGAAGTGGCTGAGCTCGAGCTGGAACCGAACCCTCTCCGGATTGCGTCTCCCGGCGAAACCGGGCAGTTGACGGTAGTTCTCCGGGATCGGAACGGGGATCCGATCTCGGCGGAGGGGCGCGCGATCATCTGGGGGGCGCAGCACCCCGATGTGGTGACGGTGGCTCCATCGGGGCTCGTTATCGCGATTACGGCGGGGACGACCGTGGTTCGAGCCTCGCACGGCGGGGTTCGAGGGGATGCCGAGGTGATCATCCGGTCCCCGCCGACTTCCCTGGCGGTCACCCTGGTTCCTGAGGCCGTGGAGGCGGGAGCGCCGTTTGCCGTCGAGGCGACGGTCCTGAATGGGAGAGAGGACCCGGTCACGGACGATCAGGACCGGAAGATCACGATTGATGTGTGGGAGGAGCCCGAGGAAGAGGGGATGCTCGGGGAAGGGGGAACGCTCGGAGAAGAGGTGCCGGAGCTCAGCGGAGAGCTCACGGCCACGACGGTCGATGGGGTGGCACGGTTCGAAGGGCTGCGCCTGACCCGGGCCCGCGAAGATGTCCGGTTCCGCGTGGTGTCGGAGGGGCTGCAGGACGGCGTTTCCGCTGAAGGGGTCCTCGTCACTCCGGCGGCGCCAGCGGAGGTGCAGCTCCTTCCGGGTTCGCCCGCACCTCTGACGTCGGTGGGGGCCACACAGGCGTTCACCGCGGTCGTGACGGATGAGTTCGGGAATCCGATTGCCGGGCTTCCGGTCGCGTGGGCGTCGTCGAACCCCTCCGCGGCGACGGTCGCTGCGGACGGAACGGTCACGGCGGTCGCGGACGGAGTCGCAGCGATCACGGCGACGAGCGGCGGGGTGACGTCGGATCCGGTTCAGGTGACGGTGGAGATCGCGCTGCCGAACCTGGTACTGGTGTCGCTCGCGGTCGAAGCGCGCGAGCCGCTGGCCGAGGGGGATGTGATCACGGTCACGGCAGAGATCGCGAACCAGGGCGCGGTGCCTTCGGCCGCGACCACCG
>JBGTMU010000088.1:0-7577 GCA_041743405.1 Longimicrobiales bacterium | reverse complement strand
CCCCATCGCTCCGAACCCACCGATACCCCTTCGCCCGGTAGCCCAGGGCTCCGAACCCGCCCCGCTCCTTGTACACCTTCCGCCGGATCGCCCCCAGCCGGAGGCCCTCCGCCAACCCGAAGGCATCCCGCCGGTCGTCTTTCGAGCCGCCACTTTCGCTTACCGCCGCCACCACCACGTTCTCCGCATGGGGCGACAGCACCTCGTACAGCCACTCTGACAGCGTGCCTTCCTCCAGGCAGATGTGCCGGGGCTGAGGAATCTGACGTACCGCCTCGATCAGGCACCGGGCGTTCGTCTCCACGACGTGGCTTCCAACTCGCTTCCCGCTCGGCGTCATGACCCCCAGCGTGCAGCTTGACGCATGCGCATCCAGCCCGATATGCCTGTCCATGTGCGTTCTCCCGTTGGGGTGGGTTCTTCCGGGCTCTCGTACATCCCAGAGTGTCCCGCCCCTCGGGAGATCGCCAACTCTTTTGCAGGGCCAGCCTCCGCATCGAACCTCCTCCGGTCACGGACGCGCTGCCCCTATGATGCCTATCCCTCCGATCCCCAGAATTCCCTCTCGCTGACGGAGGGCACGCCCCTCGTGCCCGGGGAGTTCCGCGAGGTCTCTTTCTCACTCCAGCCCGACGATCGGGTGATTGCCGCTGGAAAGCGGATCGCACTCATGGTCTTCTCGAGCGATCAGGAGTTCACCCTGTGGCCTGCCCCGGGGACCCAGCTCACTCTGGATCTGGCGGGGACCCGGTTGACCCTCCCGATCGTGGGGGGCCCAGAGATGGTGCAGCGGGCGATCCGGCCGGAGGTGCGGTGATCGGCGCGGGTCCTCGATCGCGGTTCCGCGGAACCGCAGGGGGGGTCAGCGGCCGTCAAGGTAGCCGAAATACCGAGAGCACCGGGAATGGCCGGACTTCCCGCACAAAGGCCCTATCGTCGATCACCCGATCGATCCGGACCGCGAATTCATCACTCACTTCGGCCCCGCCATCGTCCAGTTCCATCCGCACGGTGGTCACATCCTCAATGTCTTCCACACCATACAGCAACTCTCCGAACTGGACGTAGAGAGAGCCATCCTTCAGGAACGCGGAGGTCATCTGATCCGATGCCCTCCGCCCCGCGGGAGGGGGGAACATCACGCTTCCCGGGGTAGGCCCATCCGCGACGGCGACCGCCCCGAATCCCCCGGGAATCGTGTCGACGCGCCACAGCAGCTCACCGGTGGTTCGATAGGCGCGGATGGTCGGGATCCACCCGCCCACCTCAATGACCATGGAACGAGCTGCGTCACATACCAGAATCCCTCGAGCCACATGGGAGGCGAACCGTGGGACCAAATGGTAGGGGGCCCCGAAGGATCGGAGATGCACTCCTCCATCGGAGTACGCGTGCAACGTTGCGCCCCCCCTCAATCCCAGGAGGTAGAGGGTGTTGCCGAGGACGCACGCATCATATGCGTGGAAGCCTGTGGTGAAGTCCTCCGCCCAGGTGTACTGCTCGGCTTCGCGCCGGAAGAGAGACACCTGGAGTCGGAAGTTGTCCACCACCAGCAGATCCGCTCCTCGAAACTGAACGGGACCTGGGAAAAGGAACTCCCCGGGGCCGGAACCCCGACGCCCGAACGCGGCAAGCACCTGCCCGTCCGCCGCGACGACTGTCACCCGGTGCTGCAGTTCGTCCGAGATCGCGATTCGACCAGCCTGATCCACGTCGAAGCCCGAGACCTTGCCGAACACGGTCGGACCAACTCCCTCCCGTTCACCGACACGGAGGGTGAGTTCGCCCGGTGCCTCGGTCCCCGTAGGCGGGGTTGATCCCGAAGTGCTTCCGTACGGATCAATCTGTTCATCGGGGCTGCACGCCCCAAGGATCGCGAGAAGGACGACGGCAGTCAGGCCGGGTCTGAGCCACGGGTCTCCCACGCTCGCGTCGGGCATCGCCTGATCCCCCCTTTCTTCCGTGTCAGGGATTCATCCAGTGTCCAATTTCCAGCATCCCTTCGTAGGAGGCAACCAACCGAAGGCCAGTAGAACCGATGAGTGCCTCCGATACCGTTACATCACGCTCGAAGATCAGCACGAGAGGGGTGACCGGGAGGGCGGCCGAGTGACGCTCCCCAAGCATTCCCCCCATCACATTCAGCCACCCGTTGCCCACCACGATCTCGTCGAACCGCGCGAGGCCTTTGAGGTGCGCTATCCCGATATCCGGGCTTTGATCGAATGCGACTCCAACCGTCCTCACCGCTGAATCTGAATCCTGCGCCTCACCCATGAAGCGCTCGAATCCCTCGTGGAAGAGTGCGACGAATTCGTCGGACCGGCTGATGCTACAACTTGAGGAAGTGAAGAGTACCAAGATCCGCTCCACACGGACGCCCTCGGCCAACTCGGGCGAAAAGTGGATCGGTTCCTCGCTCCGGCCCTCAATGATAGACGCGACTCCCACGCCAGCCGAGTACAGCAAGAGTCCGCCCAGGAAAGAGACCGCCGCCGATTTGATCATCGGTTTAGTACCTCCCCGTCGGGGGTGGGACGTTTATCCTCATTCTCCGGGATCCCAGACACGCTCGCAGTCGAGGCTCGACCGGTCCGCGAGCACCGACGTGCCGGGCTCCGCCCGAGTCCTCGGCCTTCAGTTCACTACGGCGCACACTCTTCCAATACCGTGACGCAGTCCTCGCTGTAGCATGGTCCTTGTCCCATGCAACAGCGGGAATTGAGCTTCCCAGTGCAGGAGAAGAGCCCTGAGCACTCCGTGTTGGAACAGCCACTCGAGCTGGCGATGGCGGGGGCGGCGAGCGGCCCAAGAGACAGGTGGGCAGCGATCAGCCCGAGGAACAGGAACAGCGCAACAATCAGTCGGGGAGAGCGTACTGGTTACTTGGACATCGTCCACCTCCGTTTGGCGAAAGGGCACTCTGCGGATCTCCAGAGGCCCAACCCGTTTCTGGGGACCCGGTGTTTCAGATCCGCGCTGATCCCATCGGCGAAGCTGCTCGGGGGCGAGCGCCCCTCAACCCCTCGCCCGGTTCTCGTAGAACCCAAGTTATGGGGGGGGCAGTTAACGTCAAGATATTTCTCACACAACTGGACTTGACGCTGCCGAGAACGACGAACTTCCTCCCATAAACCGCAACGAAGAAATCACTTGCGAATGATCCGATCGTCCGTCCTTCGCCGCCCGGGCTAAGGACCCATTGCCTCTGGTGCGGTTGGTTCGGTGCTGGTTGCGTGGATGTGGCTCCGCCGTGTAGCCCGGCCCACGCAACCTTCAAATGTGGAAGTGCGTCGAAGTGGGGGAGGGCCAAGCGCCTTCCGCTGACGATCCTGCTCCCGACTGCGGTCGCCCGCATCGTTCTCCTGCTCTCACGACGCGCTGACCTTCCATGCTCCGAATCCACTCGACTTGCCTGCTCGCGCTCCTCCTCCTCTCGGCCTGTGGGGATGATGACTCCCGCAGTGGGATCTACGCGCCCTGGGACTCGGAGCGGATTGAGGTGGGAGACACGGTCCTGGTGCGCACCCTCGGCGGGAGCGTCTGGGGTGACACCATGGTCCTCGCTCCCATCGTCGCGATCGGGGAGTTCGAAGGTGATGAGCCCTATCTCCTTGGTTCGCCCACCGCCGTCGACATGGACCGTGAGGGCCGCATCTACGTCGCCGACTCCCAGGCCTCGGAGGTCCGGGTCTTCGACGCCTCCGGGCGGCACCTCCTGAGCATCGGCGGGCGAGGGGACGGGCCGGGCGAGTTCAACGCCCCCGACGATCTGAAGATCACCTCAACGGGTGAAGTGGTGGTCCGCGACCAGGCGGGCGCCCGGTTCTCGGTGTTTGCGCCAGACGGCACCTTCCTCCGATCCTGGCCTTTGATCTCCGGGTTCAGGACGAGCTCCGGATTCCAGCTCAGCCGGGATGACCGGATCCGCCACCCCACCCTTCGCAATCAGGGAGCCGCGCTCGGCGAGTGGCAGATGGGTCTGGTCGGCTTCAGCTCCACGGGAGTGGTCATCGACACGATCGACATGCCGACCCGGGGCTACGAAGAGCCTCTCCTCGAAGCCCCGAATGAGAACAGCGTCAACCGAAGCGCCGTCCCCTTCACGGCCCGTGAGTACTGGAGCGTGACGCCGGACGGAGACCCGCCGTACGGGCTTTCAGACCGACTTCGATGGGAGCGGTGGGCGGAAGACGGACAGGTCTTCGCGGCGGAACGCGTCGATACCCACGTCCCGGTGCAGTCGGGTGAGGCCGCAGCCAACCGGGATCGCGTCACCCGCAATCTCCGGAACATCGACCCGGGGTGGCGCTGGCAGGGCACCGCGATTCCTGATGCCAAGCCCTTCTTCCAGGAAATCGTCACCGGGAGAGATGGAAGCGTATGGCTGCGAAGACACGTTCCGGCCGTCGAGGTCGAGAACCCGGACTGGACCCTTGAGTCTCCCGAGGGGACGCCGCGCACCCTCTGGCGGGAGAGATGGGTGTACGATGTGTTCGACGAGGAAGGTCGGTACATGGGACCCGTGCGGTTTCCCGATTCGACGGTGGGGTATCGCAAGGTTCGCCTGTCGCTCGAGGAGGTGGTGATCGTCGTGACGCACCCGATCGGGCATGAGCAGGTGGTGCGCTATCGACTCGAGCCGCAGATGGCGGAGGCAGGCTGAGCGCGGAATCGGGACGCGCGCGTCGGCGGCCTTGATCCTGTGTTGCGGTCTGGCCGACCTCGCGCCCTCGCATCAACCTTCCGACCCACTCTCCGTCTCGCGAAAGAACGCAAGAATCCCGGGTCGGTCCAGGTGTTCGGCCCACCCCACGGGGGATCCTCCGTAGATCGTGTCGCGCGTCCCGAGGTTCGCGCCCCGTTCGACCAGGATCCGCACGATCTCCAGATGATCGGACACGACGGCCTGGTGGAGGAGGGTCGAATGCGCATGGAATCCGGGGGCGTTGAACTGGTCCGCGCTCTCCCCGGAGTCAAGCAGCATCCGCACGATGTCTGCGTTCCCATGCGCGACGGCAAGAGAAAGCGCATTCCGACGGGATTCGGGGGTCGCCTGAGGGAGCTGCTCCCGTGCCGCCTGCGTTCTCCCGAGGCCCGCCGCCTCCTCCAGGGAAAGCGGTGCGGGATCGTGGGATGCGAGGACTCCAGCCGTTTCCCGGAACCCGAAGACGAGGGCGGTCATGAGGGACGAGCGCCAGCGGGTGCCGGGGCCGTTCGCATTCGCTCCACGCGCCAGGAGGAGCTCGGTCAGCTCGGCCTGCAGCCCGGCTTCTGCGGGGTGGCTGCTCGAAACGAGCATGCTGAGGGTGGTGCACTTGCCTCCATACGCGTCGGAAACCGCGTTGACTTCGGCGCCCGCATCGAGGAGGAGTCGGGTGATTGCGACCGCGTTGGGCGGGGTCCTCTGGCGAACAACCTCGACGCCATTTGCCGCCATGTAGTGGAGGAGCGTCGAGCGATGCCGGCGTTCGCTCCTCTGGTGGACCACCTCGGGGTGGACCGTCACGATGCGATCAACTTCCTGGAGGTCTCCCGAGACCGCAGCTTCGACCGCGGTCTCGAACCGGACCACCGCTTCGTCCCTCGATGCGCCGCCCTCCGCTCCGCCGTCCGACACTTTGGCAACGAAGTGCTCCAGGTCGGCCCATGACTCGAACGCATGGTCCTGAGCGATCACCGTTCGGGCGTCGTCCAGGGAGAGCGCCTCTTCCCGCACATCCTTGAGTGGTCGAACCACGGGCTTCGGGTGATTCCACTTAAACCGGTGCTCGCTCGGCTCGTCCCCTGCCACGTACGCGCACCAGAGGCGGCCTGCCTGCCGCTCGTATGCCTCGATCGGAGAATCGAAGCGAAGGTCCGGGTCTTCATCCGTGGGTGACATGCCGGCTCTCCCGCCCCCTCCGCCGAGCCGTCAGTCCTCCGGCCTCATTGGCGGTGCCGGCGGCACGTCGTTCCAGTTCATGATCGCGTTGAACACCATTCCGAACTCGCCGTGGTTCTGCCACCGGTAGATCGGGTTGTTCGCGAACATGATGACCCTGCCGCGCCCGTTGTGGGCGCTCGGCACGTCCACGACGAACGCGTGGTCGGCGATGTTGTCGGCCCCGGTCATCAGTCCGCTGAGTACCGCATCGTCACCGCCCACGTAACGGGCGAGCACGTTCGCCTCGTCCGCCGCACCCACGCGGAAGACCTGTGAGTTCTGCCCATACTTGATCGGGAAGATCGAGTCTGCGTGGCCGTAGAACACGGGGTGCTCGGGCCGGGTGATCCGCGCGCGCACCAGCGGCTTCTGCGCGCTCACCCCCTCGGGCGACTCCAGGTCGAATGAGCGTCCAAAGCCGAACTCGATCGGGAACCGCACGGCGTTGTGCGTCGCGATCAGGGTGCCACCCGCCTCGAGGAACCGCTGCACCGCCACCACTCCCGCTTCGCCGAATCCACCCGTCATGTCGTCCGTCTCGCCGTACATGCCGAGGAAGCGGAAGCGATCTGTCTGGATATACGGCTGGGGGCGATCGCCCGGCTCTGCCAGCACGCTCTCTCGGTTGATGTTCTGCGTGGCCATGATGATGACGTCATAGTCGGCGGCGAGATTCCCTTCGGCGATGCGCTCCTTGTAGATCAGGTCGAAGGGGATGCCGAACTGGTCGAACGCATGCCGGTACCAGCCGAGTTCCTGCGTGCCATTCCACTGTGAGTAGATCGCGATGCGCGGCGCATCCCCGGGGTGCGTGGCAACGGCGGGAATACTCGACAGCCCCGCGCCCGTCAGACCGAGCGAGTCGACCACGGCGCGGGCGGCCTGGAGTTGAGCCGGCGTACCCGTCACGAGGAAGGAACCGGCCGGGAACTCCACCCCCTCTGCGGTGAACGGCTCCTCGGTGATCTGCATCTCCAGATCCGCGAGCCGGTAGCGGAGTGCAACCATGTGGTTCGACCCGAAGTGCGCGATGGCCAGGCCTGCGGTGCCGTCTCCCGCGACGGAGCCTTCATGCGCGATGACGTCGACCAGTGTGACCGGCGCGTCGAGGATGGCCGCATCGTCGACTTCGATGACCTCTGCGTCGAACGCCAGGCCCATGGTCCAGCCGCTGTCGTCGTACGTGCGCAGCCGCTCGTCCGGGTAGTCCTGCCGTTCGAGCAGGTTCTTCGCGAGCCGGCCGTAGGGCTGGTTGAGCTTGACGACATACGATCCCGCGGGGAGGGTGGTGGACTCCAGCTCGAGATCGGAGGTCAGCCGGCCGACCTCGATCCCCTGGGCTCGCATCACGTTGAGCAACGTCGACACGCGCGTCATGTCCCGCTGGACAGGGATGGCGTAGCCGTATGGCGCCTCGGTCTGCCCCTTGTCGAGCGAATTGCGCGTCTTCACGTAGAAGTTCTCGAGCACGAGATTCGGGAACATCGCCGTGAGCTGGAGGGCGGACAGCACGCCGGTCTGCATGTAATTCGCGTTGTTGCGCCTCGTGAACATCGCGACCGCGTCTTCGGGCACGGGGATCCCGCGGTACCACTCCCGGTCCTGCCCGCCTCCGCGCCCGGTCGGAATGCCGCCCCCGCCACCCCCGGCA
>JBGTMU010000087.1:0-4864 GCA_041743405.1 Longimicrobiales bacterium | reverse complement strand
CATGTCGATCCACCATCCTGAGCATCCTCCTTCGCCTCCGCTGTTGGTCCTGAGTGGACGTGCAACGTGAAGGCGAAATCCTACGTGAGTGTTGCCCAGAGGGGGACAGAGTTTAGAGAGAAAACCGGACAGAATTTAGGGAACGCACAGTTGGTTAGCGGACTGCCCGTGAAGCAGAATTCCGATCCGTTAGTCCTGCATGGGATGGAGTTGCTTCGCATCCCGTCCGTTGCAATGGCCCGACCGGGAGCAACGGCGCCTAACTGACGCGTTTCCGGCTCCGGGTCGCCTGGCGGCGCCCCTCCGGCCTAACTTCCCTGCGTTTCACGCCTCGTGCGGATGCACGAGCCGCGCCACTACGGGAAGTTCGGAAACGCAGTGAACGTTATGCGTAATTGCAGGCGCGCCTTTCAGAGGAAGAGGAATGAAGTTCACCGTCGTGGACGTTGAGACTGCAAATGCTGACTTGGCGAGTATCTGCCAGGTGGGTGTAGCTCAGTTCTTGGATGGTAGTCTGGCTCGCAGTTGGGGCTCTCTGGTCGATCCTGAGGACTTCTTCGACGGCTACAACTCTGCGGTTCATGGTATTCGAGAAGCAGACGTGGCAGGAGCCCCTACCTTTCCACAGGTGCTTCCAGAACTGCTCAATTTCCTTGACGGTCAGGTGGCGGTTTCCCATACGCCGTTCGATCAGCTCGCCTTGGATCGTGCGTGCGCGCGGTACGCTCTTCAGGGGCCGGCCCCCCGCTGGCTTGATTCAGCCCGAGTCGTCAGGCGGACTTGGTTGGACCGTGCGCGCAGTGGCTACGGCCTTAATGACATAGCAACCGCCTTGGGCATCTCGTATCGTCCTCACGATGCAGTGGAAGACGCTCGGGCTGCTGGGGAGGTCCTTCTGAGAGCGTTCAATGAATCCGGCATTGGGTTGGACGACTGGATCGAGCGCGCCCAGCGCCCGATTGGGGCTGGCTCGACAGGGGGAATCACCAGGCAAGGCAATGACGAGGGACCACTCGTCGGAGAGGTGGTAGTCTTCACCGGGGCCCTGGCCATTCCCAGACGGGAGGCTGCCGACGCGGCTGCGCATGCCGGATGCGCGGTAGCGGCCTCGGTGAACAAGCGCACCACACTCCTCGTTGTGGGAGATCAAGATATCAGACGGCTCAGCGGCCACGAAAAGAGCGCGAAGCATCGGAAGGCTGAGGATCTAAAGGCAAAGGGCCAGCGAATCCGGATCCTTCGAGAGAGTGATTTCGCGATGCTAGTTGCTGTCGAGCGGGCTTGATCCCCCACCAGCGCCTGCAACTACGCATAACTGACGCGTTTCCGGCTCCGGGTCGCCTGGCGGCGCCCCT
Source organism: Longimicrobiales bacterium (assembly GCA_041743405.1). Taxonomy (GTDB): domain Bacteria; phylum Gemmatimonadota; class Gemmatimonadetes; order Longimicrobiales; family Gaopeijiaceae; genus JBGTMU01. Next base: position 3,509 of record JBGTMU010000087.1, on the reverse strand, counting down.
CCGACCTAACTTCCCTGCGTGTCACGCCTCGTGCGGTTGCACGAGCCGCGCCACTCCGGGAAGTTCGGAAACGCAGTGAACGTTATGCGTAATAGTCCTCTCACACTAGTTGAGGAGCCTTGACCAGAACGTCCGAAAGCGCGCTTGCACCATCTTTGCGCCGAGCCATCGAGCATTTGGCAGCCGTGCTGATAGGTGGGATCGAATTGCTAGCGGCGGCGTTGGTGTTCTCCCTTACAGGGTTACTGTACGCCCGATTCGAGTTCCTCCATGGCATCATTCTCGAGTCTCTTCAATACTTGGCGGCAGCATCATTCTTTCTCGTAGGCTCGGCGAGGATCATCGAGGAGACGTATTTCTCGCTCCTTGGGAGTGTGAAACGCATGAGGGCATCTCAGAATGACTGACCTCGGTCTTCCGCCGCTGCGTCGGTGGCCCCTCAACGTCCAAGCCTCAGCAGTGTGGTTGCCGTGTCTCTTAGCCGCTCTCATGACTCCTGCTATGATCGGATTGGAAGTCTGGCTAATCTCCGAAGGAGGGCTGCTGCTCAAAGGGACGGGGTTGATCCTCGTGATGCTGCACGTAGAAGGGGCATGGCAAGTCACCGCTCGCCTGGCGAAGGTTGCTGGAGATGTGGTCCGAGGGGCGAGTGGGCGAACACCCCGCTATTTCACTGCGGAGGCATTTCTAGAACTGGTAGAGAGGGCGGCAAAGGGTGACTTCGAAGGCCCGTCGTTCCGTCAGGCTCTCTTCGCCTGTGCAACTCCTTGGATGCCCCTCCTGCTTTTGCTGACTTTATTCGCGATCTCACACAACTTAGACCGGATGGCGCTCGGACTCGCTAATCCCGAATCTGAGGCACGCCTCGCTAGGCTTGACACCTGGGTGAAGAATCGCCCGCAGCTGAAGGGAGCGGTCGGGGACCGCGACTACCAAGGAATGATCTTTCAACTAGTGATGCCTCACTTGATGACCATTCGTGCCAAGTAGGCACCGGACTACTACGCATAACTGACGCGTTTCCGGCTCCGGGTCGCCTGGCGGCGCCCCTCCGGCCTAACTTCCGCCCTGTCACGCCTCGTGCGGGGCACGAGTCGCGCCAGGACGCAAGTTCGGAAACGCAGTGAACGTTATGCGCCATCAGGCCCTTGCCTAGGTGAACATGCGAGTCAGGCAACGATCCGAAGAGACCGGAGCGGTTCTGAAGCACTGCACCCAGGACCCTCAGAAAACAGGGATTGGAAGAATGGACAGAAGCGGAGCGGTAGCAACGTTGGTTGTGCTGATGATTGGCTCGATGCTTCCGGCGTGTGTCGCGGAGGACGGTATGCCAACTCCAGCTATGGTATACGATTCCGCGGGGATCGAGATCGTGGCGAACCCCGACGAACCGGCCCTGGGTGGCCCCAGTTGGCGGATTGATCCCGAACCCGCCGTCCGCATCGGAATGGCCGACGGCCCCGACGCATACCGGTTCTTTGCGGTTACTGCGGCCGTACGACTCTCCGACGGGCGGGTGGCAGTGCTGAACAGTGCAACTCAAGAACTGCGCTACTACGATGACGATGGCTCGCATTTGGCAACGGTGGGAGGTCGAGGTGGCGGGCCGGGGGAGTTTCTCGGGGCAAGCGTGATCCGCCGTATGAGCGGAGATTCTCTCCTGGTGTTTGACGGGGCTCAGCGGCTGGTGAGTTGGTTTAGTCCAGAGGGCCGTTTCGTCCGCAGCCAGAACGTGGTAGGGGCCGGGGGGATGGAGATCTTCGGGGCCCAATCCGTGACGGATGTTCTGACTGTTTTTTCTGACGGTTCGCTACTCTTGAGGGGGCGGACAAGGGAGCAGCGGGCATCTGTTGGATGGGACCGTCCCCCTCTTGGCCTCGCGCGAACAACCCCGGGCGACTTGGCCCAGGTGGACACCCTTGGCTGGTACCGGGGGTTGGAGCATTTCAACGTCGGCACGGAAACTCAGCCGGTGATGCGAAGCGTTCCCCACTTCGCGCGCACCACTCATGTGACCGCTGGCGGGGATCCGATGCGGGTTTTCGTCGCCCCGATGGAGGAGTTGGTGGACGGGTATGAAGTTCACGTGTTTGGTTCTGATGGCTCGTTGGAGCGGATCGTGCGCCACCTCCGTCCAGCTCGATCGATTCACGACGACGAGGTGGAGCGTGCACGAGCACTTGAACGTGCCCTTCATGAATCGATGCCTGTCTCCTCGCCCGATGGGTGGATCGACGAGCAGGTGCGCTCGTTGCCCGTTCCTGACGTTGCGCCTCCGCACGGGCAGATCATGGCGGATCCAGCGGGAAACCTCTGGGTGCAGGAATGGGCTCCTGCGGTTAATGAACGAACACGCTTTACGGTCTTCGGTCCTGAGGGTCACTTGATCGGTGAGGTGGAGGTCCCGCAGAACTTCCGTGTCATGGACATCGGAGGAGACTACATCCTGGGGGTCTGGCGAGACGAACAGGATGTCGAGTTCATCCACTTGCATTCTTTGCGGACGATCAATTGATGGATATGGACCTCTTCAAACATGCGACCAGGGCCTGACGGCGCATAACTGACGCGTTTCCGGCTCCGGGTCGCCTGGCGGCGCCCCTCCGGCCTAACTTCCCTGCGCGTCACGCCTCGTGCGGTTGCACGAGTCGCGCCACTCCGGGAAGTTCGGAAACGCAGTGAACGTTATGCGCCATTGGTTTCTTTACAGGTCGAGGTGTCAGTGAAAAGAGCGCCGGTGTGGATCCCTCTGGGCTGTTGGCTTCTTGCAGGCTGCGGAGAAGCTGGACCGTCCGATCTCAGGTCCGAGTTCACTGAGAACGGCGTCAGGACGGTCACCTATTCGGAAATCCCTCCCACGGCAGTAACCGTCCTGGACTCTCTCCCATACGTCCGAATTGGACAGGTAGACGGTACCCCGGACCAGCTCTTTTCGAGTATGCCATCGGCTGTCGACCTGGGCCCCGAGGGCATCCTGGTTGCGGACGGCGGCTCGCTCCAGCTGAGATGGTACACGCCGAGCGGGACACATGTGAGGAGTGTTGGAGGGCCGGGAGATGGACCCGGCGAGTTCAGGACAATCCTCCGAGTGGCTCGAATGCGCGGCGACTCACTGGTGGCCGTTGACTCCTGGACTGGGCGAATCACTTACTTTGGCCCTGACGGGCAGGTCGGGGAGACCCATCGACTACCGCACGTACCTCAGTCTGGTCCCACCCCCGCAGGTGGGTTCCTTCTCGAAGGCCCTGAGATCGCAGGTGTCTTCGCGAACGGGGACTTGCTCGCGAGAGGCGTGATCGCTTGGCGTGATGTGCCCACCGGGGTGCGAAATGACTCATTGCCACTGCTCCGATACGACAGGAGTAATCGTGTCGCGCTTCAGCACCTTCCGGACAACTCGCTTGTTTCTGAAAGTGACACCCTGGTCCCGGTTCAGGCCGCTTCCTGAGGCCGTGCTCGGTTGATCTCCTCCCGGCGCCTTCTGGCCCGGGCCAACTTCTCCCTGCGCT
>JBGTMU010000086.1:0-8739 GCA_041743405.1 Longimicrobiales bacterium | reverse complement strand
GTCACAGGCGCTAAATCACGACCATGGATTTCCAGTCTGTGGCACTACAACTCAAAAGCCGAAATATCCGGTTTGTTGTGGCACAACGGGTTTCGGGCACCGAAAGCCCAAAATCGGCCCGCAACTGTCAAAGATGGGTCTGGCGAGTTCTCGGTGAAGCACGCGATGTCCCGGCATGGATGCACCCCCTCCATCAGGGCTGACTCTCCAGGAAGTTTCAGCTGAAGCGTGTATCCGTTTCGATCCCCCTGGCGCTACCGCGGGTCCGGAAATTCTCCGCGCGTGTCTGTGCGAGGGGTCCAACGGCAATCGGTTGCCGCGAGAGCAGGGAACCCGGATTCAGCGTATCCTCGCACTCAAGAACGAGATCCAGTGCGAGCACAGGACCTCTTCCATCCTGGAGGCACGTGAACGGGTCGACCGGTCACCCATACGCGATGAGTCGTGAGGTCTCATGCCTTGAACAGCCCTACACGGTCTGGTACAGGTCGCTCAGCGTCCACAGGTACACCTCCTCACGACTTGCCTCTGCCGCGCGGCGGAACCGATCCGTAAACCCGCTCGCCGACACGTAGAGCAGCGGCGATTCCGGCTCGATGGCCCGATACGCCCACGCGACGCCCGCATCGGCAAGACGCCTCAACATGGACAGGTGATCCGTGTGCACCTGCACGTCCACCGCAGTGCGACTCCACTCGATCGCGCCCGTCAGGACCCGCTTGTCGATCAATGCAGTGGCGATATCCACCTCCACGGATCTGCGCGCACTGTCCACCCCCTCCCAGCGCCCCCATTCCTCCACAAGGGGCATCCCGAGCGGCTGCTGGAGTCTGTAGTATGCCTCCTCCACGATCGTCTCGAAGATATGCCCCATGTACGTTTCGAAGCGGGGAGCGATGTGCGCCCGCCATACTGCCTCGGGGTTCTGAGTCGCGAGCGCACTCTCCAGCGGGGCGACTACATCGTAGAAGAACCGCATCGCCGGATCCGACACCCGGTAGCGGAACGCGGAGGTGCGCTTCGCCCCGAGGTTTCGTCCTGCGCGGACATAGTCCAGGTCGATCAGCCGCCCGATCTTGTCCCGCAGGGGATTGCCTTTCTCGAGTCCCGCTGCCTGGGCGATATCGTTCAGCTCGGTGCGGCCATGGCCGATGGCGCGCAGGATGGCCGTGTACTTCGGGATCTCGCGTAAACCCTGCTCCTGTAGCAATGCGGTCTGAACGAGCTCTCGCACCTCGCCGGAGTGGTGCAGCATCAGATCTGTGATGTTATCTCCCAGAGATCGAGAAGGATCGATCGCGGCCAGGTAGCGGGGGGTGCCACCGAACACGCCATAGGCGCACGCCCGGTCGCGGGCCCCGGCGAAGCCGGCGAGCTCGCCCGCATACCAGTAGTTGAAGGGTCGAAGCCTGCACTGCCAGGTGAAGCGGCCGTACAGCGGAGAGCCTCCGTCGTTCAGACTCTCAAGCGTGCGGACGGCGGAGCCAGCGATCACGAAGATCAGCGGGCGCACGGGCCGCCGCATTTCCCACACGGCATTCAGTTCCGACGCGACGGCGTTGAGGTCCCTTGGGTTCTCTCCGAGATACTGAAACTCGTCGAGCGTGATGACCAGCGGATCTGGGGAGCGATGCTCGAGGAGCAGCCGGAATACGCTCCTCCAGGTGGGATAGTCTTCCGTATGGACGACTTCTCCCGACCACCGGGCGAATGCTGTGAGCAGGGCATCGCGATTCTGAGCCGGGGTGGTTTCCGAGGCCGTGAAGTAGAACGCGGGAATGTCCTTCCACGCTCGGCCCAGCAGATGGGTCTTCCCGACCCGCCTTCGGCCATACATCAGGACCAACTGGGGAGTCCCTCGGCCGATCAAGGATCGAAGGCGCTCGATCTCCTCAACTCGGTCTACGACGAGGTCGGGATCACGGTTCACTTTCGCACTCCGTAAGGTGAGAAGACGAGCGAAGATGCTTCCGTGGGCGCTGTTGGATCCGGGCTGGCATCGGTTCGCTATCTTTGCCAACACAATGGTATACCACTACAATGGTATAGTATCGAGGCAGCAGGATTGGGGCAAGCCGGATTGAGAGCGTTTGACGAGGCCCCCTGCCACCACAGGCCAGTCAGCCCAGGAGCTATGGGGCCTGGGACAAGGACGCCAGTCGCTGGATTCAGGCCACCCTTCCTATCACCCTCCTGGATAGATCGCCATTCCCGGGCCGCCACACTCACGCATCGCGCGGCATCCTGCGAGTGGTTCACCGCATTTCCTGGACCCGCGCCCTCGTTGAGGGGTTTCCAATCCGGGCCCTCGCCCATCCCTTCCCCTTCCATCGAGGACTCGAACCCATGCGCATCCTGGCCACCCTCGCCCTCCTGGGCACCCTCGGGGTCAATGCGCTGGCCGTGCGTCTCCCCCTGGGAGGCCTCACCACCGGCGAGCTCTCGGCCCTCTACCCCAACCTCTTCGTCCCGGCGGGAATCACCTTCTCCATATGGGGCGTCATCTACCTGCTGCTGGGGGGATGGGCCGCAGGACAGTTCCTCTCCCGATGGGAGGAGACCGGCCGCGCGCTGGCTCCGTGGTTCGCCCTGTCCTCCGTGCTGAATGGAGGATGGCTTTTCGCCTGGCATTTCCAGCAGGTTCTGCTCTCGGTGCTGGTCATGATCGCGCTACTGGGGGTCCTCCTCGTGGTTCACGCGCGTCTTCTCCGTCTCGAAGAAGGGGGGATCCCGGCCCCCCTACTGGCACGGGCCGCCTTCGGCGTCTATCTGGGATGGATCTTCGTGGCGCTCATCGCGAACGTGACCGCCCTTCTCGTGGCGATGGGATGGGGTGGACTGGGTCTGTCGGACGCGGTCTGGGCCGTCGCCATGGTCCTCGTTGGAGGCGCAGTCGGGGCTTTCGCTACCCTCCGACTCGGGAATGCCTGGGTGGCAGGCGCCATGGCCTGGGCTTTCCTCGGGATCATCCTGGCGCGCCTCCCGGAGCACCCGGGGATCGCAGGGGTTGCTGGGGCCATGATTGTGGTGGTGGGGTGGGCTGGGTGGAAGGCTGCATGAGCTTTCTCGCTTCGAAGCCGGGTTATGCGCTGTCGGGCCTCCCAGATCGAGAATGTGGTGCCCCGGCTCCGGACCCAGAAGCTCCAGTGCCATGGGGTGAAGCACCTTCCGGTGATGGTGATTTCCGCGGGCTCCGACCCAACTGGCGTACCGGCCGGCGACGGCACCCAACTGCGACTGCGTTGTTCTCGTGGAGACATGTGACCCCCTCGGGGCGAAGTGCGTGACAGAGGACGACGGAAAACCAGACGTCATGGCGCACGACACCGACGGGCATGCCGGGGAGGTACCACAAAATGGGAGGACAGCCGTCAGCCCCCCCGGAAGGGGAAAGAACCCGGCAGAGGCCAGACGCTACGCGCGCGCAGCGGAGGCCACGCGAGTGCGCACCGCGTAGAAGGCCCGGGTGAGCCTCATGCTGAGCTCTTTGATGGGGGAATGGGGAGCGACGTGGGGAAAGTTGTAAGGGGGTGGAGGGGAGTCAAGGGGGATGGGAGGCCGGGGAAGGGCGGGGTTCGCGGGGTTGTTCAGCGTGCTGGGGGGCTGACGGAATCGGTCTGATTGCGAGAACGAGGAGGGGCGTAGCATTCTGGGGGGGGACTCCCAGACTTAGGGTGATCCGAAGGAGTGTGGGGAGGCGGAGATCACCTGATATCTGAACTCGGGCTCCTGTGAGGGGGTCGTGAGGACTCAGAAGAAGTCTCAGGGTGGGTGTGGGGGGATGTCAGGCCTGCATTACCGACGTCACAGTGAGGAATGATGAAACCTGCTGCCCCCTTCGATCCTGAGCACTGGAGCGGCATATCTTCGATCGCCGTCGACGTTGTTACCATCTTGGCGATCCTCCTCGGAGGGGGATGGGCGTTCATGAAGTTTGTGTGGGGGCGCACCTTCCGTGAGCGACTTGAGTTGGCTGTGGCGGGCGACATGCGTGACTTAGGAGATCGTGGCTACCTACGTATCGTCATGCAGGTCAAGAATGTGGGGTTGGCGCAGGTCCCGTTAACCCAGGAGGGCTCAGGACTCAGGGTGTTCGCGTCGACCGACGATTCTACTGGTGACTCCGGTGTGAAGGAGCCGTTTTGGAATCGTCTCACCACGGTGCCTGTGCTGAACGGCCACGAGTGGATCGAGCCCGGGGAGAGTATCATTGACCATGCGATGTTACTCTTGCCGAATCATGGGGATAGCCCGTGCATGCTTCAGCTCCATTTGGCCTCCCGGAAGCACAGCTGGGTGGCCAGATGTGTAGTTCTTCCCGAACCAGACGGAAAGGGAGCATTGCGATGACGGATGAGAGGAAGAAGGCCAGGGAACTGGAGAAGAAGAGTTTCCCGCTCGGACAGAGCACCAAGGATCCCAAAGAGGTTCAGAAGATCGAGTCGGAGAAGCACGAAGGTGGGCGGAAGAAGGAGGACTCGAGCACGAAGGAGGAGTAGCCGGAAAACGCTGCTTCTGGGGGGTGTCAGATTTTCTGTGTAAATGGCCTCATCATCAAACCGGCACCCGTCCTTCGAAGACGATGGACAGATGGTTGAGGGCGGCGGTCCAGTCCTGAACCGGCCGGTTCCACCGCTCACTGGCTTTCATGATTGCCAGGTACAACACTTTCCTCGCTGAGTCGGGAGTCGGAAAGGCGCCCCGGTGCTTGGTCACCTTGCGTAGCTGGGCGTTCACCGACTCCACCGCATTCGTCGTGTAGATAACCTTCCGGATCGAGGGCGGATAGTCGAAGAACGGCGTGAGGTTCGCCCAATGCGTCCGCCACATGCGGCTGATCTGTGGAAAACGGCTGTCCCACTGCGCGGAGAAGGCTTCCAACCCGGCCTCGGCCGCCTCGATCGACGGCGCCTGGTAGATCGTCTTCAGGTCGCGGGCCACGGCCTTTCGCTCCTTCCAGGACACGTAGCGCAGCGAACCGCGGGTCAGATGCACGATGCACAACTGCACCTGTGTCTTGGGGAAGACCGCCTCGATGGCGTCGGGAAAACCCTTCAGCCCGTCCACGGCGGCGATCAGGATGTCCTGCAGCCCACGGTTCTTGAGCTCCGTCAGCACGCTGAGCCAGAACTTCGCGCCCTCACCCCCGGACTCCCCGACCCAGAGGCCGAGCAGTTCCTTCTGACCCTCGAGATTGATCGCCAGCGCCAGATAGACCGCCTGGTTCTGCACGTGGCCAGACACGCGCAGCTTCACATGGATCGCGTCCAGGTAGACGATCGGGTACACCGCTTCCAGCGGCCGCGCCTGCCACGCCCGCACGTCCTCCAGAACGGCATCCGTCACCGCCGAGATCAGCGCTGGCGACACCTCGACCCCGTACAGCTCCTTCAGGTGGCCCTGGATCTCCCGCGTCGTCATGCCCCGCGCGTACAGGGCGATCACCTTCTCATCGAAGCCGGGCAGCCGCCGCTGCCCCTTGGCCACCATCACCGGATCGAACGTCCCATCGCGGTCCCGCGGAACCTCGAGATCGATCTCCGCAGTGTCCGTCTTCACGCGCTTCCTCGTCCGGCCATTGCGCGAGTTGCCCCCGTCGCGTCCCGCCTGAGCGTGCTTCTCATAACCCAGGTGCGCCGTCATCTCACCGTCCAGCACGCGCTCCACCAGACGCCGGGTCAGATCTCCTACCAAGCCCGACTGGCCCAGGATCTCTCCCGGGGCCTTGCCTCGGATCAACCGATCCAGAATCGCGTTCAGTTCCTGCTCGTCCAGCTCCTGCTCGTCCGCCATGGGGTCCTCCCCCTCGTTATGGGAATCCTACACCATGGCCATTTACACAGTTATCCGCACACTCCCTGCTTCTGCGGAGTGCGGACCGATCACTGCTCTGCTTTGCCGGCTCCGGCCGTTGGCGCGACCTGCACTGCAACCCTGCGGCTCGTCATGCCCGTGCTGGCGCACGGGCCGCGCCGAACTCTCTGAGTTCGGAAACCCCACATACGTTGGCCGAAATCGCTCTCCGGTGGATATGATCAGACCATTGGGAGTCACCCGAGAGACTCGAGCTATCGACGGTCTCGGATTTTGACCATGAGGCCAAGATAGAACTGGAGGCCGAGTTGTGAGAAAGCCCCTGCCCAGCCAGCGAGCGCGTGCCCTCTGGTTGCTCGCGTACGCCGTCGCCCTACCGTGTGCGAACTGGTTCGTTACGGGCTCTTGGTTGCCGCCGGTCGCTCCGGAGGGACTTTGGTTCTACACAGCAGCTGTGACCCTCCTGCTGGGTGATTTGGTGGTCAGTCCATACTACGTGGGGCCCAAGGACACCTTGGCTGTTGCAATTCCTGCTGTGATCGCGGTCTGGTTCTTGGTGGGCGATTCGCACGCCAGCACGAATCCGTGGTTGATGTGGTCTACGCTCGGGTTCTGTCTCATGGCCGCCTCTCTCGCAGTCGCCACGATGCTGAGTCCGAAGGCCAGCGGGGATTCTCCTCGGATCCCTCGGGAGTGGTTGTTTGCCTTCTGTCAGACTGTCGGTCATCCCAGGGTCATACTGTCGGCGGTGCTTGCCACACTCTTGGTCTCCTTCCATCTCGGCAATCCCGAGGAGATCCTACTTGTGGGGGGAACTTGGGCCGCGCTTGTGGGGGTCCAGCCTGAGCGGCCGATCTACTGGACATGGCGGAAGATCGCGGCGGGGCGCGACGGACCCAGAGACTTCGGAACGGTCATCGGATATCAATCCCCCGGATTGCTGCTTATCCGCCAGGAATCTGATCGTCCGGCTGAACTCGGTGAAATGCTGGTGTCTAACGATCCGCGCGGACCTGCGCGTATCGGTCGCGCATTGGACTATGCCGGGAGGGACGAAGGGCTCCTCTTACGCTGCTTGGAGCTTGAAGTGCCGAAGGGGTCACGATCAATGGTGAATGAGTTGGGAAGGCGGCTGGGGCCGGAGCGAGTTGGGCTTATCGAGGTCGGCCGTGCCGGGTCTCTGGGATTCCCTGATGAAAGCCGCGCTCGGTTCACGGAACACCTTGCGGGAATCGTCACCGAGAACACGGACGTTGATCGCCTCTATTTCGAGGTGATCCAAGAGCGTGACCTTGAGGAAGGGCATCTGGTTGAGGTGGAAATCAGGGGACGGCCCGTCCTTTATCAGGTAGTCAACGGCCTCACCAAAGAGGATATCGTTCACCGAAAGCACAAACATGGATTCGCTCGGGCCGAGGCCTCGAAGATCGGTACATGGGATGGAACTGATCAGCGCTTCGCCGCGATGAAGTGGTTGCCCAAACTGAACGCACCTGTGTGCCGCGCAACCGGAAACGGCGGGGCGCCCGATGCAGCAACCGTCGGGCGCTTTCCCGGAAGTGCATACTCGGTGGGAATTCGAAGCGTGAGTGATCTTGTCACCCACAATACTGCGATCCTGGGCATTCTCGGCATTGGCAAGTCCATGCTGGCGATTGAATTGGTGGAGCGAATGCTGGCTGAGGGGATCAAGGTTGTGTGCCTGGACTTGACCGATCAGTATGCGGAGGAGCTGTCCGCGTGGCACTCTCCTGAAGCGGATCTGGCAAGTACCGAACGGATCCGCGAGGCAGGTGAGCGCGACCACAACGATTTCGCCGACAACCCTGAAGAGGGTGGGAGCTTCCCCAATCTGAAGGCGGCGCTGCAGGAAGAGCTTGCGGATTTCATGGCTTCAGATCACCTGCGACTTAGGATCTTGAACCCGGCGAGGTTTGCCGCTACCCGGCAAGAGAAAGAGCCCAGATCTTACAGTGAAGCCGGGACTTGGAAGCGGACTGCGCCTCTCTGGTCAGTAACCCCTGTCCAGGTTACCCAAGTGGTGGCCGAAACGCTTTTGTTACTGGCTCAGGATGAGATGCGGACGAGAGCCCATGTTTGCCTGGTGCTCGAGGAAGCGCATTCCCTCGTACCTGAGTGGAATACTGTGGCTCAGGATGCCGATCGCAATGCCACAAATGGCACTGCGCGGGCGATACTTCAGGGGAGGAAATACGGGTTCGGAACCCTACTGGTCACGCAGCGCACTGCAAACGTGACGAAGACGATCCTGAACCAGTGCAATACGGTGTTTGCGATGCGGACATTCGACGACACCGGAAAGGCGTTCCTTGCTAACTACCTCGGCTCAACCTACGCGGATGTTTTGTCAACGTTGGGGGAACGAGAGGCCGTCTTCTTCGGGAAGGCGTCCACTTGCGAAAACCCGGTGAGGCTGCGGCTGAACGACCGCCCCGACTTTCTTGCCAGATTCCGAGGGCGGTTCCCCCCACCCGACTTGGAGGGCAACGCGGGGGAGGAGCCGGAGGCCGGGCAGGCGGGCGGTGATCCGCCGGAGACTCACTCTGCGGACGATGCGGCTTCGGCCAACTGAGAGCGTTAGCGGCTCTGCGCGCTGCGCGCCCTTCGGCCCAACCCTTCGGCTTGTCATTCCCCGTGCGGGGCACGGGCTGCGCCGAGTTCTCCGGGTTTGGTGAAGGGGGTGATCGTCCAAGCTCCCTGCGCATCACATCCTGCTACGGTTGCACGAACCGTGCCCCTCTGGAAGGTTCGGAGTGGCTGTTTCTGTCGCGCTTCAGCACCTTCCGGACAACTCGCTTGTTTCTGAAAGTGACACCCTGGTCCCGGTTCAGGCCGCTTCCTGAGGCCGTGCTCGGTTGATCTCCTCCCGGCGCCTTCTGGCCCGGGCCAACTTCTCCCTGCGCT
>JBGTMU010000085.1:0-6631 GCA_041743405.1 Longimicrobiales bacterium | reverse complement strand
CGATCTCGGGATCGCGCGAGCCGAGGTGCAGGCGTTGGGGGCGGCAGGTGCTGAGGGAGACTTCCAGCTTCGCGTCACGGCACCCATCTCCGGCGTGGTGGCCGAGCGCAGCTTCGTGCCAGGGGGTCGCGTGGAGGCGGGCGAGCCGCTCTTCGTTGTGGTGGACGCCGCACGGGTGTGGGTCCGAGCCCAGCTCCCGGCCGCAACGGCCGCGAGGCTCGAACCGGGTTCGCTTGCCACTTTCACGGCGGACGGGCTCGGACGGGTCTTCGAGACCACTCGGGTCGTATCGGTGGGAAGCGTGGTCGATCCACAGACGCGCACGGTGCAGGCCCTTTATGAGGTCCCGAATCCCAATGGGAGTCTCCGGATCGGCCAGTTCGTGCAGGCTCTGGTGCCCGTGGGCGGCACGGTCACCGGCGTGGCCATTCCGAACAGCGCCATCGTGGACGACAACGGCACGGCCGTGGCGTATGTGCAGACCGGGGGCGAGAGCTTCGAGCGCCGCGTGCTGGTGCTGGCCGAGCGGGACGCCTTCCACACGATCGTGACTTCCGGTGTGCGACCAGGCGAGATGGTGGTATCCACCGGCGCGTATCAGGTGCGCCTTGCCTCCCTCTCCGGCAGCGAGTTCGCCGGCGGTCACGCGCACTGAGGAGGCAGATCATGCTCGATCGTCTGATTCAATGGTCGCTCCAGAATCGTCTGTTCGTGGTGGTGGCATCGGCGGTTCTCCTCCTTGCTGGAGCCTGGACCGCCGTCCGCATGCCGGTGGATGTGTTCCCCGACCTCACCGCGCCCACCGTAACCGTACTCACCGAGGCGCACGGCATGGCCACCGAGGAGGTGGAGACGCTGGTGACCTTCCCCGTCGAAACGGCGGTGAACGGTGCCACCGGAGTCCGACGGGTGCGGTCATCGACGTCGCACGGGATCTCCATCGTCTGGGTCGAATTCGACTGGGGCACCGACATCTTTCAGGCTCGACAGGTGGTTACCGAGCGTCTGCAGCTCGTTGGATCTCAGCTCCCACCCGGAGTGCTTCCGCCCATGCTGGCGCCGATCTCCTCCATCATGGGCGAGATCATGCTCATCGGTGTCACTGGAGACGAGCGGGTATCGCCGACGGACCTGCGGCTCCTGGCGGACTGGACCCTGCGCCGCCGGCTTCTCGCGGTGCCGGGTGTCTCGCAGGTGGTTCCAATTGGGGGAGAGGTCAAGCAGTACCAGATCCTCGTCGCGCCCGAACGGATGCGCGCGTTTGGCGTGACCCTCCCCGAGGTGATGGAGGCGGCCGAGGGCGCGAACATCAATGCTTCGGGTGGCGTCTTCATGGAGCGCGGCCAGGAGTACCTGATCCGAGGCATCGGCCGTGTCCAGAGCCTCGCTGACATTGCCGGAACAGTCATTGCCACGCGGGAAGGCACCCCCGTGCTGATCGGCGACGTAGCGGAGGTTGTCATCGGAGCCGCGCCCAAGCTCGGCGAAGCCTCGGTCAATGCCAGTCCGGCGGTCGTGCTCTCGGTGCAGAAGCAACCGGAGACCAACACCCTTGAGCTGACCCGCCTCATTGACGAGACGCTGGCGGAGATCGAGGCCACCCTTCCCGAGGGGATGACGATCAACCGCGGTGTTTTCCGTCAGGCGGACTTCATTCGCACGGCGGTGGACAACGTGATCGAGGCGCTCCGGGACGGGGCGTTCCTCGTCGTCCTGATTCTCTTTCTCTTTCTGTGGAGCGGCCGGACCACCTTCATCTCGGTGCTCGCCATCCCCCTCTCGCTGGTGGTGGCGATCTTCGCCCTGAAGGCGCTGGGCATCACCATCAACACCATGACGCTGGGCGGTATGGCCATTGCGATCGGTGCCCTGGTGGACGACGCGGTAATCGACGTCGAGAACGTGTTCCGGCGGCTGCGCCTGAATCGAGGTCTTCCCCCGGAGGGGCGGCGGCCCTCCATGGAGGTCGTCTACGACGCCTCGCGGGAGATCCGCTCGGTGATCGTGACCGCCACGCTCATCATCTGCATCGTGTTCGTGCCGCTCTTTTTCCTGAGCGGAGTCGAGGGGCGCATGCTGCGGCCCCTCGGAATCGCCTACATCGTCTCGATCCTGGCCTCGCTCCTCGTGGCGGTCACCGTCACGCCCGCGCTCTGCTCCTACCTGCTTCCTCAGGCGAAAGCCATGGAGGGGGAGGAAAGCTGGCTCGTTCGGACCCTGAAGCGAGCGTATGCCCGCGTACTCGGACCCGCACTCCGAAGGCCAAGGTCCATTATCGCTGCGGGAGTCGTCGCGGTGCTGCTTGCCCTCGCCGCCGTGCCCACCATGGGTCGCGCCTTCCTGCCCGAGTTCAACGAGGGGACCCTGGTGATCAGCGCGCTCACCCTGCCCGGCACTTCCCTTGCAGAATCCGATGCCATGGGACGGCGCATCGAGGAGATCCTCCTGGCGCACCCCGCCGTCGAGGAAACGGCCCGGCGAACCGGACGGGCTGAGCTGGATGAGCATGCGCAGGGTCCGAATGCTGCCGAGATCGACGTGCGGATGAACCTTGAGGGCCACCGGATCGAGACGGTGCTCGAGGAGCTGCGCGCGGAGATGACCGCCGTCCCGGGCATGCAGATCACCATCGGGCAGCCCATTGGTCACCGGATCGACCACATGCTCTCCGGTACGAGGGCGAGCATTGCCATCAACCTGTTCGGACCCGATCTCCAGGAGCTGCGGAGGCTGGCGGAGCAGATTCGCGCCGTCGCGGAGGCCGTGGAGGGGACCGTGGACCTGGCGGTCGAACAGCAGGCCGACGTCCCACAGGTCCGCATCATCATGAATCGCAGTGCGATGGCACGGTACGGAGTGACCCCGGGATACCTGGCGGAAATGATCGACGTGGCGTTCGCCGGCGAGACGGTGTCGTGGGTGCTGGAAGGGCAGCAGAGCCACGCGCTCGTGGTCCGCTTCGCGGAGGCGGCACGGGGCGACCTCGCCACGATCGGCGCGGTGCGGGTCGACACCCCTGCGGGGGCTCAAGTCCCCCTCTCCGCGCTGGCCGAAGTGAGAAACGATCGCGGTCCGAACGCAATCACCCGCGAGAACGTACAGCGCAAGATCGTGGTGCAGTCCAACGTCAGTGGGCGCGATGTAGGAAGCGTAGTCGAGGACATCCGGGAGGGGGTGTCCGAGCAGGTACCGATGCCCGCGGGCTACTACGTGGAGTATGGGGGGCAGTTCGAAGCAGGCGGAGAGGCGGCGCGGACCATCGGTCTTCTGTCGCTGGTCTCCCTGGTCGCGATCTTCCTCCTCCTCTTCAGGGAACTCGGTTCGACCCGCCAGGCTCTGCTTGTGATGGTCAACCTCCCGCTCGCCCTCGTGGGTGGGATCCTGGCGGTGATGCTGACCGGGGGGGTGCTGAACATTGCCACCCTTGTCGGCTTCATCACGCTGTTCGGGATCGCGGTCCGAAATGGCATCCTGCTGGTCTCGCACTACAACCATCTGCTGGCGGAAGGCGTGTCTCTCGAAGAGACGGTCTGGCGGGGCTCGATGGAACGACTGAGCCCGGTCCTGATGACGGCGCTTTCGGCAGGCCTGGCCCTCGTGCCGCTGGCGCTGGCCGGGGGCGAGCCGGGCAACGAGATCCAGAGCCCACTCGCGATCGTGGTGCTCGGCGGACTCCTCACCGCTGTGCTGCTGAATATGGTGGTGGTGCCGGCGCTCTACCTCCGCTATGGCACGGCCAGCCGCGGCGTCGAACCCGAACCCTCAACCGGAGTGGCCGGATGACCGATAGAATGAACGAAGCGTGGCTGCTCCGTGCGGCCTTGGCGCTGCTCGCGGTGGGGCTGTGTCTGATGGGCACGCCGCTGGAAGCGCTGGCCCACGGTGTCACGGCGGGTGACAAGGGCTACATCCAGGAGGTGAGCGGCGTCCTGCTGGTCCCGTTCGCCTACCTCGGTGCCAAGCACATGGTAACCGGATACGACCACCTGCTTTTCCTTCTGGGCATCATCTTCTTCCTCTACCGGATGAAGGACATCGGCATCTATGTGTCGCTGTTCGCGATCGGGCACTCGACGACGATGGTCCTGGGTGTGCTCGCGGACGTCACTGTCAGCTCGTACCTGGTCGATGCGATTATCGGCCTCTCAGTGGTCTACAAGGGGCTGGACAACATCGGGGGGTTCCGCAGGTGGCTTGGCTTCCAGCCGAGCACGCGTGTCGCCACTCTGATCTTCGGGTTCTTTCACGGGTTCGGCCTCGCCACGAAGGTCCTCGACTACGAGATGTCGCCGGACGGGCTGTTCCCGAACCTGCTGGCATTCAACGTCGGCGTCGAGATAGGACAGCTGCTCGCCCTCGGGGCGATCCTCATCGCCATGTCGTACTGGCGGCGCACGACCTCGTTCGCGCGGCACGCCTATGCCGGCAACGTGGTTCTCATGACCGCCGGCTTTGTCCTGATGGGATATCAGCTCGCCGGCTTCTTCCTCTTTGACGTGTGAGGCAGATCAGATGACGACTATCAACACGAACGCACCGGCGGAACTCCCCTCTTCCAGGACCCTCCTGCGCTCCACCCTCATCGCGCTGGTCGTGGCCACGGCGCTCCTCTTTACCGTGGTGCTACCGGCGGAGTACGCCATCGACCCGACGGGAGTCGGTCGCATGCTCGGCCTCACGCAAATGGGCGAGATCAAGATGTCCCTTGCCGCAGATCTCGCTGCCGCCGAGGCGGCCGAGGCTGCGCTCCTCCAGGAGGGCGGCGCGGCGCCTGCGGGGGAGGAACCGACGACGGCAGCCGCATCGGTCGCGGATTCTTCAGCGGCGCTTCGCTCCGACGTGACCACCCTTACGCTGCTTCCGAACGAGGGGAAGGAAGTGAAGCTGGAAATGGCGGAGGGCGCCGTCGTCGCCTACTCCTGGTCAGTCGAGGGCGGCGTCGTCAACTACGACACGCACGGAGACCCGTGGGACGCGCCCCGAGAGTTCTATCACGGCTACGGAAAGGGGACGGCGGTGCCGGGCCAGGAAGGAGAACTCGTCGCTGCATTCGACGGCCTGCATGGCTGGTTCTGGCGAAACCGCACCGGCGCGACGGTCACCATCACCCTGCGAACGGAAGGGGCGTATCAGGGTGTGCGGGGGCCCTGAACTGGTTCTTGCGTAACAGGAATTCGGGTCAGTCCTCTTCCTACTCCCTCCGTGGAGTGGTGCCACGCCCGCGGCGAAGCAGCGTCCCGACGAGCCAGGCGATTAGACCGACCACGATGAGCCAGAACAGGAGCATGAACGTCCATCCCCCCCATCCCATGTGGTCTCCGGGGGACATATGCCACGGGCGCCATTGCAGAAGCAGTGCGATCTCGATCACAAGTTTTCCTCCATGATGTAGAATGCGTTCAAGGGCGGCGACTTGTCAGGTATGTCTGACAACCGAGCCGAGGGCCCGTCCGAGCTGTGCCGTGTGGGGCACCTCGACGGGCTGTCCTCACCGAAGGTCTCCCGAGATGCGGGCAGGAGACTCCTCGATGAAATCGAGCCACGTATCAGACGCCACAAGCCGCGAATGGTGCCCGCCCCCCCAGACCATGCAATTCCCAGGCCTGAAGTTCCCCCGATTTGGTGGATGCCCCATTCTTGAGGCAAAGGAGGCGCCCCGCGGAGGCACGGCCATGGAGAGCTGCTGCGCTCTTTGGTCAACTGATGCGCGTAGACAACGGTGCTGCTCGTGACCACTCCAAAGCTATCTCACGCCGCCATTCGACGGCATTCGTCAGCGCAGCGGCGGCAGATCTCCCCACAGACACGGCAGTGTTCGTGCCCCTGGTGTTTCTCGCACTCCTCCGCACAGCGTTCGCAGAGTTCGGCGCACATCCTGCACACGTCGGCGATGTTGTCGCCTCCCCGCACCATCACGCGTACCGCGATTTGGCATGCATCTGCACAGTCGCGGTCCAACCGGATGCACCGAACCATTTCCTTGACATCATCCTCGTCCAGACAGGCGTCGGAACACATTTCGCACGCGACCCAGCATGCCACGCACGCCTCTATGCAGCGATGATACTCTTCCTGCGCGTCACGCAGATAGTGCCCCAATTCGATTGCAGGCATGATGCTCCTCCTTGCTAATGCGGATATCTGAACCCTGCTCGCACGGCGTGCTGCCAGCCGATTCACGGCACCAGACGGGGTTGCAACCTCTGTGCCAAGGGTTCGTCCAGACGAGTCGGGACCGGGAGGAGGAGTGCGGACAGGGTGGTGGGCGGCGGTACCCGGCCAGGCCAGGTCAGGGAGGAGAACTCGTAGCCCGCCGCCAGGATAGCGGAGTCGGCGCCACCCTGGCCTGGGCCAGAGATCTTTTCCGTGGCGTCTTCTACCCGTAATTTGCCAAGAGCAGTAGTTACGGATATCGGACAAGTGTAACTAAGGACGGAACGGTGGTTACACTTCGGGACCAGGAGGAAAGCATGGGTGGACGCACCCTTACCTGTCGCGCTTCAGCACCTTCCGGACAACTCGCTTGTTTCTGAAAGTGACACCCTGGTCCCGGTTCAGGCCGCTTCCTGAGGCCGTGCTCGGTTGATCTCCTCCCGGCGCCTTCTGGCCCGGGCCAACTTCTCCCTGCGCT
>JBGTMU010000084.1:0-3884 GCA_041743405.1 Longimicrobiales bacterium | reverse complement strand
GGGCGGTGCGGGCCGCCGAGCGCGCGCGGGGCGTCGGAGCGCCCGGATCCCGGTCCATCCGGTCTGTCCAGCCGTACCCCGTCGCTTCCTCGTCGGCGAGGCCGGGGGTGAGGCCGGATTCTTCCCCATCCACATAGAAGAGCTTGGGGCGCGTTCCCTTCTCCGGCTTCCGCACCGTGACCTTGTAGTTGCCGAGCATGCGGGTGATTTCCGAATCGGGATCATCGAGATCGCCCGAGATGATCGCGTGCTCGGGGCAGACCACGACGCAGGGGGGTTCGAGCCCGAGCTCCGTCCGATGGCCGCAGAAGTGGCACTTGGCCGCCGTCCCGCTGGCGGGGTCGATGTGGATGGCGTCGTAGGGGCAGGCCTGGAGGCACGCCTTGCACCCGATGCAGCGGCCGGAGTCGAACTCGACGATACCGTCGTCGCGTCGGTACATCGCCTGCGTGGGGCAGATCTCGACGCAGGGGGGGCGCTCGCAGTGGTTGCAGCGCGTGACCTGGAAGTGGCGGGTCACATCCGGGAACGCGCCGGCCTCGACCGTCTTCACCCAGGTGCGATGGACCCCGAGCGGCACCTGATTTTCCGACTTGCACGCGGTCGAACAGGCGTGACAGCCGATGCAGCGGTCATTCCGGATCAGGAAGCCGTAGTTCATGCGGTTCGATCGGGAGAACGGGGGGAAGGGCGTGGGGGATGGCTGCGCAAGCTACCCTCGCGGCCCTGCGGACGGCAACCGGGGGAAGGGGCCGAGTGTAGCCTCGACTTCCGCAGCGGAGGGATCGGCTTCAGATTGGATGAATGAAGATGCCCACGGTTCGCCCCGCCCTGACCCCCATCCCGCTCCTTCTTCTGGCCCTCGGAGGATGCTCGGGAGATGCCCCCGAACCCGGTGGCGACCTTCGCGAGGAAGCCGGCGAACCCGTCTCCCAGGCGCCAGTGTTCCTGTCGGAGGCGGAGGTGCGCTCCGGCTCGCTGACTCTGGAAGGGGACTCGCTCGTGTTTCGTCCCTGCGGAGCGTCTGAAGTGGTGGTCCTCGAGGACACCGAACAGGGGGACGGGCGGGCCTTCCTCGCCGAAGTGAACCCTGACGGCACGAGTCCCGTCACCGTGCTGCTCCGGCTGGCGGGCGATCAGCTGAGGGAACTCCGCTACGGGGGGCTCGAAGGGTGGAGCTGCAACATGCTTCCTCCCGAGGGGCTCATGGAAGCCCGGGGGAACGAGCCCTTCTGGTTCCTCAGCCTGCTCGAGGATCGGGTCCGGGTGGTGACGCCCGACCTCCCGGACGGGGTCGAGTACTCTGGACTCGAGTGGGTGCAGACCGCGGCGAATGGATGGACGCTCAACGCCGAGCGCCCGCATGCAGACGGCTTGGAATTCCTCACCCTGACAATCGAGGAGCGGCGGTGTACCGATTCGATGTCGGGGGCGTGGTACCCGTATGCCGCGACGATCGCGTCGGGGGTGGTGCGGGGGGAGGGGTGTGGGCTGGAGGGGGGTGGGTAGGGGAGGGGGGCAGGATGGAAGGGATTGAGTGGCTGAGGGAGGGCGCGGGAGGGACCGCGAGCGCCGGGGGTGGCTCCGAGCGCGGTGGATGCGCCGGGCCTCGCGGTTCCAACGCGATCGGATCGTGGTTCTGAACACACCCGAGAGCATCCGGCCTTCGGGGCCGCCGCCCTCCCCAGGGTCCGCGAATCGGACTCTGCCCGCCATGGCGTCGCCCCGATCCCGAAGTGAGAGTTGCTCCCATGGCACGCAAGCACATTTCCGGCGCGGCGGTTTCACGGTGCAGGATTACGGTCCATCTCCAGCCGGACGGTGTGGAGGTGAGGTTCGGGCCCGGGTGGACGCCTGAGGATCTCTCCACCATTCGGTCGATCCCGGGGCGCCGATGGGAGCCTGACCGAAGGTGCTGGGTGATCCCTGAACCGGATCGGGCGATCGAGCGACTCGAGGCCCGTTTCGGAGCCGATCGGATCGTGGTTCTGGGGGCACCCGGTGGCACCGGTCCTTCGGGGCCCACCTCCTCCGGAGGCGACGGGCTCGCGCGGGTGCGGGACGCCCTGCTCCTCCGTGGCTACAGCCCCCGCACCCGGAAGGCGTATCTGGGCCATGTGCGGAGGTTCCTCCAGTGGACCGGGGGTGGCCTGGACGGGCTCCCTGCGGACCCCACGGCGCTGGCCGAACGGTACATCGTCGAACTGATCGGGTCCCGTCGGGCTTCCCGCGCCTACCACAGCCAGCTCGTAAGCGCCCTGCGCTTCCTTCTGGAGACGGTCCTGGGAGAGCCCCGGCTCGCCCTGGCGGTCCCGCGTCCGAAGGCGGAATCGACGCTCCCCGCGGTGCTCGCGCCGGTCGAAGTGGCGCAGATCCTCGCGGCGCCTGTCAACCTGAAGCACCGCGCCCTGCTCATGCTCCTGTACTCCTCGGGGCTCCGGGTGAGCGAGCTCGTGCGTCTCCGGCCCGAGGACGTAGACGCGGAGCGCGGACTTCTGAGAGTCCGTCGTGGAAAGGGAGCGAAGGATCGCTACACCCTGCTTGCGGAGAGAGCCCTCGACGTGGTCGAGATGTACCGGGCGGCCATCCCAAGCGAGACCTGGCTCTTCCCGGGCGCCCGTGAGGGCAGGCACCTGACTTCGCGCTCCGTGCAGAAGATCGTGGCCCGTGCCGCCCGGCGCGCGGGCGTTCCGAAACACGTCACGCCGCACACCCTTCGGCACAGCTTCGCTACGCACCTCCTCGAAGGCGGCACCAACCTCCGCATCATCCAGGAGCTGCTGGGGCACGCGAGTTCGCGGACCACGGAACGCTACACCCACGTCGCCAAGTCCACCTTCGAAGCGGTGCGGAGCCCCCTGGACAATCTGAAGAACTTGACCGAAACCGATGGGGGCCGCTTGCGCAGTCGAAGGAGGAAGTGAATCATGGTCCGAAGTGAGTCGCCCCGTCGATCAGAGCCTCGTCCGGTGGGCTCCGGCGCACGCGATCGAATCATCTCGGCCCTTGGGCCGGGACGGAGCCATCCGCGAACCAGACGTTCGGAGATCGCTCACCGGAGCGCGGGTTCACGAAACGGGTAGGCGGATATAGGGAGTTATCCGAAGGGGTTCAAGCCCGGGAGCGGTTCAAGTTGATTGCGATCGGAGCGAGGGAGTTTCATTGGGCCCGGTGTAGCTAGGCTCGGCCGGCGCCCCGCGCGATCGCTGAACGAGGTCCCCTTCCCCGCCCCGGTTCGTGGGTCCTTCGCGGGGCTGCGATTTCCGGAAGGCGACGCGGGGCCTGGAGGGACGCGGTTGCCCTTGCGGGCTGGAATCGGCCGGAGGGCAGGTGTAAGAATCGCAGAACGTCAGGCAGAATCAGTGGGACTACCCCTCGCTCCGTTCGCTCCCGCGCCCGATCGACTCCGTTTTCGCTCCTTCGGGCGTCGGTTCGGAGAGGGGCGAAGCCCTTCGCGTCTGAAGGCGGATCAGTTGCCGACGCTTGGGTTCGATCCAAGGCCAGCGAAACAATGGAGAATCCGCGCGAGGGCTTCGCTTTGCCAAATTGGGAGGGTGTTTCAGGCAGGCTTCGCGAGGCCTTCCGACGGATCCCAATTGGGGTGGCAGGGTGAGTGGCTCGACTACGCGGATCCGCTCCCAGACATCAGAGGTGGGCCTCGGGGGATCCAACTCCGTTAGGCACCTGAGCAGCTGACGGGGGGCGGTCCAAGAGGAGAATCTCCGATCGAAAACAGCTCTCGTTGCCGAGAGGCGTCGATCGGGCTTCGAGTTGTAGAGTGCGGGTCAAAGGCAGGAGGGTTGGCATGAACCCCATCGGATAACTGGAGGGTTTCCGGCTCCGGGTCGCCTGGCGGCGCCCCTCCGCTGCAACCGGACCCCGGT
>JBGTMU010000083.1:0-2064 GCA_041743405.1 Longimicrobiales bacterium | reverse complement strand
GCTGGCAGGCGGCGGCGGCCGCCGCCGGGGAGATGGGGGCGATCGATGCCGCGGCTCTCGACGAGCTGCGGGAGGTCGAACGCCATCTCGAAGCGCTCCGAATCCAGATCGCCGCCCAGAAGCTTTCCGCCACCCTCGAGGGCACGGCCCCCCTCACCGTCACCCTCGAGCGGGGGGCTGAGGCCCCCGAGGAAATCGAGATCACCCCGGGGCGGGGGTGGGAGGGCGAGGCCGCCGGTCGCATCCGGATCCAGGCGAACGGGCTCCGCATAGGAGTGCGAAGCGGCAAGGAGGACGTCGATGCGCTCTTCGCAAAACAGGAGAAGGCGAGCGAGCGGCGTGCCGAGGTTCTGAGAGGCTTGGGCCAGGAGAGCCTGGCGGCAGCCGAAGCTGCCTCTGATGAACGCGAGCGGCTCGTCCGTGAGGAGGCTACCAAGAGAAACCTTTTCGATGCGGCGCTCGAGGACCGCACCCAGGAAGAGTGGGAGGCCGACGTCGCAAGGCTCGACGCGCTTCCCGAGACGCGCGCCATCGACACCCTTGAGACGGAGAGAACGGAACTGCTGGCGCGCCGGGCCGGACTTGAGGCCGAGCTCCAGCAGATGCGCGAGAGGGTCGAGACTTGGGTACGCGAGCACACGGACGTCCCCAGCCTGATGGAGAAGGTGATCGCCCTCCGCACGGAGCTGGCGAAGGCCACCGGAGACCTCGCAGAACTTCCCGAGCTTCCCGATGGGTTCGACTCGCCCGACAGCTACCTCCAGCTCGTGACGGAGAAGGAGCAGTCGCAGGAAGGGACCCGCGAAGCCCTCGAGGGGGCGCGGCGGGAGCACGCCGGGCTGATGGGGCGCACCCCTGAACGCTCCGCGGAAGACCTCGAGGCAGAGCTCGATAGAGCGGTGCGGGAGTTCAAACGCCAGCGGGCCGAAGGAGAGGCGCTCCTGCGCATCCGCGCCTCCCTTGAGCGGATCCTCGAGGCCCGCGGCACCGACGACCCCCTCGCGGGTTTCGGCGAGGCGGTCTCGCGTCACTTCTACGAGCTCACCGAGGGGCGCTATCCGGAGGTTGCGCTCGAGGGCACTGCGCCTGCGACCGTCGGGGGGGAGCTCACTCTCCCGATCACCCACCTCTCACAGGGGACGCTCGGATCGCTCGCCCTGGCCACACGCCTTGCGCTCGCGGAACTCTATCTGGGCGAGAGCGGAGGCTTCCTGATGGTAGACGACCCGTTCGTCGACATGGACCCCGACCGCCGCGCGGCGGCCGCCCGGGTGGTCGGTGCCTTCGCGAAGAAGCGGCAGGTGATCTACTTCACCTGTCACCCGAACCACGCCGATGAGCTGCGAGAGAAGGGGGAAGGGGAACGGGTGAAGGTGAGCTGAGGGCGGCCGGGTAGTCGGAAACGGGGGCTGAAGCAGCCACGCCCCGATCACGATCCAGCCGCATGCTCTGGGCCCAGCTTCTGGCCCGCATCTACGAGGTGCTCCCGCTCCTCTGCCCCGCCTGCAAAGGCGGGATGAGGATCGTCTCGTTCATCACCCTGCCCTCCACCGGAGCGCATCCTCCTCCATCTCGACCTGCCGCATCAGCCTCCCCGACTGTCCCCCGCTCGGGGCCTCGCGGCTCCTGAGCCCAGCCCGGAGTAAGAATTCCACCAGTCTCCGCCCCATGACTGGGAGATCTGAGGCGCGAGCCGGCCTCTTGCCCGCCCTCCGTCACCCGCCTCCCACTGGGCCGTCCTCCACCGCCCATCGCACCATCCTCCCGGCGCCGTTTCCCATGGCGACTTCCCCGCCCCATCGGTTCGGTCAACGACGGCACCCCCGGCTCCCCGGTCCCCTCTCCCTCGCCCCATCCCCTAGAACCGATACGGCGTCACCACGATGGGGAGCAGCTCGGCCGCGCGTATCGGACCCAGGCCAGGACAGCTCCTTACGAGCCGGAACTCCGGGTGCCGCTTCGCTTCGGCGAGCATCGCCTTCTTCGCCGCGCTCTTCAGCCGATCCAGTGCGTCCATCTGCTCGTACAGCAGCTCCGCCAGCGGCTGGGCTGACTTGGGAAGTC
>JBGTMU010000082.1:0-3434 GCA_041743405.1 Longimicrobiales bacterium | reverse complement strand
GCGCAGGGTCGATTCCTACGGGCGGGGGGCGCGCTCGGGGCGGCGCTGACGCCGCCGCTCACGGCGAATGGCCGCTTCCTTCTTGCGCTTCCGCTGTGCACTCGGCTTCTCATAGAAGCGGCGCTTCCGGAGCTCCGAGTAGAGCCCGGATCGCTGCACTTTGCGCTTGAACTTCCTGAGCGCCCGCTCGAGGTTCTCGCCTTCCTGAACGATCACTTCCAAAAGAATCACGCTCCTAGGTTGGTCCTGCCAGTCTCATGTCGTCCCGAGCCGTTACACGGGACAAGTCCTTAAAGCTAATCGGGCTCGGGAGAAAGCTCAACCGGGGGGGCGAGTCCCCTGCCATCCTCAGGGCAGAGTCGCGTCCCGGTGCAGGGAGTGCGTATAGGCCCGATACTCATCCGGGTGGCTCACGTAGTCCTGGGCCCAGACCTCGAAGGGAGGGAGGGGAAGGAGCTGTTCCAGCCTCTCTACCACCATCATGGCGAACTGGAGTCGGTCCTTGGCGCCGAAGTCGAAGGTCTGCCCCTCCATCAGCCGATCCACCGCTTCCTCGAAGTCCTCGGGTTGAACGAGCGAAATGAAGTGGGCGACCTGGTCCATGCGGTAGGAAGAGTAGATGGATCGCAACTCTCCCAGCGTCCGATCGTCCGGTGACTGCCCGTCTTCCTCCCACCCCCCCGCGAGTTCGCGGGAATTGCGCTGAATCAGCTTTCGAACCCACAGACGGAGCTCGGGAGTCTCCTGTTCATCGCGCTGCCGGGTGTGCAGGGCCGACGCGAGCAGACCCGACAGGAGCGGCCGCCCGAGTCCCCGCGCCTTCCGGTCGATCTCCCCTTCGGATCTCTCGATGAAGATGTCCGCGGTGCGGATCTCGTCTTCCTCCGTATCACTGTGCTTCGAGCGAAAGGAGAAATACCCCCGCCACCTTCCGTCCTCGACCTGGGAGGTCACGAGGAAGCAGGACCAGGAATCTCCATCCTGTTCGAGGAACCCGACGGAACGCCGGCGCGTGCGGTCCAGCGGCAAGGAGCCTCCGGAGGAGTGCGATGAGGAGGAAGGCGAGCGATACGTCAGCGGGGGCCGACTTTGGAAAATGTGGAAAGGAAGCTGGGGGAGCAAGCGGACTCGGGACGGGAGATCCGTTCCCTTGCGGGCGCGGGAAACAGACGGTTATTCTGCGATCCCCTTTCGCGTTCGTTCACGTCGCGTTCGTTCACGTTTCGCAGTTGGAATCGCGTTCGCAGTCGGATTCGTGCAGTCGGCCTGATTGCAGGCCTTCCCCAGACGGAGGTTGTAGATGCACGCGCAGGTCACGACGCAACTGAACCGGGAGTTCGAATCGGCGCTCACCGGGACATTCCAGGTGTCCCTCACCCGAGCGGCGATCCCCTTTCGTGATCAGGGTGCCCGCGGGGTTCCCGGCGGGCGGATCGGGGATATCGGACTCGGCGTCGTGATCGACGGGAGCGACCCGGCCCGGGCCGATGTCGTGGATCTGGGGAGCGCCGAGCTGCGGGTGGCGGATCTGACAGGTCCTCTCGTCGTTCTGGGATGGCTCTACCCGTCCGGGCTTCGAACCCTCCAGCGGGTCATCGAAGATACGCCTCCCGAGGACAGGGAGCGCAGCCGCGCCTTCTCCTTCGGGATGGCACTCAAAGTGCTCGAGCGGGCCGGATTTTCCCCGCTCACCCGCCCGACCTTCCTCCGAATCGGATACCGCGACCTCGCCCACGATCTGGATCTTCACGAAGGAACGGCCGTTCGCCTGCTCCTTCCTTCCGGTGGAGTGGCCCGCGTGCATCTCGATTATGAATCGGTCACTCTGATAATACGGACCGGCCGGGCCTCGAGGAGCCCGGATCTCGAGTCCGCCATCCTCGATGCCTTCCCCGGGCAGGAGCTGTTCCGCGGAAGTACGCGCGACGCAGCGGGCACGAGCGCGTACCAGCTTCCTCTTCCCGTGCCCCGCTCGATCCTGGAGGCGAGGACGCTCCTCAAGCGGGTAAGACGAGGGGTGACGCATCTGCTGGCCCGTTTCGAAGCGGATCGATACCGCGCGGTGCAGGAATTGACTCGCACCTTCGGGGAAAGGGATTCACTCCATGCGCTCCGCGACGATCCCGGGGTGCCGCGTTTCGAGCGGGTTACTCCGACCGTGCCCACGGGGCGCGTCCCTGGCGGAATCCATTGAGTTCCCTCACGGAAGTGCCTGCCGACACGAGCGCTCAGCCCGCGCGAGGGGGAGCGCTCCGAGGCCCGGCGCCGTGGCGGAGGGGTGTGCCCGACACTCTTCTCGGGCTCTACCGGCGGTACTGCGAGGTGGAGACGCGGGAGCTTCTTGCGATTCTCCCCCCGGCGGGATTGAGGTCGCTTTACCGAGAGGCTCGCAATAGAGCGGAGGCGGGTGGAGTCGCGATTTCGGCGGATCCCATCGGGGCCGTCCGCGCACTGGCTGGTGAAATTCTACCTCTTCCGCCTTACGCAGAGTGGGTTGGGCTCTACCTCCAGAATCGAACCGAGTACCTCCGTCGGATGGGGGTTTCGGAGCTTCCCGAGCGAGACGAACCCGTGACGGTGGAGCTCCGCCCGTTCGGAGAGGGCTGGTTCGCTGCGCTTTCCGTGCTGAGGACGCCGCTGGAGTGGCGCGGCTACCTCGAATTCCATCGGGAAGAGGGAGCCGGAGCGGGTCCCTGCTGGCGCACGACAGACATCTTCCGCGAGTCCACCCCTTCCGGCATCCGAGCCCGTTTCAAGGCGCTCACCCCGGCGTCGCTCGAGGCGTTCCTTCGATCGGTGCTTCCCTGAGATTTCCCTGCTGGACTGTTTTTCGAAAAAACGGTCACGAAGCAGCAACGGTCTTTCGAGAAAGTTGTATCCGATAGGTGGTGCGGTTCCTTGAGATTCCCTGAAACAATTTGAAAAATCAAGGATCCCGTACCTGATGGGAACAGGTGGAGTACGATTCTGGGCAGTGATGTAAGATGTTGCTGCACAATGCTTTACGGCGGGGGCGTTGGGGCGCAACGAGTTACGGAAAAGCCTTGCGCCCCGTCCGACTCCGACCTATCATCGAATCCGTTCCAGCCCCCTGAAAACCTCCATTCAAGGTGACGACTTCGCGCATGTGGGAAACCTGCTCCGTCCAGCTCAAGGTCCGCCTCCCGAGAGAACTCGCAGCCCAGGCAGAGGAGGTACAGAGGTCGGATCCCGAGTTCCTGAGTCGGGTCATCCTCTATGGTCTCACCCGGCGCTCGATCTTCCATCAGCTTCGGAAGCAGGGAGAAGCCGACTCCGAGCAGCAGAGCGCGAGCTCGTTCGTCCAGTAAGGGCATCCCGCGGGTTCGCGGCGCTTCTGCCGCCCTCCCACTGAACATCCCGCGTCCCCGATTACGCCGCGCCGCGCCCCGACCCTCCCGCCCCCCCGACTCCGC
>JBGTMU010000081.1:0-1945 GCA_041743405.1 Longimicrobiales bacterium | reverse complement strand
TCCACTCGTGAGTCCGCCTGGATCCACCGTTGGTATATCCACCGTCCCCACAGCGGTCGATGTACCAGTGGTGGCCACAGTACGTCACGAGTGGAAGATCGCCGCACCCTTCGCTGATCCGAGTCGGTGGAGGCTGGCGATTGCACGCGGACGCTGCATGGTCCTTGATCACCGCCGGGACATGCCGGTTGCGGCGCGGCCCCACTTGAAACGGCGAGGAGCCGGAAAAGTGCACCATGAGGGCCAGGTTCTCGATTACGGTACCGGCCCGCTCGTTCCAGCGGAACGCTGTCTCGGCGGCGTTCACGTGGACGCGAAGGTCGCCATCGCTGCGGGCGAACTCGTCATCGGAGTGCCGAACCCGGTGGCGCCCAGCGTACTCGCGGCCCACCCCGGTGTAGGCAGGAAGCTCGTCGGAGACGAGTACAGCGTCCGTGTGAACGCTCGCGCGGACAGCCCCGCCCACCGCGCCCTTCGTGTGGCTCGGCACGACGCTCGGAATGACCCGACCGCTTCGAGCCACCGCCACGAACACGCACGCCTTCTCGGTGGCACGACCCTTCTTACGCTTTGGCCGCTGGTCCTTGGGTAGGTGCTCCTTCCGATTGACCTTCCTGGGCTTCCCGCCCACGTACGTCTCGTCCGCCTCAACAATCCCCTTGAGGAGAATCGGGTCGGACGCCATCATGGCCCGAATCCGGTGTCCGACGTGCCATGCCGTCTTGTAGCTGACGCCCAGCCAGTCGGCAAGCTTCATGGCACTGATACCCTTTGAACTCGTCGCCACCAGGTACATCGCGATCAGCCACGTCCGAAGACGCAGCTTCGTGTTATGAAGCGCCGTCCCGGAGGTGACCGAGTATCGGTACCGGCAGTCCAGGCAGGTGTATTGGCTTGGCCGAGCCCGAACCCTGGAGCCACGCTCCATCACGCCACACCGCGGGCAGACCGGACCATCCGGCCATCTCGCTACCTCGAACCACTCCCTGGCAGCAGCTTCGGTCGGAAATCTCCGCATCAGCGCCTTGAGGTTCATGCCCAAGGATACCGAATATACACCGAAGATGCAACTGGCCGATAGTTCCGCCTGTCTATATATTGAGAGAGGCCGTCGTGCGCGGCCTCGCACCTGAATCCCGCAGCGCGGAACGACCCATGAGCAGCTCGTCCAGACAGGATGGACCGACGGATCGCAAAGTCCCCTATCACACCCCGAAGCTCGAGGAGTACGGGAGTGTGCGGGAGCTCACGGCGGCTGGCACGGGTGATGTTGCGGAACCCGGCATGGCCGGCGGGAAAGCAATGGGCGGACCGGCCGGGAATGTCCACCAGAAGCTCTGAGTTGGGGATCGTCCCCGGTGCCTGACGATTCGCGCCCGAAGCCGGAGGAGCACATCCCTTCAACGACGGCTGGGTCGGTCGGATCGGCGGAGCCGATCGGGTCCACCGCCTCGGCCGTGTCGATCGACCCCGAAGCGCCCGGCCCCACCTCCGTCCACCTCCCCCCGCACATCCTCGAGCGCGAGCTCGGAAGCGAGATCGTTCTTCTGAACCTGGAGACCGAACTCTATTTCGGGCTGGATGAGGTGGGCGCCCGCATCTGGCACAGCCTGACAACTCTCGATTCGGTCGCGGCCGCGGTCGAGGAACTCACGCGGGTTTTCGACGCGGAACCCGAAACTCTGGAAGCGGATGTGAACCGCCTCGTCGGCGAACTCCTGGAGCGCGGCCTGCTCGCCCCGGGATCGCGAGATCCCACCCCCGCCGCCGGGAGTTGACCTGGCGGTGTCCGAGATTTTCGGCCTGGTGCAGCTCGACGGCCGGCCGGTGGAACGCGACTCACTGAGCCGGATGGCGCTGGAGGCGGGGTCACGGAGCGGAAGTGCGGCCTTCGTCCGGCTGGGTCACGCCGCGCTCGGATCCTCTGCATCCACTGGCGTCACGG
>JBGTMU010000080.1:0-9005 GCA_041743405.1 Longimicrobiales bacterium | reverse complement strand
TCGAAGTCGCCGCCGTCGGGCATGCGCACGACCGACCCTCCTTCGCGCACCACCAGGTATTCAGCGAAAGCGCCGCTTACTGAACCGAATACTGCATCGCCAGGCCGGAAGTGGCTGACCGATTCGCCGACGGCCTCAACGATGCCGGCGAAGTCGACGCCGACTTGCGAGTCTTCGGGCCTGCCGAAGCCCGACATCATGCGCATGATGTACGGCTGGCCGTGCAGGAAGTGCCAATCGAGCGGATTGATGCCTGCTGCGTGGACGCGGACCAGCAACTGGTCGGCGGCGGGAGTCGGGACCGGCACTCGTTCGAGCGTCAGCGCGTCCACCCCGCCATAACAATGCGCCCGTACCGCTAGCATCGTCCGCTCGCCCTCTGCAGCCACGACCGGTGCGGGGCACGGCTGGTCGTGACTCAGGACCATGGCGAACGCGATCACGCCGGCGCCGAGCAGACCGGCAAACCCCAGTAACAGCTTGTAACGTCGTTTCATATGTGAACTCCAGGCGCAGCACAGGAGGGCTTCATCGTAGTCCTTCGTGCACACGTGTCGGGGGAAGGGGCGGAGGGCGTGAGGCCCAGGTGGGGAGTTCCCCGGGACCCGATCATCGGTCGTTCTCCGAGGTCCGGGTGAAGGAGAACCCGACCGATCCTCCGATCGTGAAGGCGACGAAGTCGGTCTTCCCCCGCTGGAGGTCCTTCCGGTAGCTGCCGTCCGGGAGATCAACGAGATCGCCCTCACGCAGGTAGTCCACATCTCCCGAGCTCTGATAGCGGACACTGATGGCGAGTTGCACAGGGCGGCTCTTGATGGGAAGTGCGAAACGCACCCCTCCGCCGCCCCCCCAGGTGAAGGCGGCATCCCGCTGGTTGGTCGTGGTCGCGAAGCCGAAGTAGGGGATGCTCGTTCCCCAGTTCCCGAGTCCCGACTGGGTGGCATAGATCGAGAAGCCCGCAAAGCCGTGGAGGAACGGGCGCACCCAGTTGGACTGATCCCGATCACCGGCGAGGCTCAGCTCCGGACCCATCACGAGGGTGAAAATGTCGTTCGAAGTGATCTCGCTCGCCTCTACCCGACAGCCGGCGCCGGGACGCATGCAGACCTGGCGGGATTCGTGTCCGTATGTAAGCGCGGACATGTCCACTCGAGCAGCGAACCGTCCGGCGGCGCCGAAGGGGACACGGGCACCGACGGTGAACCCGATGCCACCGTCCACCTGGTCACGGAAGGCGCCCGTGGATCGGGCGGCGGTGATCCCCGCCTCCACCATCCCGTCCCAGAGCGGACGGGTGGCTTCCTGCGCGGGGGTTTCCTGTACGAGGAGGATCGAGAAGAGAGCCGCGGCGAAGGCGGCGGAAGAAGGCCTGAAGCGCATCATGAGATATAGACGTCCAGTTGAAGGTTCGGGTTTCATTGCACAATCTCCGAGGGAAATCGCGCTGTAAGCCTTACAAGGTAAGCTTACGATGTAAGGACAAGATGTACGGCGGGGTTTCCCGCGTCAAGGGCTGACCTTACCTTGTAAGGAAATCCCTCAGGAAAGCTGCTCTCCATGAAAAAGCTCGAACCGGAAAAGGATCGGAATACGCTCAGCCGCGAGCGGGTCGTGCAGGCCGCGATCGCGATCGCTGATGCCCATGGCATCGGCTCCCTCACCATGCGCCGGCTGGGACGATCGCTCGGTGTCGAGGCGATGTCTCTCTACCACCACGTTGCGAGCAAGGACGACGTGCTCGACGGCATGGTGGATGCCATCTGGGAAGAGATCGGCGCGCCCCAGGGGGCCGACTGGAAGGAGGCCATGCACTCACGGGCCAGTTCGGCGCGGGAGGTGTTCAGGGGCCATCCCTGGGCGATCGGACTGGTGGATACGCGACGTTCACCGGGTCCTGGAACGCTCGGTCACGCGGAAGCTGTCATCGGCAGCCTTCGCGAGGCGGGCTTCTCCCTGAGTCTGGCACTGCATGCCCACATCCTGCTCGACAGCTATATTTATGGGTTCGCGATCCAGGAGACGTCGCTCCCGGTCTCGACGGACGAGGAGTCGGATGCCTTCGCGGAGAAAATGCTGGAGGTCATGGGTCAGACGTATCCGCACCTGGCCGAACTGACCCGCGCCCGCGTCCTCGATCCCGAGTACCGGTTCGGCATGGAGTTCGAGTTCGGACTTGACCTCATCCTGGATCGGCTCGAAGAGATGCATGCCGCCGAAGCGTAATCCCGATGACTCACCGCCGCAGTCGGGACAGGTCAAGGGGGAGGCTCAACGAAAGGAACATCTTCCTCCTCGACGGAACCGGGGCTCTTGTGACTGCCGGGCTGACGGGGATCCTGCTCCCGACGTTTCCAGCCTGGCATGGCATTCCCGCGCCCATCCTGTACCCGCTTGCGTCACTCGGTCTGGTCTACAGTATCTATTCCCTGAGCTGCTATTTCGGCTCCAGGCCGGTTCGCGGCTGGATGCTCGAGGGAATCATCGGGGCGAACCTGGCGTACTGCTTCATCGCGGTGATTCTGGTTTTTTCATTGGAATCACTGACTTTCTGGGGAGGGGCTTACCTCATCGCCGAGTCAATGGTGATTTTCGGGCTCGTTCTGCTGGAGGTCCGGGTGTATCGACCCTCGCTCCGAGACGGGTAGTGACCTCTGCTGTGTAGACGCCAGTCAAGCGGTCTGGCGTGGTCCGCTTCCGGCCACTTCACCCCTGCCACGCCCGCAGGCATTGCTCATGCGATGCGGGTGCGGGATTGCGATCGAACTGCGCGAAAACTACCGCCCTCAACTGCCGCCGCCTCCGCCAGGGCCGAGTCGTCCGAACTCACGAAAGGTCCGAGCAGGACGCGGTTGCCGTCGGGCGTCAACCCCTGCAGCGAGAGCGGACGCGGGTGCACGTCTCCATGGAGGAGGACCTGCTACGACAGCCACTCGAAGGGGGCAGTGCGAGCCGGGGTGGGTCGGAATGGCGGTAAACCGGTGGGCTCTAAAGCTCGTCGCCCGGGTCTGGGTCGCGGCTCGGAACCTTCGCCAGAACACGCTCGAACTTCCCCCGGTTTCCTCTTTGCGCGCGTGCCTCGAGATACTCTTCGGTGAGCAGCGCCGAGAGCTTCTCGGCCAGGGCGGTGGTCACCAACTGGTTGATGGAAATCCCTTCTTGTCGCGCCACCTCCCGAGCCTTGGCGTGGAGGGATCTCGCAGCCTGCAGCCACCGCGAGCTCCAGCACCATATCATCCGTTGGATCACGAAGGACCGGTCTCCAGAGGTAGAAGATGTCATGCCGTTCCGCGATCTCTTCTCCTTTCAGCGCTCAGGTTGCGGAAATGATGACGACCACGCTGCCGTGCTTTCTTCCGGTATCCACGTACGCGTGCGCTTCGCGGATCTGCTCGAGCGAGTATGTCCTGTCGATCATGGGGCGAAGTGCGCCCGATTCAGCGAGCGAGCGGACGACGTCCATGTCCTCGTCTCGTTCCCTGGCCGGTCCGGCAACGACGCGGTGACCGCTCCGTATCGAACCCGCCATGCCACCAAGAAGCTGCGGCAGTGACGCGCCACTCATGAGCATTCGGCCATGCCGAGTGAGCGTGCGACGGCTCATCGGGTAGGAGACGGCACCCACGGTGTCGTAGATGACGTCGAAGGATGCGTCGTCGCTCAGGTACTTCGTCGTCGTGTAATCGACAACGTGATGTGCGCCGATCGCCTTGACGCGCTCGATGTTCGTTGTGCTCGTCACGCCGGTGACTTCGGCGCCAAGATGGCGTGCGATCTGAACGGCCGCGCTGCCCACGGCTCCGGATGCGCCGATCACCATCACGCGCTCGCCGGCGACAACCTTACCCGCATGCAAGTAGCCGAGGGCCGTCATGGTGCCGAACGAAAGCGCTGCGGCTTCCTCGAACGTGAACGACGAGGGCATCGCCCGGATGCGATCGTTCGCGGGCATGGTTCGATACTCTGCATGGCTCCCGACGTTGATGCCCGGGAAACCGAAAATGCGATCACCCTCATCGAACGTCGTGACGTTCGCACCCCTTGCAGCAACCTCACCAGAAAACTCCGTCCCCAGGATCTGCCTGCGCGGACCTGTCATGCCGAAGACAGGACGTGCGAACAGGCCGAACCCGCGCGGCACACTGAGTGAGCGTGCACGCACGTCGCCGGACGAAACCGTGCTCGCGCGTATCCGGATGAGCACTTCGTCCGGACCAGGCTCTGGCGTCGGCACTTACTCGATGGCAACGACATCAGGAGGCCCATATCGGCGATACACTGCTGCACGCATTCTCTACCTCAACCCGTCGACTTGTAACAGTGATGGAGGGAAGCCGAAGGTCTGGCGCGATGTCCGCGCGAAGTGCGCGGAGTCTGCAAACCCTGCTTCGTGCGCGGCGGTCGAGACAGACCTTCCGTTCGCGAGCAGCTCCCATGCAAGCAGAAAGCGACGCCATAGCACGTAAGGTCTGAGTCCGATTCCCGTCTGCTCGACGAACAGGTGTCGGAATCGGCCCGGCGACAGGAACGCCGTCGCGGCGACATCATCCAGAGTGATCGATTTCTTGAGATTGACGTTGATATACTCGACGGCGTGCAGGATCCGTTGATCCGTTGCGACCGCGGGCTCGAAATCGGCGGTGAGTGCGTGCAGGACGTTGCGTGCCGCGTCGCTCACGGCCGGCTTTCCTGCGCCGCCGAGCCAGACGCTGAACAGTCCAGCCGCAGCAGCGCTGACGTCCGCATTGTCGAGCGATGCGGTTCCGTCCTTCAAGTATCGCTCGGACAGCGCTCGACCACCGCGCGTTTCCGGCTCGACGAAGATGACCGCGTTGTAGGTAGATGCCGTCGCGTCCATCGAATGGGGTTGACGAGACGGGATGATGGCGAATGGATACGACGTCCAATCGCCCTCGTCTCCGTCGCGCAGTCGCACCGGGTCCGCGTATCCGAACACGATCTGTATGGCGAGGTGCGCGTGCCTGGGCACAACGCTGATGGCCTTGCCGATGAGCAGGCAGCCACCCTCCCACCCGATGAAGTCACCGATGCCTACCACGGCCGCCATGGCCTCTCCGTTTTTTCATTGGAGATGCAACGTGAACTGCCGGGTGGCCGGGCACAAGGTCAGATTCGACTCGCGAGGTTGGCCGCGATGAACTCCGCATCCGCGCCGACGCCGCCGATCAACGCGGACGACTGCCGGTGCTGGAATCTCAACCCCACGAAGTAGAGTCCAGGGACATCCGACACGCCGCGCCGGTGGCGGGGTGATCCATGGGCGTCGAGTGCCGGGAGCTGAATCCAACGGAAGTCCTGGGTAAAGCCGGTTGCCCAGATGACGACGCTCACATTCAACGTCACACCGGCGATGGTGGGAAGTCCGTGCTGCACATCGGTGACGCGACCGACTCGTTTCACTCCGTTCGCGGCAAAGTGAGCGCGACTGATGCCGATCAGGGGGTCGGTGGTTGACGCACGACGTCGCAGAATCCGCCCGACTCGTGTATCGAGGCTCGCACGTTCGAACACGGGCCAGATCCAATGAAAGATGTCCGCCCCAAAGAGCGTTCGGGGAAGTCGTCCAATGCTCCGACCGGCAAGCGTCACGTCGCGGAAACGGGACAACTCGAGGGCGATTTGTGAGCCCGAATTCCCTGCCCCCACAACCAGTACAGCCCCGTCCGGAAGGTCGAACGGATTGCGATAGTCGCGCGAGTGGAGCTGGTGGATGGTTTCTCCGAGTTGCGTCGCCAGTGACGGGATTCGGGGTTGCTGGAACGGGCCGGACGCGACGACAACGTTGTTCGCCGAGAACACACCGATGCTCGTACGGAGAAGGAAGCCGTCGCCGTCCTTTGTCATTGATGTGACCACCGTATTCCTGCGGACCGGCAGTTCGAAACGCGCGGCGTACATCTCGAGGTAGTCGCCCATCTGATCCTTGTCCGGAAACCGCGCTGGCGAGTCGGGAAACGGCATTCCAGGAAGTCCGCTGTATCGGGCCGGTGTGAAGAGGCGCAGTGAATCCCAGCGACTGCGCCAGCTGTCTCCCGTACGCGCGCTGGCGTCGAGGATCATGAAATCCACGTCGCGCTGGGCGAGGTGGTATCCTGCTGCGAGGCCGGCCTGTCCCCCGCCAACGATGATCGTGTCGTACCACGTTACGCGCCCTGCAGCATTCATGATGACACTCTGGCGTAGGAAACCTCCACGTTCGCGAGGAGCGCGACCGGGACGGGGCAATCATCGCTGGATGTCCACCTGTTCCGATTGAACGAAAGGGCTGTCCCGGTGATCCGCGGTGCGGCCGGAATGTTCAGCCCTTTCGTTCAATTCCCGGGAAGTGCGTATTCCGGCGATGCCGACCACTCGTTCCGGAGGAAGCCGACCAGTTGGTCCGGGCATGCCGACCACACCGGGTGGAGGTCGTGACTGGGCGACGCTGAAGAGGGATCACTCGGGTTCGTGGTGGGTGGGCGTATCTCCTTTCGTAGTGTCGTAGACGCGGCGCATGGAGCCCCCCTTCAAGGTGATCCGGTGCGCGTTGTGAAGCAGGCGATCCAGGATTGCGTCCCCGAACGTGGGGTCTCCCACGATTTCGTGCCAGTGATCGATGGGCACCTGGCTGGTGAGCAGGGTGCCTCGGCGACCGTAGCGGTCGTCAAGCACCTCGAGGAGATCGTGGCGGGCCACATCGTCCAACGGAGCGAGCCCCCAGTCATCGAGGATGAGCAGGTTGGCGCGGGCGAGGCGCTGAAGGACCCGGGTGCGGGATCCGTCCCCGCGGGCGAGGCGCAACTCGTCCAGGAGCCGGGAGAGGCGGAAGTAGCGGACACTGAGGCCGTGCCGACAGGCCTGATGTCCGAGGGCGCAGGCGACGTAGGACTTACCCGATCCGGTGGCTCCGACGAGGAGGAGGCTTTGACCGCGATGGATCCACTCGCAGTCGCCGAGTCGAAGGATGAGGGACCGGTCCATGCCGCGGGCTTTGTTGAAGTTGAGGTCCTCAAGTGCGGCCTCCTGATGGAGGCGAGCCTGGCCCAGGAGACGCTGGAACCGCCGGTTGGCCCGATCCGTCTTCTCCCGCTCGAGCAGGAGGGTGAGACGATCCTCGAAGGCGAGTTCCTCGATGTCACGCATCTCCTGCTGTTCCTGGAGGGCGACGCTCATCCCGGGGAGCCGAAGCTCATGGAGGAGCTCGAAGGTGGGGTTCTGAAGCATGGTCAGTCTCCTTGGCTGGCCCCGTTGGGGCTGTAGTAGTCGGCTCCGCGCAGGTGCTGATGATCCCGGGGGAGCCGGAGCGAGATCTCGATCTGGGGCGGGCTCCGGTCGAGACCCGTGGCCAGGATGGACTTCACGGAGCGATAGCTCAGGGTGCGGATCGCGAGCGCACGACGACACGCGGCCTCGACCCGCTCGGCCGGATGGGTCCGAGCGAGCTTCATGAGGCCGAGGCAGCTACGATAGCCCTGCTCGGGATGAGGGCGGCTCTCCAGGAGCTTTTCGACGAAGGCGCCCGTCTCGGGCCCGATGGTCCGCCCCCAGTCGATGAGCCGGGACGGGGTCCACTCCAGATGGGCCCGATGCCTGGCGGGCATGTGGTCCGGGTTCGTGGTGTAGTCACCTCTTCGGGGGCTGCGTGCGTGCGCCGCGACCCGGCGGCCCCGCTGGAAGATCTCCACGGTGGTGGCGGTCACACGCACGTCCAACTCCCGTCGCCTGAGCGTGTGCGGAACGCTGTAGAAGTGAAGGTGGACCTGGACATGGTAATCGATGTTCACTCGCACCTTCCGCCACTCGGCGAACTCGTAGCGGGTCGGGGGCAGCGGGCCCAGAGCGGGCTGGTCCAGCTCCTCGAAGAGGCTCCGTCGGCTCCCCTCCATCTTCTGGAACGCACGCCGGTTCAGGGCCTCGAGGAGCGGGCGGTATGCTCGGCGAGCCTCACTGAGCGAGAAGAAGGTCTGGTCCCGCAGCGGGGCCATGACCCAGCGTTCCACAGCCTGAACGGCCGCTTCCGCCTTCGCCTTGTCCTGAGGGGCGTGAGGCCGGGTGGGCAGCACTGTCGTCCCATAGTGCGTCGCCAGGTCGTGGTAGCTGGGGTTCACGTCTGGCTCGTAGTGGGAAGCCTTCGTCACCCCCGCCTTCTCGTTATCGGGCACCACGAGCTCGGGCACGCCACCGAAGAACTCGAACATCTGCACGTGGGAACCCGTCCAGTCCGGAAGGCTCCGGCTCCAGGTGAGATCGGCGAACGTATAGCTGGAGGCCCCGAGGGCACCGACGAACACCTGAGCCCCCCGGATCTCTCCGGTGGACCGATCCACGATCGGCTGGGTGGGGCCGGCGTAGTCCACGAACACCTTCTCGCCGCCTCGATAGGGCTGGCGCAACGACACGTCCAGCATCCCCCGCCATCGGCGGTAGAGTTCGCAGAACTGGCTGTACTGGTAGCCTTCCGGGTGCTCCCGCTTGTACTCCAGCCAGAGTAGCTCAAGGGTCACGCCCTTGTGGCGGGCGAGCTCTCGGTACACATGGCTCCACTCGGGCACCGGGCGGGTGACCGTCGCGTGCGCCGTCGGCGGAAACAGGGCGACCTCCAGCCGGTCATCATCCCAGTCCTCCGGCAGGGGCCACTCGATGCCGGCCTGAGCCGCCCGACCCAGGTACTCGGCCACCGTCGAGTGGGCGATCTTCAGGCTCTCGCCGATCCTACGGTTGCTCAGCCCCCGCTCGTGCTTGAGCCGGAGCACTTCTCGAAGCTTGCGCATGGACAACCTCTTCTGGGCCACCGTCTCCTCCTCGGTTCGTGTTCATCGAGGAGGAAGAAATGACGGTATATGGAACAGGTTCTCCAGCGTCGCTCAGTGTTCGCGTTCCTTCACTCCAGGGTGGACGGCATCTGCCGGAATGGCCGGACGACATCCCCGGAACCGGTGGACGGCATCCCCCGGAATCGGTGGTCGGCTTCCCCCGGACTGGGTGGTCGACATGCTCCGGAATCCGCA
>JBGTMU010000079.1:0-58566 GCA_041743405.1 Longimicrobiales bacterium | reverse complement strand
CAGCGGGGACGGTGCTGGATTCGGCAGGCGATCGAGTTGCCGGCGTGTTCGATGGCGCCCGCGTGCACGTGCCCTTCACGGTCGTGAAGGAAGCGGTCGCTGCGGCGCTCTCGGTCGGGGCTGACGCCCTGCTCGCCTTCGGAGGTGGCTCGGCCATCGGGGCGGCGAAGGCGGTGGCGCTCGAAACCGGACTGCCCGTCGTGGCGTTCCCGACAACCTACTCGGGGTCGGAGATGACCCGGATCTGGGGTGTGACGGATGGTGGGGGAAAGCGAACGGGTCGCGACCCCCGGGTAGCCCCGCGCACGGTGATCTACGATCCGCTGGAAACCCTGGATCTCCCGGTCGGAACGAGCGTGCGGAGCGGGATGAATGCGCTCGCCCATGCGGTGGAGGCCACCTATGCACCGGACGTGAGCCCCCCTTCGATCCTGATGGCCGAGGAAGGGGTGCGCATCATGGCGACCGCGCTCCCCTCAGTGAAGAGCGATCCCACCGACGTCGACGCGCGCTCATCCGCGCTGTACGGGGCCTACCTCTGCGGAAGCGCACTCGATCACGCCTCGATGGGGCTCCACCACAAGCTCGCTCATGTGCTGGGAGGAAGCTTCGATCTTCCGCATGCGGCGGTGCACGCGATCCTGCTGCCCCATGTGGCGGCATTCAACGAGGGAGGGGCCCCGGACGCGTTGAGGGGGATCGCGAGGGCGCTGGGCGACGCATCAGAGGGGGCCGGCGCTCAACTCCTCGCGCTCAACCGCACCCTCGGTATCGACGAGACGCTGCGGACCTTCGGTCTGACGCCCGCCGACCTGGACCACGCGGCCGGGTTGGCTTCGCGGGCCAGGTATCCCAATCCGCGTGCTGCCACCCGGGCCCAGATTCGGGCGATTCTCGAGGCCTCGTGGACCGGAGAGTGACGTCCGATCGGGTTACCCGCAGGGCAGGGACGTGCTGATCAGGGGTGGCCTGCTTCCGCCCGGGCCCCTATCGTTCCGGGGTCTCCTCCCACTCCGCCTGGACCCCCGAACTTCCATGTCGATTCGCACCCGTCTCCCCCTCCTCGCGCTCCTGGCCGCGCTGGCCCTGGATACTCCGGTGCTGCACGCCCAGAACCCTCCGGTGGTGCTCCGGGGAGGGCAGCTCTTCACCGGGCTCTCGGACACCCTCGAGCCCAATCGGGGGATCGTTCTCATGCAGGGGAAGATCCTCGTTCTCGATGAGGCGGATACGCCGCTCGAGCTTTCGAACGCCCGCATCGTGACGCTCGCCGCGGATGAGGTGATTCTGGCCGGAATCGTGGATGCGCATGCCCACTACAATGTGAACCTCATGGGGCGCCCCCGGACCGAAGAGCTTCACGTCCTGCCGGTGCTCTTTCTGGCGAACGGGGTGACCACCACCTTCCCGAACGGGGAATACAACCCGTGGGGGATGCGCGATCTGAGGCTCCGGATCGAGGCCGGGGTGCAGGTGGGGCCTCGCCTCATCAACTCCGGCCCCTATTTCGGATCGGCTCGCCCCGGGTGGTCGAATGACATCTCGGCGGACTCGATCCGCCAGGAGGTGGACTTCTGGGTTGCGCAGGGGGTCGGCGGGTTCAAGGCGAAGGGACCGCAGCCGGAGCATCTGCGCCCCCTCATTGAGCGCGCGCACCTCCACGGCCTCACGGTCACGGGCCACCTCGACTCGGGGTTCCGCAACTCGGTGAACCCTCGCGACGCCGTTCTCTGGGGGATCGACCGGGTGGAGCACTTTCTGGGCGGTGACCATTTCCCCGACACGCGGTCGGCCTATGCGTCCTTCCCGGAGCAGGACGTGAATTCACCCGAGTTTCAGGCGATTGTGGATCTCTTCGTGACGCATGGGGCCACCTACGACGCGACGCTCACCGCCTACGGGTACTTCTCGGACCTCTCGGATGACGTGTTCGAGCTCTGGACCGACGAATCCCGCTTCTTCACGGAGGACGTGAGGGCCTCGTTCGAGGAGTTCCCCCCGCACCAGTTCATGGCCCAGTTTCAGGCGATCTGGGAGACGAAGTGTGCCGAGGTGGAAGCGTTCCACGCTCGGGGCGGGACCATCTCGCTCGGCACGGACCATGTGACGACGGGTCGCTACCTGGCCCCCTTCGGCGTACATCGGGAGATGCACGCTCTGAACAAGTGCGGAATTCCGAATGCTGATGTTCTGCGGATCGCCACGATCAACGCGGCCCGTGCGCTCGGGGTGGGGGACCGGGTCGGGACCGTCGAAGCCGGGAAGCTCGCCGATCTGGTCATCATCCGGGGGAATCCCCTGGAAGAAATCCGGAGCACCCGGAACGTCCGCCTCGTGATCAGAAACGGGGAGATCTACGACCCCGAATCTCTCTTCCGGAGCGTTGAGGGGCGGCTCGCTCCGATGGAACGGGATGCGCGCCTTCCGGTGCCGGGGCGGTAGGGACTCCTTTCGCCGGACCGCCGCATCGTCCCCGACTTGCAGGACCCCGTGGCACCGGCACCCCAGGGAGTTCGAGGACTGTTACTGCCGGGGCGTCATCCCCCGCCGCTCCCGCAGGGTTTCGAGGGTCTGCTTCACCTCGACTTCGATCGCCTCCACGATCTCGTCGAGCGAGACCCGCTTCCTGCCGATCGCGAGAACGAAGGGCTCGGACTCCTGTTCGTTCAGGTCGGCGATCTTCTCCCGCGTTTCATCCACCTTCCCAAGGGCGAACACGGCCTTCTGAAGCCAGGTGGACTCCTGCTGCATGAGCCGCATTTCCCTGCGGGCCTGTCGCTTGGCTTTGTCCTGGGGCACAGAGACTCCTCGAATTGAAACCGGAGGGAGGGGCTGGATTACCGACCCTCCAGTCCACCCTTGAAGAGGCGGAGTGTTCCACCCCGGTGCATGGGTCGAGCTGGCGCACGGTTCGGAATGGCGCACGGGGCCGGTGCTTGCGAAGCCACCCGGGCAGACTCGAGATTCGCCGTGTCGCCCGTCGTTCACCTCCGCCTGGTGCTTTCACGATGCGTTTTCCATCCGCCCCTTTCTTCCGGGGGACTCCGGCTCTGGCCATTTCCCTCTCGGCCGCACTCCTTCTCGTGGCGCCGCCGGATGCGGCCTCTCAGGACCCCGAGGCCCAGCGCGCGACCGCCGCCACCCCCCTTCCCGAAGGCGAAGCGGCCTGGCTCCGCTACCCGTCGATCTCCCCGGACGGCAGGACCCTCGTCTTCACCTGGCGGGGTGACCTCTGGCGCGTTCCCTCGTCCGGGGGAGAGGCGGTGCAGCTCACGAGCCACCCGGCCCATGACTACCGTCCAGTCTGGAGCCCCAAGGGGCGGCACATCGCATTCGCCAGCGACCGGTACGGGAACTTCCAGATCTTCATCATGCCCGCAGGGGGAGGAGAGCCGCGCCGCCTTACCTTCCACTCGGCCTCCGAGATCCCATTCGCCTTCACCCCCGATGGGGGCCAGGTCGTGTTCGGAGCGAGCCGCCTCGACGATGTGGCGAACCGCCAGTTCCCTTCGGGCGCGCTTCCCGAACTGTATCAGGTGCCGGTGAGCGGCGGCCGTGTGAGCCAGCTTCTCACTCTGCCCGCCGAAGATGTGGCGTTCAGCGCAGATAGGGATCTCATGGTGTACCACGACCGGAAGGGAGGCGAGAATGAGTGGCGGAAGTACCACACCTCGTCGATAACCCGCGACCTGTGGATCTGGGACCGAAGCTCCGACACCCACCGCCAGCTCACCACCGGGGATGCCGAGGACCGAAGCCCGGTCCTCGTGCCCGGGAGTGACCATCTCTTCTACCTGAGCGAGTCGAGCGGCTCATACAACGTGCACCGGATCCCCCTCGCGGGTGGAGCTTCCGAGCAAATCACCCAGTTCCGCGGGGCCCCGGTCCGTTTTCTCTCAGCCGCGAGCGACGGCACGCTCGCCTTCGGACACGACGGCCTCCTGTATGTGCTGGCTCCGGGGGCGGGAGAACCCACCCGGGTTCCCGTGCGGATTGCCGCCGACTGGAAGGCGAACGACGAGCGGGTGATCCAGGTGTCCGGGGGGATCGGCGAGTTTGCCGTCTCGCCGTCGGGGCGGGAGATCGCCTTCACCTCCCGGGGCGAGATCTTCGCGACCTCGGTGGAAACGGGGAGCACGAAGCGGATCACGAACACGCCGGCCCGGGAGACCGGTCTCCTCTTCACTCCCGACAGTGCGGGCATCCTCTTCGCGTCCGAGCGCGAGGGCCGCTGGGGAATCTGGGAGGCACGGCGGGCCCGCGCCGAAGAGCCGCTGTTCTTCGTCTCGACCCTCGTCGAGGAGCGGCCGGTGGTAGTGAACGAACGGCAGAACCTGGCTCCCCTCCCTTCGCCCGATGGGGGGCGCCTCGCGTTCATCGAGGACTTCCACTCGCTTCGCGTCCTGGACCGGAGTTCGGGCGAGGTCGTCACCCTGCTCACCGACGAGCACATCTTCAGCGGAGGGCAGTTCGAGTGGAGCCCTGATGGGGCGTGGATCCTCTTCA
The DNA here is from genome assembly GCA_041743405.1 of Longimicrobiales bacterium. Taxonomy (GTDB): domain Bacteria; phylum Gemmatimonadota; class Gemmatimonadetes; order Longimicrobiales; family Gaopeijiaceae; genus JBGTMU01. Next base: position 54,060 of record JBGTMU010000079.1, on the reverse strand, counting down.
CCTGGGCCGTGCCCGGGCGGGCTACCCGGGACATCGGGGTGGTCCGGAGCGACGGCACCGGGGAGATCCACAACCTCACCCAGAGCGGATTCAGCGACACCGGGGCGCAGTGGATTCTTGGAGGAAGGGGGATGATCTGGCGCAGCAACCGCGACGGTCTCCGGTCGCTCCAGGCTTCGGGGAGTACGGAGGCCGATGTCTACGCCATGTACTTCACGCAGGATGCCTGGGAGGAAGCCCGACTTTCCGAAGAGGAACTCGCGCTTCGCCGAGAAATGCGGGGCGAGAAAGCGGAGGCTGATTCCACCGCAGGTACCGAGCTCCCCGAACTCGACTTCGAGAACGCGCGGGAGCGGAGGATGCGCCTCACGATCCACTCATCGGCGCTCGGCGGATATCTGGTTTCCAGGGATGGCGAGTCGCTCTACTACCTGGCCCGGTTCGAGCGCGGCCTCAACCTCTGGTCCACGAACCTTCGCACCCGCGAGACACGCCAGGTCCTCACGCTCAACGCGAACAGCGCCAGCATGAGCTGGGATGCGAAGCAGGAGAGAATCTTCCTCGTGAGCGGGGGGAGTGCGTCGGTCGTGAACCCGTCGAACTGGAGCCGGACGAGCATCCCCGTGGAGGGCGAGATGATCGTGAGCGGTCAGGCGGAGCGCGCCGCCATGTTCGACCAGATGTGGCGCCGTGTCCGCGATGCCTTCTACACGCGGAGCTTCCACGGCACCGACTGGGAGGCCGTGCGGGGAATGTACGAAAGATTCCTCCCGCATCTGGGGAACAACCACGAGTTCGCCGAGCTGCTGAGCGAAGCCCTGGGCGAACTGAATGTGAGCCACTCCGGAGGGCGCTACAACCCGTCCTCGCCCACCGACGATGCTACCGCGTCGCTGGGGATCTTCCACGATCAGACCCCCGAGGCCGTGGCGGCGGGGGGGATCCGGATCACCGAGGTGATGCGCGGCGGGCCCCTGGACCAGACGGGGGTCGAGATCGAGGCCGGGGCCGTCATCGAAGCCATCGATGGAGACGAAGTCACCGCCGACGTCGACCCGGCCCGTCTCCTGAATCGGAAGGCCGATCAGAACGTGCTCCTGCGCGTGCGCGACTCCGACGGGTCGGTGCGTGAGGTGGTGGTGAGGCCTGTTTCACTGGGGGAGGAGAACGGGCTCCGCTATGAGCGGTGGGTCGAGCTCAATCGGCGGGAAGTCGAGGGGCTGAGCGATGGGCGGCTGGGATACATCCACATCCAGGGGATGAACGACCGCGCCTACCGGTCCACCTTCGAAGAGGTCCTTGGGCGTCACTTCGACCGCGAGGGGCTCGTCATCGACACCCGATTCAACCCGGGAGGAGACCTGGTCGCCGACCTCGAGATGTTCTTCAGCGGTCGCCACTTCTTCGAGTACAGCACCGATGATCGGAGTTCGGGCTTCGAGCCGAGTTTCCGCTGGACCCGGCCGACGGTGACGCTGGTGAGCGAGGGGAACTACTCGGACGGACACTGCTTCGCCTGGGCCTATCAGGAGATGGAGATCGGGCCGCTCGTGGGGATGCCCGTTCCCGGCACCTGCACCTTCGGAGGTGGAAACGGCCTTCTCGATGGCATCAGCTTCGGGGTCCCGGCCAGGGGCGTGAAGGACGCCCGATCGGGCCGCTTCCTCGAGAACTGGCAGACCGAGCCCGACATCGAGGTCCGAAACGAGCCGGGGGCCGTGGACCGCGGGCGTGACCAGCAGCTCGAGCGGGCGGTAGCCGAGCTCCTGCGGCGGGTGGGGGGGTAAGCGCGCGGCTACACCGCCTCCAGAATCCGATTGAGCGTCGCACTCGGCCGCATCGCCGCGGCGGCCTGCTCGGGGTCCGGCATATAATAGCCCCCGAGATCCTGGGCCGGCCCCTGAGCTGCGTTCAGCTCTTCCATGATGCGGTCCTCATTGCCGGAAAGCGCCTCCGCCACGGGAGCGAACCGCCGCGCCATCGTCTCATCCGTGCTCTGCTCCGCAAGCGCACGCGCCCAGTAGAGGGTCAGATAGAAGGTGCTCCCACGGTTATCCATCTGATGGACCCGATAGGCCGGCGCGCGGGAGTTGTTCAGGTACTCCGCCGTGGCCTGATCCAGCGCCTCGCCGAGCGCCAGCGCACCGGGGTTCTCGAAGTTCTCTCCCAGGTGCTGGAGGGAAGCCGCGAGAGCCATGTACTCGCCCAGCGAATCCCACCTCAGATGACCTTCCTTCTGAAACTGCTGCACATGCTTGGGCGCAGAGCCCCCGGCTCCCGTCTCGAAGAGCCCGCCCCCGTTCAGGAGCGGCACGATCGAGAGCATCCGGGCGCTCGTCCCGATCTCCAGGATCGGGAACAGGTCGGTCAGGTAATCCCTCAGGACATTCCCCGTCACGGAGATCGTGTCCTGGCCCTTCCGGGCCCGATCCAGCGAGAGCTGCATGGCCTCCACCGGAGAGAGGATCCGGATGTCGAGGTTGGACGTGTCGTGGTCCCCCAGGTAGCCCTCCACCTTCCGGATGATCTCCCGATCGTGGGCGCGCCCGGTGTCCAGCCAGAATACCGCGGGAGCCCCGGTGGCCCGAGCCCGTGTGACGGCCAGCTTCACCCAGTCGCGTACCGCCACATCGCGCGTCTGACAGGCACGCCAGATGTCGCCCGCCTCGACCCGGTGCTCCAGAAGCGTCGCACCCTCCGAGTCCACGACCCGCACCGCGCCAGCCCCGGAGACTTCGAAGGTCTTGTCGTGCGAACCGTACTCCTCCGCCTTCATGGCCATGAGGCCCACATTCGGAACCGACCCCATGGTCGCCGGGTCGAGGGCGCCCCGCGCCTGACAGTCCTTCACGATGGCATCGTAGATTCCCGCGTAGCTCGAGTCCGGGATGACCGCCTTGCAGTCCTGGGGCTCACCCGCGGCGTTCCACATCTTCCCGCCATCGCGGATCATCGGGGGCATGGAAGCGTCGATGATCACGTCACTCGGGACGTGGAGGTTCGTGATCCCCTTGTCCGAATCCACCATGGCCAGTGCAGGTCCGCGCTCGTAGACCGCTGCCAGATCGGCTTCCACGGCCGCACGCTCCGCCTCCGGGAGGTCGGCGATCTTCGCGACCAGGTCACCCAGCCCGTTGTTCGGATCGACCCCCAGGCGTTCCAGCAGGGGCCCATGCTTCGAAAAGACATCCCGGAAGAACACGCGGACCGCATGGCCGAAGATGATCGGATCGGAAACCTTCATCATCGTGGCCTTCATGTGGAGCGAGAAGAGAACTCCCATCTCCCGTGCATCCCGCACCTCCTCCCGGAGGAAGGCAACGAGGGCAGTGCGGCTCATGAAGGTGGCGTCGAGCACCTCTCCCTCTTCGAGAGGCAGCCGTCCCTTGAGCACCGTGACCGCTCCGTCCTCGGCCACATGCTCGATCCGGGCGGTAGTAGCAGCCGTGAGGGTGAGCGACCGCTCATTCCCCCTGAAATCCCCGGAGTCCATCGTGGCGACATGCGTCTCGGACCCCTCGGCCCAGGCCTTCATCGGGGGAGGGTGCTTCTTCGCGAATTCCTTCACCGAGCGCGGCGCCCGCCGGTCCGAGTTCCCCTGACGGAGCACGGGGTTCACGGCACTCCCCTTCACGCGGTCGTACCGGGCCCGGGTTTCGCGCTCCTCACCGGTTGAAGGCTCGTCCGGGTAATCGGGAAGCGGGTAGCCCTTCGCCTGCAGCTCGGCGATGCACGCCTTCAACTGCGGCACAGAGGCGCTGATGTTGGGGAGCTTGATGATGTTGGCCTCGGGCGATTCGACCAGCTTCCCCAGTTCGGAGAGGTCATCCGTAACGCCTTGCCCGTCCCCGAGTCGATCCGCGAAGACGGCCAGCACCCGCCCGGCCACGGAAATGTCGCGCGTTTCCACCGGTACCCCCGCCGCGCCCGCGAACGCGCGAATCACCGGCAGGAGCGCGTGAGTGGCGAGGGCCGGAGCCTCGTCGGTCCAGGTGTAGAGGATGGGGGGAGACTTGGGCACGATGACCTCGCACGTTGGGGATCCGGACTGCGACTGCCGAAGCCTTGATTCTACGCCATCGGGAGGGTTGAGAGAAGCGACTGGGCGTCCACTCCCGGCCGGTGGACACAATCGCGGCGCCATCGGCGTAGTATGGATCATGCGACATTCCTCCCAACTCAAGGAGCTTCCCGGATGAGCCTGCTTGTTTCCTGGCTGATTCTCTCGTTCGCAGTCTGGCTGACGGCCGCAATTCTCCCCGGATTCCACGTCAAGGGATTCGGGAGCGCGGTGATCGTGGCCGGGCTCTTCGGAGTCCTGAACTTCGTCCTCGGGTGGATTTTCTTCACGGTCCTCGCGATCGCCACACTCGGGATCGCGCTTCTTCTGGCCTTCGTGACCCGGTGGATCGTGAACGCGATCATCATAAAGATCGTGGATGCGCTTACCGATCACCTCACCGTCGACAGCTTCGGCTGGGCTCTGGGCGGAGCGATGCTCATGTCCGCACTCGGGACGATGGGGGAGTTTCTCGTGAGGGGGATATTCTGAGGCGGCGGGTGACCTTCGGCCGCGCTGACTCGGGGCTCACCCGAATGGATCAGATCCCGGTGGTGTGAGGCGCGGCACGATGCTGGAGAATGGCCGCCAGGACGTCATTCGGCGGGTGTGTTTCGGCAAGGAGAACCGCGATCCCGAGCCCCCGGTTCAGGGCTTCACAGGCTGAGGCGTCTCTCCGATCGGCATCGGAACGGCTGGTTGAAACGCGATCCCGAGTGCCGTCAACTTCGCTTCCAGCTTCTGGTTGAGTTCGAGGTCCGAGTGGGGGTCGGAGCTCACGATCAGCACGTGGGTCATCTGCTCGGCGGTGATCAGGCGAGCCGTCCAGTTCACGTCCTCCTTCTTTGCCTTGCTGTTCTCCCGCCTGAGAAAGCGACGTATCGTCATCACGAGTTCGTCGTGGTGCGGCGGAATCATTTCGTATCCGTAGACCCACACAGGGTTCGGGGCGGCTGGCGCACCGTCTCTGGTGCCCCCATTCTCGTCCGTCATTTACGGCACCTCTCTGGAACGCTTGGACCTGCACGTGGCGAGGGCGCTCGGGGGGCCGTCCCGAACTGGTCGACTCCCGTGCATGACGAGCGCACGCATGCCCTGAACAGGACGCTAACGGAACCGTGCGGAGGCACCCATCCCACACAAGGGGGATCGATGGGGGAGTTTCCTATCCTTCCCTGTCTACGTCTTCGGTGGGACGATGAAGGTACGCGGCAATCTGGAGGCGGCTGTGGAGAGCGAGCTTGTCCATGACATTCCGGACGTGGCTCTTCACCGTGTGGGGGGAGATATCGAGCTGCCTTGCGATGGCCTTGTTGCTCATCCCGGTCCCGATCAGGGTGACCACTCCGCGCTCCCGGGGGGTCAGGGTGGTGTCGCGGTGGGTGGGGCCGTCCGTGCCCAGGAGGATCGCGTCCTCAACAATCTGGGAGAAGAGGGTGGAGGTCATCTCGGGAGGCAGGATGGTACGTCCATCCGCCACCAGGCGAATGGTGCTGACCAGTTCGTCGAGAGTGGCGTCCTTCAGGATGAAGCCCGAGACGCCGGCGGAGACGAACTCGACAAGCTCCTCGTGCACGGGAAGGAGGTCCATGACGATCACGCGGGTCCCGGGAAGCTCGTCGCGGATCCGTTCGGCCAGCTCCAGGCTGTCGTCCCCCTCCAGTCCTACGTCCAGCAGGAGAACGTGTGGGGCCGCTTCCTTGAGGCCTTCCATCGTTCCATTCGCTGCGGAATAGGAGACCGTGAGGCCTTCCTGCTCGTTCAGCCTCAGGGTGATCCCATCCCGGACGAGGCGGTTGTCCTCGATGATCCCGACATTGATCATGCGCTACCTGGAGAAAGGCGGGGGAGGTCAGGAGAGTACCCGAGCGGCGGACTGTGCGATTCCGGCCTGGAATATCGCTTCAATCCAAATGCGGGGCAAACCCCAGCCGAGTCCGGAACGCCTGGACTTACTCCCCCGCCTCACGCTTGTGGACGTAGGCGGCGATCTCCAGTCGGGAATGCAGGGTGAGCTTCTCCATGATGTTCCGGAGGTGGCTCTTGACCGTGTGCACCGAGATGTGCAGTCGCTTTCCTATCGCCTTGTTGCTCAGGCCTTCCGCGATGAGGTTCACGACCTCCCGTTCCCGTGCGGTCATCCGAACGGAGTCCGGGTCATCCGCCGTGCCGGTCGAAACGGCCTCTCTCGCGATCTCGGAGAAGAGGGTAGCGGTCATCTCATCGGGCAGCACCTTGAGCCCGAGCGCGACCGATCGGATGGTGTTCAGAAGGACTTCGAGGGTCGCATCCTTCATGACGAACCCGGACACGCCCGCGGTAACGAAGTCAGTGAGTTCCTCGTGGGCCGGGAGGAGGTCCATCACGATGACCTTGGAGTCCGGATAGTCCTTCATGACGTCGCGCGCCATGCGCAGGCTGTCTCCGTTCTCGAGCCCGAGGTCGAGGAGGACCACGTCCGGACTCACATCCAGCATCAGGACGTCGTGGCCGTTCGGTTCCTCGGCGACCGCTCGAATGCCCGGCACCCGATTCAGGAGTGAGGTAAGAGCCTCCCGCACGAGTCGATTGTCCTCGATCAGGGCGACGTTGATCTCGACGTCCTGGAGGGCAGCGGACCGCGATGTCTCGGTCCGGTTCCTCAGTATCCGGGTCGTTTCAGTGGCCTCAAGCATGGTGATCCTTCGGCGAACGAGTACGGTGAATCAGGCGCCGTGGCTGAGGCGGAGAGGCCTCCACTCCGGCCGGAGACGCCTGATTGAATCTGATGTCTCTGAATCGGAAAAGCGAGACAGATCGGAATCCTGAAGCGAGATGTCTCATAGTTCCCTCGCCCTGCCTCGCAGGGATCTGGAGCGGCCATCGATCGTGATCGGTGCGGTAATCGAAAAGGGGGCCTCAAGCCGCTTCAATTCGGCCTCCATTTCCCGGTTGACCTCGAGATTCTGGTCGGGACTGTCGCTGACGACGAGGATGTGAGTGATCTCGTCCCCATTGATCAGCCGGCCTTCCCAGGTCCGCGAGGCGAGCACGGCCGTCGCGTGTCCACTCTTGATCAGTACTTCCATCGGTCCCATCCGGCTCCGTGCGACCGGAGGGACGAGTGCATACCCGTAGGCCCAGATGGCCCGGTGCGGCGAACTGCCTCCGTCACCGTTGTGAAGAGGGGAGGCCACCGCCTTCGGGACATCCTTGCCCGGGCCGGTCATGCATCGCGCAAGGCGGCCCATCCGCGCCCGCCCTCCGATACCGAGACCGAAGCCGAGGCGGGAAGGCTGACACGCACCGTCGTCCCGGAACCGAGGGCGCTGAAAACCTTGATGGTGCCACCGCTCTGCCGCACCGTTCCGCAGGCGACGGAGAGCCCCAGGCCCCTCTCGTTCGAAGACGCATGCGTGCTGAAGAAGGGCTGAAAGACCTTGCTCAGCGTTGCCCGGTCCATTCCTCTTCCCGAATCAGACACATCGAGATCCACCCTTCCTTCCCCCTCCGCAGGTGAGCCGTCGATTGCCTCCCCCGGAAGGTGGTCGATCCTGACCAGGACCGTGCCACGGGCGCCCAGGGCCTCTCTGGCGTTCAGCACGAGTGCCAGAACCACCTCCTGAAGCCGCGCGGGATCGACCCGCACCGGGCAGGCTTCGGCTGCGAAATCGGTACAGAAGGCGACATCGCCCGAAAAGAGGTGGCCCAGCTCCATTCCCGCCACGAGGTCCCTGAGATCGATGAGCTGGGGCTCGCACGTGCGGCATCCACTGATGGACAGCAGTCGCATCGAGAGCTCCGACATTCGTCCCGGATTTCCCCGAGTTCAGGGGCGAATCGTCGATCTCCCAGCGCCTCCTGCAGATGCGATGCGTGGCCACCCACCACCGTGAGCATGCTGATCATCTGCGGGGCGACGTTCTCGACCAGCCGTTGAACCGCGTCCATGGCCTCCCTGTACTCGTCTTCTCCCACTTGCGGGACCCTGTCCCTGGGCCGGGAGAAGGGGCGGGCCACCTGTTCCGATCTTCTGGGGAATTCGAGCACACCATCGCGTGCCCCGTGAGATGAGTATGAGATCGAGTCGAGTGGGGAATGCCGGTTCTCGGACCGCGCTTTGCCCGCGGACTTGTGGTATGACATTGGTGGTCTCCTGCGGGGTCGAAATCAGCACCGAAAAACCGGGCGATGAATGCATGATGCAAAACGCGCGCCAGAATCGCGCGCTGCCCTGGGTGGCTTCGCCCCGCCCTGGTGGGCGTGAGCCTGAAAAGGATTCTGGACGGACTTCCCCGTCCCAAAATCGGGAATTACGAGCCGAGAGAACATCGTTCGGGCGGTTGAGTCGCGGGTCAGAAGGGGGGGAGGGCGCAACCGCCATCAGTAATTTCAAAGACCTACTTCGAAAGAATGGGAACAGGGTGTTGCGCGGATGCGACAGACGGTGCAGAAATGTTGCGCCGGTGCTACAGTCCGATCAGACGAGCCTCCCGCGCCCACGCGGCCGAGAAGGCGGAGGTGCCGTCGGAGGGGTCGATTCCCCAGTCGACCCGCAGCCACCCGTCGACCCAGGGAAGCCAGGCACGGATGCCACCGCCGAGGTGGACGGCCCCTCGCTCCCCTGACAAGGTGTCGGAGTCCCGCAGCACCCTGATGGCATCCGCGAAGACGGCCACACCGATTCCTGCAGGACCCACATCCCACACCGGTTGCACGAGTTCGATCGTTCCATGCGCCCACGCGGTACCGGGAAAGAGGGGACGGACCACCCCGGCGTCGTCGAGATCCGAGCGGGCCCGCATGAGCATCGTCGCACCCCCATCGGCCCCGATCCGGGGCATGAGATCCGGTGGGATACCCCGGGAGACCGCCACCACCCCTCCGAGCAGCGCCACCCCCGGTACACTTCGGTCGAGTCCTGTCGCCGAACCATCCCGACCGGTCCGAGTCCAACCGGCCCAGGGACCAGGGGCGTGGAACGAAGCCCGGAGTTTGACTCGGCCGAACCGGCTCTCCGACTCCTCCCCGTCCGCATCGGGGTGTTCCCCCCCCACCTGCGTCCAGCCCTTCACCTCTCCGCCGAGTGCCAGTGGCGAGTTCAGGGGGAGGAGGCTCCAGCCTGTCCCGGCACCGACGAACGCGCCGCGCTCCGGTCGGAGCTCAATCCGCGCGTGGGCGGAGCCTCTGAGTGCCGCGGTGATCCAGTCGGTGTGACTCCACCCCAGACCGGTGCTCGTTTCACGTGCCGCGTCTGCGAGACCGGCGAGGCCGTATCGACCGGTCGAGTGAATCAGCTCCCAGCGCCAGACGCCGGAAGCCCCCGGGGCCGGGTGAGCCAGGGTGAAGCCCGCCTCCTTCAGCGTCCCCTCGATCATCCCCGAGGCTTCCAACCGTTCGAGGCGTCCGAGGGGGTCCGACGACGCGAAGTGGATCCGCCGTGCCAGAAGTCGAAGGGCGTGGGCGGGAAGGTCGCGGGTACCGAGCGGGTTCCGGGCACCGAGCACCACGGTGCCCTGAACGGCGGCTTCCCCGCCGGGAATCATCCGGTACTCGAGCCGCGCTCGTTCAGCCGCCGGAAGAGACTGCAGCCGTCGTTCACCCCGAAGGAGGGCCTCGAGTGTGAGTGCTCGACCTTCCTCGATGCCACGGACCTGGTCCGCCTGCGATGCGGACGTCGGGGCTCTGGACCCGCTTCGGTTCATGACCCGGACATCGACCTCCTGCACCACCGGTCGCCCGGCCCGCCCCCACGCGCGGAGGGCTCCGTAGGCGTCATCCTGGAGATAGCGGGTGAGGGCCAGGAGTTCCCACGCGTAGTTCGATTCCGGCTGGATCCGGACGAGGTGTGTGGCCAGGTCCTCGGCTCCGGCCAGGTCGCCCTTCAGGACGCGGAGGCCGGCGAGGTCAGCCAGCAGTGCCGGGTGGTCAGGGCACTGGCCGAGAGCGTTCTCCAGGAGGGTGCCTGCCGATTCGAGGTCACTCTGACTGGCGTACGATTCTGCCGTCCTCAGAACGCCTTCGAGAGCCTCGCCGCATGGCCCGCCGTTCTGAACCTCGACGCGGAACTCCGGAAGGGGGACCCCAGCGACACCCGGGGAGAGGAGGGCGAGGGTCAGGAGGAAAGCTGCGGGAGCCATGAACCTGGACTCGATCTGCGCCCCGGAGCGGGCGGGACCTCGCCGGCCGACCGACCGGTCCGGACCCGCCCCCCCGGAGTCAACCCGTCAGGTGAGCAGGATCAGAAGAAGCAGGATGATGATGACTGCAGCGACACTGATGGTGATGCTCCCACCGCTCTGCAGGGCAGCAGTGGCCTTCGCCACAAGAGGCGCCACCTCTTCCACCTGTCCATCCGTGAGGCTGGCTGCGGCCGATTCGACCTGACTCATGTCGATTCCGCGCTCCGATGCCATTTCGCGAACGCGGGGCTGGGAGAGAACCCGGGCCAGCTCCGCTCTGGCCTCGGTTGCCGAAGATTCGTGGTCCGCCAGCGCAGCGTCCATGGCCGCCGAACTGAGGACTCTGCCGTCCTTGTCTCCGGTTCCGCTCTGCGCCGCAACGGGGGCGGCGATGAGAAGTCCGAGAATCAGCGCAAGGGAGGAGGTGTCTGGAAGTCGCATGGGGTGTCCTTTCGAATAGGGGACGATCGATCGCAAGGCACGGGACTTCCGATTCCGCGGGGCCCGCTCCTGGAATCTGAAAACTCGGCGAAGCGCTCACGCGGGAAAATCGCTCGACCGAGTGGAAATCGTGCAACGGCCAGAAGAGGGATGGCTCCCCCAGCTCGTCATCCCAACGGACTACTCCCCATGGGGGAGAGTGTCACCCCCGTCGATCGTCAGAACCGTGTGCCCACAACCCGCTTCATCAGTCGCCCCGATTCGAGCCGGGCCCCCGTATCGACGCCGTTGATCAGCGCAACGACCTCCGCATCCTCCGAGGAGGGATACCGGGTGAGGAAGTCCGCGAAGCGCATGGCCGACGGAAGCTGCACGATCTCGATGCGCCGCGGCTGGAGATCCAGGATTCTCCGGTCCGTCACCCGCTGGAAGGTCTCCAGGGACGCGACCACGCCGGATCCCCGGGCCTGCCAGCCGGCGGGTGTGCCGTAGCCCAGGAGGCGGTAGACCCTGCCATCGTATTCCACGAAGCCAGCGACTCCCGTGATGGTCCCTCCCTCCCCCGCAACCGCGAACTCGGTCCAGGCGCCCGGCAGGCCATTCACGGCCCGGTCCCAGCGCTGTCCGGACTGCATCCCCTCGGACGAGAGGAAGGCGTTGCGCGCCTCGGCCGCGCTCCGATAAGGGGCCAGGTCGAGCAGCATCGCCGTGTCCTGCTCCCGGCTCATCCCCATGACGGCACTCCGGGTATTCTGCGTCTGCCAACCCGCGGGGAAGTCGAGCCGGAATGCCATCTCGGGGTGGAGGAAGATGTTGTCCTGGAAGAATCCCTCCCGGGGGTTCTCCCCGAACACCAGTCCGTCCAGCCGCCGCACGAGGTCGTTCGTCCCCACCCGGAGCCCCTGCGCCTGCGCCGGAGTTACGGATGCGAGAACCCGCTCCATCCGGTTCTCAGGAAAGGGGTGGGTCGAGGCCCACTCCGGGGGTCGACCCCCCTCGCCATCCGCACTCATTGAACTCAGGGTCTGGAAGACCGATGCCAACTGGCGCGGGTCATACCCGGCCTGTTGCATGTACCGGACACCCAGATCATCGGACTGATATTCCGCATCCCGGCCGTACTTCAGGAAGAGGAGGCCGAGACTTGCTCCGGCCAGATCCCCGTAGGGCTGGAGTTCGGGGCGAAGGATCATCCCCACCCCAAGCCCGAGTTGCGCGAGCTGAGCGCGACTCATCTGGCTCACCGAGTGGCGGGCCGTCACGTGGCCGATCTCGTGGCCCAGGATTCCGACCAGCTCCGCCTCGGAGCCCATGTGCGCGAGGATGCCTCGCGTGATGTAGATGAATCCTCCGGGAACCGCGAACGCGTTCACGAGTGGGTCATCCAGCACCCGGAAGCTCCAGGGGAGATTCGGCCGCTCGGATGCCCTGGCCATGGTCATGCCCAGCTCCCGGACATAGCGCTGAATCGCAGAATCCGGATAGAGTCCCATCTGCGCCACGATCTGGGGATCGTACTCCTGCCCCATCGCGATCTCCTGCGACTCGCTTATGAGCGCGAGCTGCCGTTCCCCCGTCACCGGGTTGATGGCACAGGAAAGGAGGAAAAGAGGGAGGAACAGAAGGATGCTCAGCCGGACGCGGAGACGCGACGGCGCGGACGGGTTCACGGAAGGATGGATTGACATCGACGGTCTCGCTTCTCGAGAGGTTTGTTTCTGCGCAACGGGATCACCACTGCATCACGACTTCGATTGTGGCACCAGAAGGAGCCCGCCCCCCGCAGCAGCAAGGATCACGCCGACCCAGATCGGAAGGTTCACATGTTCCTTTTCCTCAATCTCGAAAGACACCACGCCGAGGTCCACTTCGCTCGAACTCTTCGTATAGGTGAAGCCGCCGTATACCAGGCTCAGGACGCCGCATATCAGGAGAACGATTCCCAGGATCTTGGTGGTTGTCATTGCTTGATGTTCCTGTTGGAGGGCTCGCTGGACGGAGGATCCGCACGGGAGTGCAATCCAATCCTTCCTCTCTCACAAAGGTACCGGGAAGGTGCCCTGGGGTTTCACCCCCTATAGGAGGAAAAACGGCGTACTCAGGAGGGACTGGAGGGAGTAGACCGAAAGAAGGAGCCAGTTCGAGCGGTTACTCCCGCTCGCGCCTCACCGCCTCCTGCAGTGCATCAAATCCAAGCAGCGCGCACTTCACCCGCACCGGAAACTTCGCCACTCCCGCGAGCGCCCGGAGATCCCGGAGCGCCTTGTCCTTCGCCGCGTCCTCGTCGCCATGCATCATTTCGGTGAAGCGGGCCGAGAGCGATTCGGCTTCGTCCAGCTTCTTTCCCTTGAGCAGGTTCGTCATCATCGAGATGGAGGCCTGCGAGATCGAACACCCTTCACCGGTGAAGCGCACGTCGGCGATGGTGTCGTCTTCCACCTTGAGCTGCAGCGTGATGTCGTCACCGCAGGTGGGGTTCCGCATCCGGACTTCAACGGTGTGATCGGGGAGATCACCCCGGTTCCGGGGCTTGCGGTAGTGCTCGAGGATCAGCTGCTGGTAGAGGGAGCTGAGCTGGACTTCGGCGGTCATGAAGTGCCTCTCAAGGGGTTCCGAAGATTGTGTTCACGGTCTCGAGCCCCTGGACCAGGCGGTCCACCTCATCCCGGGTGGTATAAAGGTAGAACGATGCCCGGGCGGTGGACGAGACGCCGTAGCGCTTCATCACGAGCTGGGCGCAGTGGTGACCGGCTCGCACGGCCACCCCTTCAGCATCCAGAATCGTCGAGATATCGTGTGCGTGGGCCTGATCGAGGGTGAATGAAACCACCCCCGCCCGCTCCGCCGGGTTCTCTGGCCCGAAGAGGCGGATCCCGGGGAAGTCGCCCAGCCGCTCAATCGCGTAGCGCACGAGATCCTGCTCGTGGAGGAGGATCTGCTCCGGCCCGACTGCTTCGAGGTAGTCGATCGCCGTGGCCATCGCGGTGGCGCCGGCGATGTTCGGCGTTCCCGCTTCGAACTTGTGGGGAAGGGCGGCCCAGGTCGAATAGTCGCGCTCCACCTCGCTGATCATCTCGCCGCCGCCCTGCCAGGGCGGCATCGCCTCGAGGAGCCCGGCTCTTCCCCAGAGCACCCCGATCCCCGTGGGACCGCACATCTTGTGCCCAGAAAACGCGTAGAAGTCCGCCCCGAGCGCGGCCAGGTCTACAGGACCGTGTGCGGCACCCTGGGCACCATCGACGAGCAGGAGCGCACCCGCCTCATGAAGCTGACGTGCGATCTCGTCGATCGGGTTGATGGTCCCGAGCGCATTCGACACGTGCGACAGGGCCGCAATTTTCACCCTGCCCCCGGCCAGAATGCCGGGGAGCTGATCGAGACGGAGCCTCCCCTCGTCGTCCAGCTCCAGATAGCGGAGCTTTGCACCCGTCTTCCGGGCGATGAGCTGCCAGGGTACGAGGTTCGAATGGTGCTCCATCTCGGAGAGGAGGATCTCGTCGCCCTCCGCGAGGTTCTCTCCACCCCAGCTCGCGGCCACGAGGTTGATCGCCTCCGTGGTTCCGCGGGTCCATACGATCTCTTCGGGGGAAGAGGCTCCCATCCAGTCGGCGACACGCACCCTCGCACCCTCGTACCCGTCCGTGGCGCGGCGGCTCAGTTCATGAAGCCCGCGGTGGACGTTGGCGTTGCTCTCCCGGTAGTACCGGAGAATGGCGTCGAGCACGATCTGCGGCTTCTGCGAGGTCGCGGCGTTGTCCAGATACGCGATCGGACGCCCCTCGATCTCTTCGAGCAGGATCGGGAAGTCCTTGCGGATGCGGTCGACGTCGTACGCCTTGATGGGTGGGGCCGGGCGTGTGGTGGTGGGCGCGTCCATGGTTCTCTCAGTCCACCTCCACGAAGACTTCTTCGCCCCGGATCTCCACAGGGTAGCTTTTCACAGGACGGATCGCCGGGAGCCGCACGGCCTTCCCCGTGCGCAGATCGAACTGTGCCCCGTGGAAGATGCACTCGATCCGGCCGTCTTCCACCTCGCCGTCGGAAAGGGGGAAGTCCTGATGTGAACACCGGTCTTCCAGCGCGAACACTTCACCGTTCCAGCGGGCCAGTACCACGGCCTCCCCGTTTGCGGTCACGGCGTGCACACACCCCTCGCTCTGACACTCGGCGAGGGAGGCCACCCGCACCCACTCAGGCACGAAGGCGCTCCTCGATGATCCGGGTCACCTTCTCCACGACCCCGCCCAGCGGGAGCTTGCCAAGCACTTCCCCCAGGAAGCCCATGACCACGAGGCGCTCCGCCTTCTCCTGCGGAAGCCCGCGGCTCATCAGGTAGAAGAGCGGCTCCTTGTCGAGCTGCCCCACCGTCGCTCCGTGCGAGCAGCGTACGTCGTCGGCCTCGATCTCCAGATTCGGGAGCGAGTCGGCGCGGGCCTCTGCGGAGAGGAGGAGGTTCCGGTTCGTCTGGTAGGCATCGGTGCCGATCGCCCCCTTGTGCACCTTGATCACTCCCCGGAAAACGCTGCGCGAGTTTCCGGTGAGCGCTCCCTTGTAGAGCAGGTCGCTCTTCGCGTGCGGCGCCACGTGGTCCTGCGAGGTGTTGTGGTCGAAGTGCTGACCCGCCTCGCCGAATGACAGCCCCAGCATGTCCGAGTTCGCCCCGGGCCCGAGGAGCTGTGCGTTCAGGTCCAGCCGCGCCACGGACGCGCCCAGGTTCATGTTGAGAGTGTCGAGCGTCGAATCACGGTCGGCCAGGGTACGCTGCTGCACCAGGTGGAAGGCACCCTTCCCGAGCCGCTGGAGCGAAACGTACTGGACCTGCGCGTTCTGCTTCGCGAAGACCTCCACCGCGGAGTTCACGAGCGACTGGCGGTCCAGATCGTCGGAGAGGATCTCATCCACGTACGAGACCTGACTGCCCTCCTCGGCCACGATGAGCGTCCGCGAAAACACGGCCACCCCGGAGCGAGAAAGCCATCTGGAAACCCGGACCGGGTTCTCCAGCCGGACCCCCCGCGGCACATGGAGAAGCACCCCGTCAGTCCAGAGCGCGGCATTCAGCGCCTGAAACTTCCCGCGGTCCGCGGCAAGCGCCTTCGTGGCCAGGTACTCCTGAAGAAGCTCGGGGTGCGCCCTGACGGCGTCCCGCAGCGACATGAGGATGACCCCCTTCTCCGCGAGCTCCGCATCCAGATCGACATGGGCGACGGCCCCATCCATCTCGACCAGGTGCCCGGCGGAGTCGGTGTCCGCGTCCATCGCCTTCCGGAACTCCTCCGGGGCGGTATCCCGCGCAAAGTTCGGCTCAGTCCAGTCGAGCCGCTCCAGCTTCTCCAGATCGAGGAGTCGCCGCAGGTCCGTGTAGCGCCATTCCTCCAGACGGGTCGTCGGCATGGGGGTGGCCTCATAGCTCTCCCACGCCGCCAGGCGACGCTTGGCCAGCCACTCGGGCGCTCCGGCCGCGAGCCCTTCGGCAGCGGCCCGGTTCAAGGCCGCGGTCACCCCTTCGACCGGGGCTGCGGTCGCGGTGTTCACCTTCTCCAAGTCAGTCATTATCCGACAGATCCTTCCATCTCGAGTTCAATCAGGCGGTTCAGTTCCACGGCGTACTCCAGCGGCAGCAGCTTCGCGATCGGCTCGATGAAGCCCCGCACGATCAGCGCCATCGCCTCTTCCTCGCTCATTCCCCGGCTCATCAGATAGAAGATCTGCTCGTCACCCACCTTCGAGACCGTGGCCTCGTGGCCGATGTTCGAGCGCTTCTCTTCGATCTCGATGTACGGGTAGGTGTCGGTGCGCGACGTGTCGTTGATGAGGAGCGCGTCGCACTCCACATTCGACACCGCGTTCACCGAGCCCTCGTGCACCTTGAGGAGCCCGCGGTAGGTGGAGCGCCCCGTCCCCTTCGAGATCGACTTGGAGATGATCTGCGAAGTGGTGTTCGGTGCCGCATGGACCACCTTCCCACCAGTGTCCTGATGCTGCCCGTTCCCCGCGTAGGCGATCGAGAGGATGGAGCCGTGCGCGCCCTCGCCCACGAGGAAGCAGGACGGGTACTTCATGGTGAGCTTGGAGCCCAGATTCCCATCCAGCCATTCCATCGTGGCCCGCTCGTGCACCATCGCACGCTGGGTCACGAGGTTGTACATGTTGTTGGACCAGTTCTGGATCGTGGTGTAGCGGAAGTGCGCGCCCTTCTTCACCACGATCTCGATCACACCCGAGTGGAACGACTCGGTCGAGTAGACCGGAGCCGTGCACCCTTCGATGTAGTGGGCCTTCGAACCCTCGTCGGCGATGATGAGGGTGCGCTCGAACTGCCCCATCTGCTCCTGGTTCACCCGGAAGTAGGCCTGGAGCGGGGTGTCCAGCTCGACCCCCTTCGGGATGTAGACGAACGAACCGCCCGACCAGACCGCCGAGTTCATGGCGGAGAACTTGTTGTCGGCCGCAGGAATCACGGTGCCGAAGTGCTCGCGGAAGAGCTCGGGATGGTTCCTGAGCCCGTCCTCGATCGAATCGAAGATCACGCCCTTCGCATTCCACTCTTCCTTGAGCGAGTGGTAGACCATCTCGGATTCGTACTGGGCGCCCACTCCGGCCAGGATCTTCTGCTCCGCCTCGGGAATCCCGAGCTTCTCGAAGGTCTCCTTGATGTTCACCGGCACGTCGTCCCACGAGCGCTCCATCTTCTCCTGTGGGCGCACGTAGAAGTAGATCTGGTCGAGCACGGCCTCCAGGTTCGAGAGGTCGCCTCCCCAGGTCGGCATCGGCTTCGCGTTGTAGATTTTCAGCGCCTTGAGCCGGAGGTTCAGCATCCACTCGGGCTCGCTCTTCTGCGCGGAGATCTCCCGCACCACCTTTTCATTGAGCCCCCGCCCCGAGCGGAAGACCGGCTCATCTTCGGTGATGAAGTGATATTTGTATTCGTCCAGCCCCAGGCCTTCTACGAGTTCATTCTGTGGCATGCGTGTTCCCCTTGATTAAACGGCTTCGACTGCGCGGTATTCGTCGTATCCTCTGGCTTCCAGCTCTTCGGCCACTTCGGCGCCGCCGGAACGGATGATCTTCCCGCCCATCATGACGTGCACATGGTCCGGACGGATGAAGTTGAGGAGCCGCTGGTAGTGGGTGATGATGAGCACCGTCATATCGGGGTTCTCTTCGTGGAGCGCGTTGATACCCCGGGCCACCACCTGCAGCGCGTCGATGTCGAGTCCGGAGTCGGTCTCGTCCATCAGCGCGAGCGAGGGCTTGAGCATCGCCATCTGGAGAATCTCGTTGCGCTTCTTCTCTCCGCCCGAAAAGCCGTCGTTCACCGGGCGTTCGGCGAAGGAGGGCTCCATGTCGAGAAGCTCCATCCGCTCCAGGAGCTCGTCCTGGTAGTCGAAGAGGTCGACCTCCTCACCCTCTTCCAGGCGGGCCTGGAGAGCGGTGCGCAGGAAGTTGGCGATCGAAACGCCGGGGATCTCCACCGGATACTGGAAGGCGAGGAATATCCCTGCGCGCGAGCGCTCATCCGGCGCCAGCTCGAGGATGTCTTCTCCGTGAAAGCGGACCTCGCCCTCGGTCGCTTCGTAGCCGGGGTGACCCGCGAGGATCTTGGTCAGCGTGCTCTTCCCCGAACCATTCGGGCCCATGATTGCATGGATCTCGCCCTTCCGGAGTTCCAGGTCCACGCCATGTAGAATTTCGATGTCGGAGTCGGCGACCTTGGCGTGCAGGTTCCGGATCGTCAGAATGGTGGAGTCGCTCATTCTTCCGTATGCCTTGATTGCGGGGGTGGAGTCAGCATGTAGATGCGTTATCAAGAATGATTCTTAGTTTCGTAAGCTACCCGTTCCGGGCGGGGAGCGTCAAGGGGAATGATCCCCTATCTGGTTGATATTTCAACGCTTTCGGCCCCGGTCCCGGGGGGTCCATCCTGTGAGGAAGGCGATGCTGCGGTTCTGGAAGACGCGCTGGAAGAAGGGCCCCGAACCCACGCTCGGGGGCGTGCCTCTCGGAGACTCCCCCTGGCTCGTGCTGGGGGGAGGGGGGATCAAGGGGCTCGCACACCTCGGGGCCTGGCGCGTCCTGCGTGAAGTCGGGTTCCAACCCACGGGGATCGTCGGCACCAGTATTGGTGCGCTTGTGGGAGCGTGTCTCGCCGCCGGAATGGATCCTTCCGAACTGGAGGCGGAAGCGCTCAAATTGAAGCGATCCGATATCGCCCGGGTTCAGCGACGGGCACTCTGGGTGAACGGCATCCGGAGTCCGGCCCTCTTCCGGGGAGATGTCTTTCGCGAGTACCTCGAGCGCACCCTCCCCGAGGCGGGATGGACGGCACTCGAAGTGCGGTTCCAGACCAATGCGGTAGAACTGGGTTCGGGGCGAACGGAGTGGTTCGGTCCGGGGGCGCGTACCGATGTCTCGCTGGTCGACGCCGTCTATGCTTCGTCCGCACTCCCCCTCTTCTACCCGCCCGCCCGCCTGCCGGGTGGGCGGTATACCGACGGAGGGACGGCGGATGCGCTCCCGCTCGCCCGCGCACGCGAACTCGGAGCGACCTCGATCGTGGCGGTGGATGTGGGGTCGGGTCCCGAGAGCGACGCCGGGACCGTGGTGAAGGGGGGGATGCTGTCGATCCACCAGCGGGTCTTCTCGATCATGTCCGGACGCCGCCGGAGGGAGCAGGTCGAAAAGTGGGTCGAGCCGCCCCTCCTGTACATCCGTCCCGCTCTGGATGGCTACGGCACCTTCGACTTCGAGCACGGTGCGGAGTTTCTCGCGCTGGGGGAGCTTGCAACGAGGGAGGCGCTGGAAGGGCTCAGTCCTCGACCCGCTCCACTGTGACCGCGGTTCCGTAAGCCATGATCTCTGATGCACCGGTCATGACCTCGGAAGTCTGAAAGCGCACGCAGATCACCGCATTGGCGCCGAGCCGTTCGGCTTCCTCGATCATGCGGTCGAGTGCCTGCTCCCTGGACTCCGCGAGCAGCTTGGTGTATTCCCGGACTTCGCCTCCGACAAGGAAGCGCATCCGGGCCAGGATGTCTTTCCCGAGATGCTTCGTCCGGATGGTGTTGCCCCTGACGAGCCCGAAAGTGCGCGACACGCGGAGGCCGGGAAGCTCACTGGTGGTCACTACGATCATGGTCGGCCCTTTCGGCTATCGCTGCACATGGCGGTACGGATCGGTGAGAATCTCACGATACCGATCATGGATCACGGAAGCGAACAGAAGGAGCAGACCGATAACAACCGCCGCAGCGGTGAATTTCTCGAAGGGAGGGGCGGGCGAGGTCACGTAGAGGTAGATCGCGTAGATCGTCCATACCGCGATGCCCGTGTTGAAGAAGACCCACCCCATCGGGCGGGTGAGTCGGGAATTGACGGTGTCCCACACCGACCGATTCATCCGTTGACCCGTGAGCCGGATTCCCGACAGATCCTCGTGCATCGCCTGAAAGATGGAGAGTTCGCGCCGGAGCTCCGTGGAGTGCTCCAGTGCCTCCTCCACCCTGCGACGCTCCTCGGGTGGAAGCTCCCCGTCGAGGAACCGCATCAACGTCTCGTTCGTGATCGGGTCGTCCATTCCCGCTCTTTCCTCTTCATCGGGGGTGAACCCTCGTGTCGACTCCGTCACGGGTATCCTGCCCCCTGCCTTTCCAGCGCTTCCTTCAGTGCCCTGCGGGCATGGAACAGGCGGCTCGCCACCGTCCCCTCGGGAATCTCGAGAATCCCCGCTATCTCCTGGTATCGGAAGCCCTGAAGCTCTTTCAGCACCAGAATCTCTCTCGTCTCGTCCGGCAACTCTTCCAGCGCCTTCCACAGGACGCGGCGCGCCTCGAGCCGCTCCCGCTTCGTGCTTCCGGGCCCCTCGTCCTTCTGAATACTCAGGAGCCCCTCATCCACCACTTCAACCCGGAAGCGGGCCTTGCGGCTGCGAAGCATGTCGCGGCACTGATTCCGGAGGATCTGGAAGAACCAGGGCCCGAAGCTTCGATTCGTATCGAAGCGCCCCAGCGCCTGGAAAGCCTTCACGAACGCATCCTGAAGCGCGTCGCAGGCGTCTTCCTGGTTCCCCATCATTCCAAGTGCGAGGCGGAGTCCCTGCGGCTCGTAGGCTCTCACAAGGGGCTCATAGAACCGGGCGTCTCCCGCCCGGCACTTCCTCACGAGTTCTCGTTCAACCTCCGGTTGCAATCGGGCTCCCTCCCAGGGCTTGTGGGTTGACTACGAAACGGACGCCGGGCTTCTTCATCCGGAGATCAGGCCTCGGATGGCTGCGACGGCGGCGTCCACTTCGTCCTCGGTGTTGTAATAGTGGGGCGAGAGCCTGAGCGCACCCTCCACTCCCTTGTCATCGAAGTCCAGGACCGCCGATCCGCGATCGACCGATGAAGTGTTGATCCCCTGCTCGCGCAGCATTCTCACGAGTACACGGGGGTCTTTCCCCTCGACTGCGACGGTGACGATTGCGCTCAGGATCTGCCCGCGATCCAGAACCCGCACCCCTGGAAGCCTGGCAAGCTGCGCTCTCAGCGCGCCTGCGAGCGCCCAGGCCCGCTCCGAAGCCGCTTCCACTCTGACTTCAATTGCATAACGCGCGGCTTCCCCCATCCCGAGGACGAGCGCCCAGGAGAACTCCCAGTTCTCGAAACGCCGGGCGTCGGGCGCGGGTTGCATGAGGCCGGCCTCGATCCAGTCGCTCCCCCTGAGATCGGGGAAGAGGGGGGTAAGCCCCCGCTCGAGGGCGTCGGGGTCGATGTAGAGAAAGCCGGCGCCCCGGGGACCGCGCAGGAACTTCCGCGCGGTAGCGGAGAGGAAGGTGCACCCCAGAGCTGAGACGTCGAGCGGCAACTGGCCTGCCGACTGGCAGGCGTCCAGGAGGAAGGGAATGCCGCGTTCCCGGCAGGCCCGGGCCACCGGTACGGGGTCCTGGACAAGGCCGGAGTTCGTGGGGATGTGGGTCATCGCCACCATTCGGGGATGGAGGCGATGCACCTGATCCGCGAAGGCCGCCGAGTCCGTTCCTCCGTCGGGGCTTTCGGGCGCGTGCTCCACCCGGATGCCGAGACGGTCCCGGAGCGACAGGTACATCAACTGGTTCGAGACGTAGTCGTTCCGCGTGGTGAGGAGCAGGTCGCCCTCGCGGAAGGGGATACTCGAGAGCGCCTGTGCGAAGGATGCGGTGGCGTTCTCCGTGAACGCGACCGTCCCGGGATCGGCGCCGATGAGGGCCTCGACATGGCGATAGGCGGCCTCGATGGCGTCCGATCGGGCATCGGCCGCTTCGTATCCCCCGATCCGGGATTCGAGCTCGAGGTGAGCCCTGACCGCATCCAGAACCGGGGTCGGCATGAGCGAGGCCCCCGCGTTGTTCAGATGGATGCGGTGGCCGCACCCCGGGGTGTCGCTCCGAAGTCGGTCGAGGTCTGGAGTCACCGATCTCCCGGGGGGGCATGGGGAATGCGGAATGGAGTTCGGGTGTCCCCCTTCCGCGGGAGCGCCGAGCGACCGAAGATAGGAGCCGGACCTCTGGATTCCAACCTTCTCAATTCGCACGGCGATCGACAGACCTTCAGGATGCGCAATCGGATGACCGGAAAGAACTTGACCGAAAGGGAAGAGATCGAAGCGCTTCGGGCCGAGATCCGCCACCACGACCACCTGTACCATGTCGAGGGCGCGCCGGAGATCTCGGATGGAGCGTACGACATTCTGTTTCGCCGTCTGAAGGAGCTCGAGCAGGCTCACCCCGAGTTCGCGTCGCCCGACTCCCCCACGCATCGGGTCGGGGCACCCCCGAGGGATGACCTGCCGACGGTCGAGCACACGGCGCCCATGCTCTCTCTCGATTCCACGCAGGACGCGGACGAGGTGCGCCGGTTCGACGATCGGATGCGGAAGGCGGTCGAGTCCGATGCGTTGGAATACCTTCTCGAGCCGAAGCTGGACGGGCTCTCGCTGGAACTCGTCTACGAGGAGGGCGTGCTGACCCGGGCGGTGACCCGGGGCGACGGGCGTCGGGGGGAGGGAGTCACCGAGAACCTCAGGACCGTCCCCAGCGCACCGCTCCGCCTGCGGGACAGCGTTCGGCCCGTCCCTCCCTTTCTGGCGGTCAGGGGGGAAGTTCTGATGACGCTCACGGCCTTCGAGGCGCTGAACGAGTCGCTTCTGGAGAGGGGCTCGGAGCCGTACGCGAATCCCCGGAACGCGGCGGCGGGCGCCGTCCGCCAGCTCGATTCCTCGATCACGGCGTCGCGTCCCCTGGAATGCCTGGCCTACGATATCCTGGAGCTTCGCGGCGCCGCCTTCCGCACCGACCACGAGGGAGTCGAGGCGCTCCGGGACTGGGGGTTCAAGACTCCGGAACGCGTGTCGCTCGTGCGGAGTGTGGAGGAGGTCATCGACTACCACGCGGCCTTCGATCGGGACCGCGACTCGCTGGACTACGAGATCGACGGGGTGGTGATCAAGCTGAACGATCTGGACGAGCGGGCCGATCTGGGGACGACGTCGAGACACCCCCGCTGGGCGCTCGCATTCAAGTTCGAGCCTCGAAAGGAGGTCACCCGTATCGAGAGAATCGCGGTTCAGGTGGGGCGAACCGGCGTTCTCACGCCGGTGGCGCTCCTGCGCCCGGTGGAGGTAGGTGGCGTGACCGTCTCCCGGGCCACGCTTCACAACCGGGAGGAACTCGTGCGGAAGGATGTGCGGGAGGGCGACCTCGTACGCGTGCAGAGGGCGGGGGACGTGATTCCCCAGGTGGTGGAGGTGGTAGCGGAGCCGGGACGCGAGCGGAGCCTGCCCTTCGTGATGCCGGTGGAATGCCCCAACTGCGGGACCGCCGTGGAGGAGCGGGGCCCCTTCACGGTGTGTCCCAATCGCTTCGGCTGCACCGCCCAGCTCAAACAGCGGATCGTGCATTTCGCTTCGCGCCATGCGCTGGACATCGAGGGTCTCGGCGAGGAAACCGCCTCGCTCCTGGTGGATCGCGGCCTCGTGACCGGGCCGGCTGAGCTCTTCGACCTGACGGCAGAGCTGCTTCAGCCCCTTCCCGGCTTCGCTGAGAAGTCCGCACTGAACCTCGAGCGCGCGATTCAGGCGCGGCGGACGACCGAACTGGAGCGCTTCCTCCACGGGCTCGGGATTCCGGAGGTGGGAGTGGCGGTCGCCGCGGATCTGGCCCGGCACTTCCGGACGCTCGAGGCGATTCGGGGCGCCGGTCGCGAGGCACTCGAGACCGTCCCCGGCATCGGACCCCGCATGTCGGAGCAGATCGCGGAGTTCTTCGATGACGCCCACAACCGAGCGGCCATCGACGCGCTCGAGTCGAAAATGGAGGCACTCGTGGTGGCGCCGCCGAAGGGCGAGGGGGGGCCGTGGGAAGGGCTCCGTTTCGTCTTCACCGGAGGGATGACATCCCTCTCCCGCTCGCAGGCGAAGAAGCGGGTCGAGGGGCTCGGCGGGAAGGTCGTCTCCTCCGTGAGCGGGGAAACCGATGTCGTGGTGGCGGGGGAAGCCGCCGGATCCAAGCTCGTGCGTGCCGAGGAGCTCGGGGTGCGTGTCGCGGACGAGGCGGAGTTCCTCCAGATGCTCGAGGAAGCGGAGGCCGCAGCCGACTGATCCTGCTGTAGTCGCGACCGGGCCCCGGGCGGCCTGCCCTTTCCCCCACCCCCCTCGCCATGCACTTTGAGTGGAAATATTGCCCTTCACGTTCCAGCGAGGAGATCGACATGCCGGGCGAACGCTCCCGATCGCCGTCGCTCTCTCCCTCGCTGGCTCGCTTCCTGGCTGAGCCTTCTGAGCGCTGGTCCCTTCCGAAACTCTGGGGAGCCATGCCCTCGGGGCTTCGAGTGGAAGCCGTCACCGCGGTACTCGAGAGTCCGGACTATGGCCAGGTCGCGGGCGAGCTCCTCGATGCGATCGCGGCCGCAGCCGGATTCCGCAAAGGCACACTTCAGAAGATGCAGCCCTCGGAGGCGGCGCGGCACGCGGCACGTCTTCCGGGTCGAAGGCTCCCCACACCGGGGGCCGTGTTTCAGGCCTTTCTGATGAACGCGCGAGCTGACCTCCTGAGCCGGAATCTGGAGCTGCTCGGAGTTCCGCATGTCGGGGGGAAGGCTGACGATGCCTTCGACGGCCCGGTTGCGCCCGCAGATGCGTCCGCTGCGGCCGAACGTCTCTTCGACGAGTTCCCGGCGGATGACGTGGTCGTGTACCTGGTTGCGGTCATGCTCGCGACGCCCATTCTCGCGCCCGGCCTCGATGAGTGGCTTCCCCCCCGGTTCGACTCGAAAGAGGGCGACATGGAAGCGGTGGTGGAGCCGATCCAGACCGAAGACGGCGAGGAGTACCTTACGCCGGAGCCCGAGCTCATCCGGGACATCCGCACGGGGCTGCGCGGTCGCGATTCCGTCCCTGACACCCCCTTCACCGTGCTCGACCGGGCGCTCATCCGGGCTGCGGTGGACTCGCAGCAGGGCGTTTCGGGTGCTGCCGACCGGGCAGAAATGGAGGACATGGTGGATGAGTTCATGGGGCTCAACTCATCTCGCCACGTGAGTTACTACCATCGGGGGTTCCTGGACGGTCTCTCGGGAAGGGAGTACCGGGAAGCGCTCGCGGCCGAGAACGAGCCGAGACGCCGATGGTATCTGGCGGGGTGGCTCGCGGCGATGTCCCGGCGAGGAAAAAGGGAGGCGATCCTTCACCGCTTCGACCATGACCCCCACATCGATCACTTTCGGGGGGCCGAGACCCCGGAGGGTCGGATGGTGGTTCCCATCCTGTTCGACGCCCTCTGCCGGGAAGGAAGGGAGCCGGAGGGAGCCCGGATTCTCACGCCGGAGCACCTTCTCGCCAACCCGACCCTCATCGCTCTCCTCCTGCAGGTGGGCACCCGCCTCCTGGATGAGTCCAATGTGGAACGCGCGCGTCCCTTCTTCGATCGTCTGGGTGAGATCATGGATCGTCTGGAGGCGACCGGAGAGGATACGACGGAGCCCTTCTTCCTCGAAATTCGCAGGCGGCGGGCTCACTGCTATCGACAGCTCCGGGAGACGGAGCGCGCGCGGGAACTGCTCGAACGCCTGCTCGCAGAGGAGACCAAGCTGGACCTGCGCGCCATGGTGCTTGCCGACCTGGGGCTGCTCGACACCGGGCTGCGCTCCCTGGCCGACGTGGGGCTCTGGCGAAGTGATGTCGAGAAGACCGAGGTGATCCGCGCACTCGAGCGGGGGGCGCGCCGCTTCCGCGAGGCCGAGGAAACCCGAAGCTGGTTCGCGAGCCACGGGGCCTGGCCACTTGCGGTGCTCGCCATGGGGCGCGGGGAATGGGCCGAGGCACGCGACCTTCTCTCGATCGCCCTCACGAGCTTCCTCATTCGGCCCAGCTCATACCGTCGGCAGACGCTGCTCGCGCGAGTGAAGATCGCCACCGGGATCGCCGAAGCGATGAACATGGAGTACACGCGGCTGCCGCGAGCCCGCGATCTCCTCGTGCAGGGTCTGACCGAGGGAGGACGCATCCACCGTCCCTTCCTCCCCGACGTGCTGGCAGCGCTGGAAACGCACGAGGACGGGCTGGCAGAGGACCTGCTGGCTCACGTGCTGGACCGACAGGGTCCCCAGGTGCTCGACGACCTGGGCGCAAGCCGGGCGGTGCAGCAGACTCCGGCCGTTGCCATTCATCTGCTGGCGTACGCAGACGATCCGGAAGTCGGAGGCGAGCGGCGAGCCCGAGCGTACCGGAGAGCGCTTCCGATTCTGCTGATGGAGGGCTCTCCACGTCCGGAGGATGCCAGCCATGTGCTCGATCGCCTGGAGGAGCTCGCTCGGAGCGGATTCGGTCGCGAGGAGTTCCTCGAGCTCCTCTCGGATCCCCGGCGGGTCGCGCCGATCTGGTCACCCGAGGATGTGGCGTGGGCACGGATCGGCCTGCTGGAAGCGACCGAACGCTACGAGGAGGCCGTAGGGGTGCTCCGTGGGCGGCTCGCGGAGATCCTCGCCTCGAACCGGTGGTCGGTTGAGCTTGATGCCGACGCGATCGTGTCGCAGGCGCGGAGCTATGGTCTGGATCCGGCCTGGACGGAAGACATGGAGAGCCGACTCACGGCCTGGAAGCGCGAGTTCGGCGAACCGGACGAGCCCCTTCCGCCCCCGCGGCGCGCAGATCAGCCCTGGCGGATCCTGATTGTCGGGGGCGATGAGCGTCAGCATGCACTCGAGGAGCGGGTTCGCGCTCTTCTCGAGGCCGAAGGGACGCCGATCCGGATCCACCACATTCCCACCGGGTGGGGCGGAAACTGGTCCAAGACGCTCGAGGAATCCGTAGCGGCAGCGGAGCGCCATGACGCCCTGGTCCTCATCCGATTCATGCGTACGGAATTCGGTCGATCGCTCCGTTCCGCCATCACCTGCCCCTGGGTGGCCTGCTCGGGAGTGGGTGTGGCTCAGGTGGCCCGGACGGTGAAACAGGCGGCCATGTTTGCCGGGGCCCGGTCAGAGAAGGTGGGGTAGGCAGCCGGACAACCGGCCCGGGCAATGGGGGAGGTGCCCCACCCCATCGCCCGGGCACTCCCCCCTACCGCAGCGCTCGATCGATGCGCACGAGCGCGTCTTCCAGATGGATCCGCGTCATGCGGTCATTAACCCCGGAGCTCAGCGCCGCCTGGACCTCGCCCCTCAGTTGGGTAAGCTGATCCCGGATCAGCGGACGGATGTCGGACTGACCGATGTGGAGGTCGGCATTCAGCGGCGGATCATTGTTGTTCCCCACGCGGAGGTTACCCGATCCCGGGGGTGACCAGGAGTCCGATTCGGCCTCGTGCAGAAGGTGATGGGACTGGTCCAGATACGCCCGCTGCAGGTTCCTCCTGTACGTGTCGATGGCCCCACGTGACCCGACCTCGCGCCAGACCATCTCCCGGGCGTCGTCGAGCATCTCCGCGGGACGGTAGGTGGCATCTCCCAGGAAGGCCTCGTGCTCGATCATCCGGGCCAGTCGTGCATGGTTCAGGAGGCGCTGGACCGCGAGTTCCTGGTAGGCGCGGATCCGCTCTACCGCTCCTGCGTGCTCGAGGCGGCGGAGCTGGTCGATGTCGAGCGCCCATGTCGGAGTGCTCAGAACATGCTCATCGATGAACTGCATCGCCTTCCGCTGGTATTCGGGCTCGATCGGGGTGTAGTTCCATCCCTCTTCCCCGTACCGCTTGTGATGCGTCCAGGAGCCGCCCACCGCAGCGGCGGCGTGCTCGGCGTACCGGTTCCACTGGGTGAGGTTCTGCAGGTAGTGGGTTTCGAGTTCGTAGTAGTCATCCCCTTCTTCCAGAACCCAGTCCATGAGTCGCTCGGATGCGGTGCGCAGGTTCTGCATTCCATATACGGCCGCCTCGACCGGGTCGTCCGAAATCCCCTCGGTCATCCGGCGGGGATCCCACTCCACGTCCATCCCGAAGAGCGCCTCGGCACTGCGGAACCAGGGGAGATGGGCGCGCTCCAGGACCCACTGGTTCAGCGTCGCGAATTCCTCTTCGGGGCTATCGGCTTCGGGAATGGGCCGGTATCCCCACATCACGGCGAACTTGTCCCAGAGTCCGATGCGGCGCTCCGGGGGCACATTGTCGCCCGGCTGGGCGATGTAGTTGTACCGGGTGCGGCCTACGGACGATGCGGAGTGACCCATCCGCTCCACGAAGTCCCGGTTCCTGAGCGAATCGACCGGGTACACGAAGTTGGCCATCTGGTTGTGCGGAAGTCCCACCGAGTGGGCGGTTTCATGCGAGACCACGTAGCGGATGGCCTCGCCGATGTCTTCCTGCGAAAGATGGCTCGTCTGGAAGTTCGGGTTGGCGGTCGCGACCTGCGAATAGAGCCACCAGCGCAGCCGCTCATCGAGCCCGTGGTACATGTTCGTGTGCGCCCGGATCACCTCTCCCGACCTCGGGTCGACCACGTCTCCTCCCGAGTTGGCGGAGCGCGTGGAGCTGGGCACGTAGCGGACGACCGAATGCCGGGCATCGAGCAGCGAGAAGTCGGGATCTTCCTCGGGCGTGGGGGCGGGGCGCGCCTGGATGGCGTTCCGGAACCCCGCCAGCTCGAAGGCCTCGTTCCATTCCTCGATTCCAGCGATGTAGAAGGGGACCCACTCGGGCGGGGTGGCCGGATCGATGTACCAGACCCACGGCCGGACCGGATCGACGAGTTCGCCGCGTGCCCAGGCCTCGGGGTCGGAGGGCTCCATCCGGTAGCGCCGGATGTACTCGTAGGGGCGAACGCCCTGGAAGTCTCTCGAGTAGTCCGTCTGCGTGACCGAGATGTAGGTGACGCGCTCATCGGCGAGCCGCGGCATCATGGGCTCTTCGGGGAGGAGGACCATGGAGTGGTTCACCTCGAAGGAGATGGCCCCGCCCCTCGGATTCGAAGGGGGCTGATCGGCCGCGTACGTGCGAACGACGCGGATCTCCACATTGATCGGGAAGCTCTTCGCATACTCCATCCAGCTTCGATTCCGATCGTACGAGCGGACCTGGAGCTGGGCCCGACGGGCCCGGGGGAGGGAGAAGGCCGGGTGATCGCCCATGTAGAGGTCGGTCACATCGATCACGGAGCTCCCGCTTCCCCGCGCCTGGATTGGGAAGGCCTGGAGGACCGGCGCAAAGTTCGAGTTCTCCACCGCGAGGTTCACGTTGGAGCCGTCGTCGGCCGTGGTGGAGTGCGAGATCGCCCGGAGGAAGATCCGATCGTCGCGCCGTTCCCAGCGGACCATGATGTTGGGTGCCATCATCGCGCCCACATCGGCGAGCCCTTCCTGGGTCTTGTCATAGCGGCTCATGATGATCATGTCGCGCCCGAGCATCCCGTCAGGGATCTCGAAGAGCAGCTTGCCGTCCACCTGATGAACGTCGAAGAGCCCTTCGCGGGACTCGGCCGAGGCAGGGACGATGCTTCCGTAGTCCTGCATCTGGGCGGAAAGATCTGCAGCCGGGGGCGCGAAGAGGGCGCCGACACACAGGAGCATGACTGGGACAGGGGAGCGCATGTTCGATCTCCGGGAGCTTGCTTCGGGGTGAAGTGGAATGGAAACGGGAGCCTCGCGGCTCGATGTGGCTTCGTGGATGGATCTCATCGAAGGGCCTCGTTCACGCGGTTGAGGGAGTCTTCGAGGTGGATTCGGGTCATGCGGTCACCACCCGCAGAGGCGAGCGCCTGCTCGATTTCCCCGCGTAGCAGGGTGAGCTGATCGCGGATGAGGGGGCGGATGTCCGATTGTCCGATGTGGAGGTCGGCGTTCAGCGGTGGATCGTTGTTGTTCCCCACCCGGAGATTGCCCGACCCGGGGGGCGACCAGTGCTCCGACTCGGCTTCGTGCAGGAGGAAGTGCGCCTGATCGAGCCATGCGCGCTGGAGGTTTCTCCGGTATGTGTCAATCGACTGGCTGGATCGAATCTCCCGCCAGACCATCTCGCGCGTGTCGTCGAGCATGTCGGCGGGCCGATACGTGGCCGAACCGAGGAAGGTCTCGTGCTCGATCATCCGTGCGAGGCGTGCATGGTTGAGGAGGCGCTGCACGGCGAGCTCCTGAAACGCGCGGACCCGCTCGACGATGCCGACGTGTTCGAGCCGCCGGAGCTGATCCAGGTCGAGTGCCCACGTGGGGGTCTGGAGCACATGTTCGTCGAGGAAGCGCATCGCCTTCCGCTGGTACTCGGGCTCGATGGCACGGTATACCGGCCCTTCTTCCCCGAACCGTTTGTGATGGGTCCAGGAGCCTCCGACGGCCGCGGCGGCATGCTCCGCATATCGGTTCCACTGCGTGAGCAGCTGGAGATGATGGGTTTCCAGTTCATAGTAGTCATCCCCTTCCTCCAGCACCCAGTCCATGAGCTCCTCATGGGCGACCCGGAGGTTTCGCATTCCGAGGATCGCGGCTTCCACCGGATCATCGGAGATTCCCTCGGTCATCCGATACGGATCCCACTCGACATCCATCCCGAACAGTGCGGAAGCGAACTGGAACCATGGGAGGTGGGATCGCTCCACGATCCACTGATCCAGCACCGCGGACTCCTCTTCGGGAGTGGCAGCCCCCGGGATCGGACGGTACCCCCACATCACGGCGAACTTGTCCCAGAGCCCGATCCGGCGCTCGGGAGCCACCCCGTCTCCGGGCTGTGCGGCGTAGTTGAAGCGGGTCCGGCCGACGGACGAGGCGGAGTGCCCCATGCGTTCCACGAAATCGGGGTTCCGGATCGAGTCGACGGGGAAAACGAAGTTGGCGCGCTGGTTGTGCGGGAGTCCGACCGCATGGGCAGATTCGTGCGAGACCACGTACCTGAGCGCTTCCCCCATGTCTTCCTCGGACATCTGGCTGGTGCGGAACCGGGGGTTCGCCGTGGCCACCTGCGAGACGAGCTGCCAGCGCATCCGCTCCGCGAGCCCGTGGTACATGTTCATGTGTGAACGGATGACCTCGCCGGAGCGGGGGTCCACGACGTCCCCTCCGGCGTTCGCCGACCGTACCGGAGTCGCCACATAGCGAATGACGGAGTAGCGGGCATCGAGGAGGGAGAAGTCGGGGTCCTCCTCTTCGGTGGGGGCCAGATAGACCTCGATCGCATTCCGGAACCCGGCCATCTCGAAGGCCTCATTCCACTCGAGGATTCCGGCCATGAAGTATGGAACCCATTCGGGAGGCGTCGCGGGATCGATGTACCACACCCACGGCTTCACGGGGTCCACAAGCTCCCCGCGCGCGAACGCCTCAGGGTCCGAGGGCTCGAGGCGGTACCGGCGCAGGTACCGGTCGGGACGCACCCCCTGGAAGTCGCTCGAGTAGTTCGTGACGGAAAGCGAGCTGAGTCCCACGCGCTCGTCGTAGAGGCGCGGCATCATCGGTTCCTCCGGGAGGAGGATCATCGAGTGATGCACGGCGAAGGAAACTGCCCCACCCCTCGCATTCGAAGGCGGAGAGTCCGCGGCATAGGTCCGAACCACCCGGATCTCGACATTGATCGGGAAGCTGCGGGTCCACTCCAGCCAGCTTCGCGAGCGATCGTGCGCACGCACCTGAAGCTGGGTGCGGCGATTCCGCGGGAGCGAGAACGCGGGGTGATCGCCCAGGTACAGATCCGTGACATCGATGACGGAACTCCCCTCGCCCCGAGCCTCGATCGGGAGGGAGGCGAGGACAGGCGGAAAGGTCGAGTTCTCGACCGCGAGATGGACCGCACTTCCCTCGTCTGCGACCGAGGCATAGGAGATGGCCCTCAGGAGGATGCGATCCTCCCTGCGTTCCCAGCGGACGGTCATGTGCGGGGCCAGGTTCGCACCCCCATCCGAGAGCCCTTCCTGCGCCTGCGCGAATCGGCTCATGATGACCATGTCACGCCCGAGGATCGAATCCGGAACCTCGAACAGGATCCGCTCGCCCACCTCGTGAACGTGGAAAAGCCCGGGTCGGCTCTCGGCGGAAGGGGGGACCACGGTCTCGTAGTCCTGGATCTGTGCCGCTCCCGTCACGGGTACGGTCAGAGCCAGAAGGGCCATGGGAAAACGGATCCGGCTTGTGCAAAGCATGGGAGTGGCTCCGGAGAAGGATGTGCGGGGTCGGGGTAGCTTGCGGTGCGGCTGCCTCCCGGGCAAGGGATGGGTGACGCCGGCCCCGCCTCTCGTTACCCTTTCCGGATGGAAAATCAGGAAATCTCCGAGCAGTTGAACGAGCTGGCCGACCTGCTCGAAATCCGAGGGGCCAACCCCTTCCGCATTCGCGCGTACCGGAATGCGGTGCGGACAATCCGTGGCCTGACCCGTCCTTTGTCGGCCATGGTTGCGGCCGACGAGGAGCTGACCGACCTGCCGGGCATCGGGACGGACATGGCCGCGCATATCCGGGAACTGCTCTCCACCGGGGAGCTGGCGCTGGTGGGTGAGGTGACGCAGGAGGTTCCGCGTTCCCTCGCGGTGCTCACCCGCATCGAGGGCCTCGGGCCGAAGAAGGTGAAGAGGCTCTGGAAGGAGCTGGGTGTCACCACGCCGGATGAGCTGGAGGCTGGGCTCGTTCGCGGGGCGGTGGCCAGCCTCGAAGGATTCGGAGAGAAGAGCGCCGAGAAGCTTGTTCGCGCACTCGCGGATTTCCGAAAACACCAGGGGCGGTTCCGCAGGGATGAGGCCGCGCGAAGGATCCGCCCGATCCTCGAACTCCTGTCGGGAATCCCTGGGGTAGAGCAGGTGGAGGTCGCGGGGAGCTACCGGCGCGGCATGGAGACGGTCGGCGACATCGACCTGCTGGCAACGGTATCCGGGAGCGCGGAACGGGTCATGGAGCGTTTCACCGCCTATGAGGGCACAGATCGGGTGGAACGTGCGGGATCCACCCGCGGGCGCATCGTCCTCAGGAACGGACTCGCGGTGGATCTCCGGATCGTGCCCGAAGAGAGCTTCGGAGCGGCGCTCCACTACTTCACCGGGTCGATGGAACACAACGTTGAGATCCGGAGGCTCGCGAAGGGCGCGGGGCTCAGGGTTTCGGAGTACGGGGTCTTCCGTGTGCCGGAAGGGGTGGACCCCGACGAACTCGCCCCTGGCGAGGGGGAACGGGTGGGTGGGCGCACGGAAGAGGAAGTCTTCGCCGCGGTGGGTCTGCCCTGGATCGATCCCGTCCTGCGGGAGAATCGGGGTGAGATCGCTGCCGCGAGGGCCGGGGAACTGCCCGAGCTGCTGACGGGCCGGGACATCCGGGGCGATCTCCACATGCACACCACCTGGAGCGACGGCTCTCATTCCATCGAAGAAATGGCCCGGGCGGCGGCGGGGCGGGGATATGAGTATATCGCCATCACGGACCACTCCCAGGCCGTCACCGTGGCCAGGGGGCTCACTCCCGAACGGCTCCGGGATCAGTGGATCGAGATCGACGAGGTTCGAGCCAGGGTTGCGGGGCTTCATATCTTCAGCGGCTGTGAGGTGGACATCCTCAAGGATGGGTCACTGGACCTCCCGGACAGCGTTCTGGAGGAGCTGGACATCGTCCTGGTGGCGGTGCACTCGCACTTCGAGCTCGATTCGGAGACACAGACCCGAAGAATCTGCGCAGCGCTCCAGCACCCCATGGTGGATGTGCTGGTCCACCCCACGGGGCGGCTCATCAACCGGAGAGAGCCGTATCCTGTCGACATGGAGGCGATACTTGAGACAGCGAAGGAGAACCGGGTGGCGGTGGAACTGAACGCCAGCCCGCGAAGGCTCGATCTTCACGACCGCCACCTCTTCCGGGCACGGGAGCTGGGGGTCGATGTCATCGTGGATACCGATGCCCACCACGTCGACCGGCTCGCTCACATGGACTCCGGGATCGAACAGGCACGAAGGGGCTGGATCGGCGCGAAGAATGTGGTGAACACGCGCTCCCTCGCGGACTTCACGGCGTGGCTGGCTCGATGAACCTTCCCATGCTCGCGCTCACTGGGGGAATCGCCCTGCTCTGGGTGGGCGCCGAGGCTCTCGTGAAGGGCGCGGCCACATTGGGGACGCGTCTCGGGATCTCACCGATCGTGGTAGGACTCACCCTGGTGTCGATCGGTACATCGGCGCCCGAACTCGCGGTGTGTCTGCTCGCTGCCATGCAGGGAAGCCCGGACCTCGCCGTGGGGAACGTGCTGGGTTCGAATCTGGCGAATGTCGGGTTGATCCTGGGGATCACGGCCGTGTTCCGGCCGCTTGCGGTGAGACCGAGGGTCGTGACTCGGGAGATCCCATGGATGCTCGGGGTGACGCTCCTCCTCTTTCCTCTCATGTGGGACCTGGACCTGGGACGGCTGGAAGGGTCGGTGCTTGCTGCGGTGCTCATCTTTTATCTGATTTCGGTACTCTCCAAGGGCCGCGGC
Organism: Longimicrobiales bacterium; assembly: GCA_041743405.1. Classification (GTDB taxonomy): domain Bacteria; phylum Gemmatimonadota; class Gemmatimonadetes; order Longimicrobiales; family Gaopeijiaceae; genus JBGTMU01. Next base: position 19,526 of record JBGTMU010000079.1, on the reverse strand, counting down.
GACAGGATGGAGCTTCTGGGGGCAGCGGGTGTGAAGATCGAGCAGACGAAGGGAGCGCGGGTTCTGGGAGCGAGAGATCTCCTCGCTCCCATCGGGCTCATTGCTGTCGGATCGGTCGGTCTGGTGATCGGGGGTCGCGGAATCGTGTACGGCGCCACCGATCTCGCGGCGTCACTCGGACTCTCGGAGATGGTGATCGGACTTTCGATCGTGGCCGTGGGAACCTCGCTTCCCGAGCTGGCCACGACGCTTGTGGCGGCCTATCGGGACGAGGCCGATCTGGCGGTGGGCAATATCGTGGGGTCGAACATCTTCAACCTCACATTCGTGCTCGGTACGACGGCGCTCGTGGCTCCGATCGCGGTTCTTCCCCGGGTGCTCTCGGTGGAATACCTGGTCGTGGTGGCGATGTCCGTTCTGCTCCTTCCCATCGTTCGGTGGCGGAGATCGATCGGACGGCGGGAAGGGATCATACTGCTTCTGGCTTACGTGGGCGGCTGGGTGTGGATCTACCTGGTGAAATAGGAAAGCCGGGTGCGACCTGGCACCCGGCTTCCCGCGCTACTCCCTGAGCCGCCTTTTTCCCATGCGTATGATCCTGTTCAGCCTCCGCCCCGGATGCGGATGGTTCCGGAGAAGGAGCTGGCCTCGACACGGGCCGACCCGCTCCCGCTGGTGAAGCTCACGGATTCCTGGGGGGTGAAGCGTCCCCGGTTCCGATTGGCATTCTCCATCCCGGGAAAGTCCGCGTGGATTCCACCCGAGAAGGTGCTCAGCTCGAACCGTGCCGAGGTCCCCCTCGGGAGCGTCAGCTCGACCCGCCCCGAGTGGCTCTCGGCCTCGAGCGTCGCGTCGGGCGCCAGCGCCCCCGTGAAATGGATGTCACCGGAGACCGCGTTCATCTGGGCGAAGCGCACCGGCCCCGAGGGGTTCGCCGTCACCTGTCCGCTCACGGACTGGAGGTCGATCGACTCCATGTTTCCGGCCGCCTCGATGCGCCCGCTCACTGAGTTCATCCTCAGATCGGGAGTATTTCCGCTGAATGCGGCGTGTCCCGACACGGTCCGGAGTCGCACTGCGGGTGCGTTCCCCCGGTAGGTCACCGCCCCGCTCACGGAGTTGAAATCGACACGCTCAAGGTTCCCCGTGACCTCGATCTCTCCCGATACCGACGAGAGCGAGAGTGCACCGCTGAGGCCCGCCGTTTCGATCTCCCCGGAGACGGTGGAGGCATTCAGGCGCACTCCGGCGGGAAGCTGGATTCGAAGGTTGTTCGAGGAGCCCCGCCGACTCCAGCTCCCCCGTCGGTCGAGGTGCCGGACTTCGAACCGGAACGAACGCTCCGAGCCACTGATTTCGATTTCCTCCCACTCCGCCTCGTACTCCCCCGTGATCCGGATCTCGTTTCGATCCCAGCGTTCGATCTGAAGGCTGTGCGAGACGGTGCGGAGCTCGACAGAGGCGTCGGCGGCGATGGGTCGAGTCTCATCGATACGGGTGGTCTGCGCTTCGAGCCGGCCTTCGCCGCCCGCGAGCACCAGCACGAGGGTCAGGAGACCCCCTGCAAGCCTGGGTCCATGCAATGTATTCATTCTGGTGTTCTCCCTGTGGGTCACTTGTGCGTTGATGTGCATGAGGGTCACGCCCCCCGAGCCAGGGCAGCAGCCTGACGCAGGAGGTGCACCTTGCTGTCATAGGTTGTACTGAGTGAGCGGAGTGCCGCCGCACTTCCGGGGTCGGCCGCGAGGGCCGCAGCGGCCTCCGCGATTGCGCGGTCGATCACACGGAGAGCCTCCTCCACGACCGCGACGGTGGCTGGATCCATCTGCTCCTTCTCTGCATCCAGGATTCGCTCGAGCTCCTGGATGGCCGGTCCATACGCGTCCGACATCGATTCGGGGGCGTTGGACGCGAGGCGCACCCCCTCTGTTTCGGAATCGGGGCCCGGCGAGACTGCGGCCGGGGAGATGTTCTCCACACCCGGAAGAGCGGGGCGCATTGCGAGGTAGGTCACGCCCGACGAGACGGCCACGAGAAGGACTGCGGCGGCAGCTCGCAGACCGGGCGTTGACCACGCCTTCCGTGCCTCGTGCCCCCTTCCTCCCGCTTCGACCCGGATCCGTCGGCGGCGCGCCAGGTCATCGAGGGGAGGGCGGGACGAACCCCTGATTCCCGACTCGATGGAAGCCCAGAGGTCGGGCGCGTCGACCGGCCCCTCGGCCAGCTTCCCGGCTTCCTGAAGGAGCCCGCGAAGCCCCTCGACCGTGGCCGCGCACTCGGGACACTCCCTCAGGTGGAGTTCGACCTGGGTGGCCTCGACCGGCTCCAGGAGCCCTTCGGCCAGGTCGTTCAGCGTCTCTTCGCTCGGGTGTCTCATCGTTCCAGTGCCTCTCTGAGTAGTCGTCTCGCCCTGTGGAGCTGCGCCTTGACCGTGCCGACCGCCACGCCCAGTTGCTCCGCAATCTCGTGGTGCCTGAACCCCTCGACGTCGTAGAGCAGAAAGACCGTCCGCGCGCCGTCCGGAAGCATCGCCACCGCTCGTTCCAGATCCATCGAAAGCCCTGGGGGGGCCGCGGGTGTGGCCCGATGGTCGAGCCCCCCAAAGTCCTCCGTAGACTCGAAGCGTGCACTCCGTCGTCCTTCGCTTCGCCTTCGATCGAGCACCAGATTCACCGTGAGCCGGTGGAGCCAGGTGGTGAACGCGCTTTCACCCCGGAAGGACTCCAGCCGCTCCCATGCCTTGACCCAGGCTTCCTGCGCCCACTCCTCGGCCTGATCGGCGGATCGGGCCATCCGCATGCAGATGCCATAGACCCGGGCATGGTGCGCCCGATAGAGGGTCTCGAAGGCCCTCAGGTCACCGGCCTGAGCCCGCGCCACAAGGGGTCCGGTATCCTGAAGGGGGGCCGTCACGGCTGTTGCATTCACGCGGTCGGGCTCGTCAGTTCTGGTGCCTGCGCGGAGGGGGCGTCGGTGCCGCCTCACTTCAACAGATAGGACGTTGCATGGGGCCCGGAGGTTTGAATCAGGCTCGCGCCATCGCTTCCAGGAGTATCACCCTCAACGCCAGGAGCGCGGGAGAAGCGCTCCGACCACCGCTCCGTCGGCGTCGAGAACGGGAAGAGGACTGCGCCTGCTTCGGTCCACGATTTCGAACCCGTCCCATTGCCCCCTCGTGGCCGCGTGTCTGGACGGGAGCGCGAAGGGGTCGGCCCGACTCCGGTCCACGACATAGCCGAGGTCGGCGAGCGACTCGATCGTCACCTCGCTGAGCGGGTTCGCCTCCCCCACGTGAAGGAACCCCGTGAGGAGCTCGGTGCCGAACACCGACTTCCGCCAATGGCGGTCCTGGGTCCCTTCCCCCCCCTCGCTGTTTTCCACCGGGACCGGCAGACCGGCGTACCCCGCGCCTCCGACCCTCCCGAAGGCGGCGATCGCCCGCGGACCGGAAAAATGGGTGTCGGCGCCGAGAGCGTCCGGGAGTGAAGGGAGGTTGAGGAACTCGAAGTGACCCCAGAGCGAGCCTACGCCCAGGACGTGCGAGATCTCGTGCACGATGAGCGGCTCCAGGATCCCGGCTTGGAGAAGGGCGTCGAGATCGGAGACCTCGAGCCTGAGCTGACCCGCCAGCGGATGGAGTCCGTCCTGGCGCAGGAAGCAGGGGTTCGACGCCGCCGCGATCCCCTCGCCCCCCCCGGCGATCGACTCCAGGGTGACGAGGATGAGGAGGTCGTCCACTACCTCGTCCAGCGCTGGCGCGTTTGCGCCGCATCGCCCTGCCGGCACTTGAAGAAGGACCGGGCTCAACTTCCCGATCAGGATCGATTCCCACCTGCGGGCGGCCGCCTGGAAGGCCTCTCGCACCGGGGGAGCGGGCTCGGTCAGGAAGCGGAAGTCGATCCGGAAGGGGACGCGTCCATCCTCGTTCTCGGCCGCCGCGAGAAGGAAGGAGGTGTGTCGGATCCCGGTGTCCACCGCGAGGTGCTGGGTACCGGGTTCGGGCCCGAGCGTCCAGCTCACAGTCACTTCGCCCGCCCCGTCCGTGACCGTGTCGTCCGGGTGCGCCGAACCCCCATGCGATGGACGGAGCCTCACTCCCGCTCCCGCTACGGGAGTGCCGAGCCGGTCGAGGACCCTCATCCGAATGGATCCGGGCAGAGATGTGCCCGCCCGGGCACGCTGATCGCCGCCCTCGAGGAGATCGACCGCGCTCGGGTTCTGTCGGACCTCGACCGACCCCATTCCGACCGCTCCATCCACTCGCGCCCGGACCTTGGTGGTCCCGTTCGAAATGGCTCGGAGCGTTCCCGTGGGCGAGATCGTCGCGACGGATTCGTCCTCCACGCTCCACTCGATCTCGATCCCGTTGATGGTGCCCCCCGCCTGGTCGCGAACGAGCGGCATCAGACGAAGCTCCGCGCCGATCGCGTCGAGGAGGACCGCTCCGGGCTGGACCACGATCGTGGTCGGGATGACGGCGGTGGGATCGACAAGGTCACAGGCGTGGAACGACAGGGCGAGCGCGCCGAGCACCGTCGATCGGGTAACCCAGCTCCTCGCTCCGTCCGCCGTCACTCCTCCCATCCGCCCTCCCCGCTGAGGCCCCCCCCCGTGAGAAGCTCGAGCTGAGCGATCGCCTCGTGGAAGCGAAAAATCGACTCCAGATGATCTCGATCGGCCTGGGCCTTGAGCGCCTCCGCCTCCACAAGCTGCAGGAAGGTCGCGAGACCCACGCCGAACTGCTCGCGGGCCAGGTGGATCTGATCGGCCGCCACCTCGCGATTCCTCACTTCAATGAGGGAGCTCTGATACGCTGTCTCGATCGCCGCCAGGAGCGAGGCTATTTCGGTCCGGGTGGCGAGTTCCCGCTCGCGCAGCCGCTCCGTGGCATTCTCCTCCTGGACCCTGGCCGCTTCGAGATCTCGCTGACGCCCGAGCCCCTGGAAGATCGGGAGGCTCACCGAGAGCGACACGCTCGCCGGCTGCCGGGTAAAGTTGAAAGGGAAGGCCCGGTTCTGCTCCAGCACCCCGTGGCGCTGTTCCTCGGTCAGGAGGAAGTCGCTGCAGTTCTGCGGAGGCAGGGGTTCGGCGAGTCGTCTGAAAATCTCATTCTGAAACTCACACTGGGTCACCATCTGCTCCGCCTGTCGATCCGCCTGGCTGAGGAGGAAGTCTGACTGACTCGCCTGCCGTGTGAACCCGCTCAGCCCCGCCTGCATCGAGAGCGTCGGGAAGTATCCCGAGCGTGCCACCTGCACGTCGACTGCCGCCACCGACTGGTTCGCGCGAAGCGACTGAAGGGCAGCGTTGCGCGAAAGCGCGAGCTCGAAGAGCTCCTCCTCATTCCATTCGATTTCCGCTACCTCGAAGCGGGTGGTCGGGATCACCTCCCGGTCGAGATCGACCCCCATCCGCTGGAGAAGGACCAGGCGTGCCGTGCGGACCCCCAGTTCCGCCTGGAGGAGCGCGACCTCTTCCCGTCCTACCTGGACTTCCGCCTGGCGCACGTCGAGGAGGGTGGCCGACCCGGCAGCCTGGCGCCCCCGAGCGAGCCGGAGGTTTCCATTCGCGCGCTCGAGCTGGCTCTGCGCGAGAATCACCCCCTCGTGCTGACGAAGGAGATCCAGATAGGCGAGTGTCACTTCGAAGACGATCTGGGCCACGACATCGCGGGTCCGGGCCTCGCCCGCGGATCGGGCCGCGCGGGCTCGCGCGGGTGCTCTGAGCGTGCTCCCGCTCAAGGTATAGCTCAGGGCGATCCCATAGTTGGAAAAGTAGTACGACGGCTGCCCGCCGAACCCGAGCTGTCCGGTGGTCAGGCTCCCGATCCGCTGCTCTCCGGACCCCTGCCAGCTCACCCCGGAGTTGATCGACGCCACAGGAAAGAGTGAACCGACCGATGAACGCACGTCCCAGTCGTAGACCACCCCGTCGTTGCGGGCAATCCTGACTCCCGGATTGTTCGCGCGCGCAATGGCGATCGCCTCATCCAGGGTAAGCCCCTCCTGGGCCCGGGTCGCTTGAGGGACCAGGCCGAGCAGAGTCGTCGCGGCAAGAAGGGGAAGGAATGCGAAAAGGAAGGAACGGTGGCCGGAATCCATGGGGCGTCGCCTCTCGTGCCGCAGGGTCGGAAGGGAGGGGCGGTGCTCGGACCGCTTCATTCCCGCACCGGCTCCTGACGGCGGAGGATATCACGCGCCCGCCCGGCCTGCAACGGGCCGGTGGACGCCTTGCGGCCTCCGACTGAGGGGCTTTCCTTTTCCTGACTTACGGCGCATCACTCCCGGATGCTCCCGCGTCACTCACCGCTTCGACAGCCGTCGCAAGGAGGGAAGTTCCGCAGGATGAAAGAGAACCCCGTGGCGCAAGGGCCCACCGGCGGCCAGGAGGGCTTCGGCCGACTGGGCCCCTCGATCGTGACAGCCGTCCCGGGCCCGGCTTCGGTGGACCTTGCCCGGCGGCTGGCCCGGGTGGAATCGCGTAACGTCACCTATCTGGGGCCCGACTTTCCGGTGTTCTGGGACGCGGCTGCGGGTGCGAATGTCCGCGACGCCGACGGGAACGTCTTTGTCGATCTCACGGCCGCCTTCGGTGTGGCTGTGGCGGGACACGCCCACCCCCGGATCACCGAGGCCATTCGGGCACAGGCAGGGCGCCTTGCCCACGGGATGGGCGACGTCCACCCACCGGTACGGAAGGTCGAGCTCCTCGAGCGACTGGCGGGGATGGCACCCTGGCCTTCCACCCGGGGAATCCTTGCCAATTCGGGATCCGAGGCGGTGGAAGCGGCGCTCAAGACGGCTCAACTGCGCACCGGGCGGCCCGGCATCATCGCCTTCCGGGGCGGATATCATGGGCTGACCCTCGGGTCGCTCGCGGTAACCGCACGAAGCCATTTCAGGGAGCCGTTCACCGAGCGGCTCTTCAGGGGGGTGCGCTTCATTCCCTTTCCCGACGGCCCCCCCGCAACCGCCGCCGATGTCGGAGCCTCGGCCGAGGATTCCCTCCGCGCGCTGGACGAGGCATTCGAGGCGCTGGAGCGGGCGGGTTCGCCAGCCGGGTGCGTGATCCTCGAGGTGATCCAGGGGCGAGGGGGGGTGCGCGTACCCCCGCCCGGTTTCCTGGCCACGCTTGCGGCGCGGGTCCGGGACCGGGATGCCCTCCTGGTGCTGGACGAGATCTTCACGGGGTTCGGACGCACCGGCACCCGGTTCGCCTTCGAGGCGGAGGGCGTCGTGCCCGATCTGCTCTGCGTGGGGAAGGCGCTGGGCGGGGGGCTTCCCCTGAGCGCCTGCCTCGGGCCCGAGAGTATCATGGACGCATGGCCCCTCTCAGCGGGTGAAGCGATCCACACCTCGACCTTTCTGGGACATCCGCTGGCATGCACCTCGGCAATGGCCTTCCTGGACGTATTGGAAGACGAGCGGCTTGCGGAGCGTGCGCTGGAGCTGGGGAAGTGGGCGAGAGGTCGCCTCGAGCGGGGGCTGAGCGGGTGTGGGCGGGTGCGGGAGGTGCGCGGACGCGGGCTGTTCCTGGGGGTGGAACTCAGTTCACCGGGTGACGGGGCCGAGGTCGCCACGGAGGCCCTTCGCCGGGGCCTCATTCTACTCCCGGCGGGGGATCAGGGAGAAGTCGTGGAGATCACCCCGCCCCTCGTGATCACGGAATCTCAGCTAGGCGGGGCGATCGACCTGCTGGTGGATATCATCAGCAGATGACTTCCTCGCCCCCATCCACATTGATCACATTCCCCGTGATCCAGTGTGCGAGGGGAGAAGAGAGGGCCACCGCGGCGGCCGCCACATCCGCGGGGGTGGTGAGGCGGTTGTACGGGTTCTTCCGAGTCGCACCCTCGATCAGGATTTCGTTGCCCGGAATCTTTCGGAGCGCCGGGGTATCGGTCACCCCGCCTCTGAGGGCATTCGCGGTGATCCGGTAGGGAGCGAGTTCGTAGGCGAGCTGGCGGCAGTGCGCCTCGAGGGAGGCCTTCGCCGCCGAGACCGGGCCGTAGGTCGGGATGACCCGGTTCGAGCCCGAGGAGGTCATCGCGAAGATCCTCCCGTGCTCTCCCATCATGCCCCGGTTCACGACCGCGCCGGCCCAGTCGACGATGGAGTGGGCCATCACCCGGACGGTCATGTCCATCTGAGCGGGGGTCACGGGGTCGTCTCCGACGTAGGCGCGCAGCGTTCCGAAGGCGAGGGAATGCATGAGGATCCCGATGTCCTCCCCTTCTTCCATGATCTCTGCCATCTGGTCGAGTGCCGCGGTCATCTTCTCGGGGTCGGCGGCGTTCATGTTGAAGAAGTGCGCCCTTCCACCCGCGGCCTCCAGCTCTTCCTTCAGAGTTTCGACATGCCTCAGACCGGCCCGCCGATCCAGATGGACCCCGAAGATGCCGTACCCGGCTTCGGTCATCGCGCGAGCACAGGCCTCGCCGAACCCGCTCGATGCCCCGAGGATCAGAGCCCAGCGCCCAGCCGCCCAGTCTTGGGACATTCGGAACACTCCAAGGTAGAATAGAGTTGAATACGTTGGTCGCGGTCACAGTCGGTTCAAGTATAGGAAACCGCGAGGGGTGCGGAAACCCGACCCCAACCCGAACCCATGAGGGATCGCACTCCACGTGCAGGCACTTCGGTACACTCTGGCGGTCGTGCTGGTCGCGACCGGACTTCTTCTCCCGGCTCCGATCCCCATGGGATGGGAGATCGAGGCGAAGTCCGGGCCGGAGTCCGGTCTGCCCGTTCCGGTGCTCGTCGTTCCCGGCTGGGCCGACTACGCGGGAGGTGTGGAACCGCTGCGCGAACGACTGCTCGAGAGCGGATGGCCAGCCAACCGCGTGGCCGCGCTCAGCTTCAGCGACCCGGTCGGGGGAAACATCGTGCATGCGGGCGAGATCGCGGAGGCGGTGGCGGCTCTCCTCGAGCTTTCGGGGGAAGGGAGGGTCGATATCGTGGCGCACTCGATGGGTGGGCTCGCGCTGCGACACTACCTGGCCTTCGGAGACGGGAGTGACCGGGTGCGTCGTGTCGTCTTCCTCGGGACTCCGCATCGCGGAACCGTGGCGGCCATTCTCTCGTGGGGGGATGGAGGGCGTGAGATGGTTCCCGGAAGTGAGTTCCTGACGGCACTGAACGCGCAAGGCCCTCTTCCGGAAGGCATAGAAGGGCTCGCGATCCGGACTCCGATCGACTCGAGAGTGATTCCCGGTTCTTCCGCGATGCTGCCGGGGATCCGGAACATCGAGGTCTGCTGCCCCACTCACAACGAGCTTCTGGACAGCGAACGGGTCTTCTCGGAAATACGGACCTTCCTGAGGGAAGCCCCTGTCCCGCTCCCCGCTGGCGGGGATACCCGAAGCGGGGGTTGATCGAGGTCCCCCGGCCTTGTATTATCTGGGCCCTTCTCCATGTGAGAAGGGGTCACGCCCCCATCGTCTAGTGGCCTAGGACACCTGGTTCTCAGCCAGGAAACCGGGGTTCGATTCCCCGTGGGGGTACTCGGAGCGGGTTCGCTCCCAGAACAGGGCCGGTGGCGCCGGTCGATGAGCGGGGTCGCTTAGCTCAGCTGGTAGAGCACTACGTTCACATCGTAGGGGTCGCAGGTTCGAGTCCTGCAGCGACCATCCGTTGTCCGGGGGGGATCGGCGTCCAGCCGATCCCCCCTTCTCTTTTCGGGCTCCTTGCCGTTTCGAGTGGGTAGCCCCCGTCGATGTTCCGTTCGTGTCCGCGTTCCGTCGACAGCGGAACATCGACGGGCGCTTCGCCGATCCGAGTCGGTGGGGGCTGGCGATGAACGGCGAGGGGCCTCTTTTCCTTCGGTTCCGGTTGCGATAGGATGGCGGCACTACCCCGAACCAGAAAGGAAATCCAGGAAATGATTGCCCGCCGCCCCTTCGCTGCCCTCCTCGTCCTCTTCCTGGGGCTCGGCCTGTCTGCACCCATTCAGGCACAGGAGTCCGGCCCTCCCTCCCTCGTCGTGCTGGTGAGGCACGCCGAGCGCGCCGGACCGAGTGCCGACGATCCGGGGCTGACCGCAGTGGGAACCGAGCGGGCGCTGGCACTTGCGAGGCTCCTGCAGGACGCCGGGATCACCCGCATCCACGCCTCCGCCACGCGCCGGGCCCGCGACACCGCGGCCCCTCTCGCTGAAGCGCTGGGGATCACGATTGAAACGTACGACCCCCGACGTCTGGGCGACTTCGCCCTGGAGCTCCGAGATGCACCGGGAAGGCACCTCGTGGTAGGCCATTCGAACACCACGGATGAGCTTTCGGAGCTTCTTGGCGGGGAGTCGTTCGGGCCCGTGGTCGAAGACTGGGAATACGACCGACTCTACTTCCTCACCCCCCTCCCGGGGGGAGGCGTCGCCACTGTGATGATCCGGTTTGGGCCGCCCGCGACTGCGCCCTGAAGATCAGAGTCCCGGATCAGGAACGGTATCCGCTCACCTCCTCCGGGGGGGCCTCGACTCCCAACCCTTCCGCGATCCGGTTCACGAAGTTGAAGTATGCGATGATCATGTTGGCCTGAAGGATCTCTTCATCACCGAGGCTGGCAGTCCGGAGCGCCGCGACGTCCGCCTCCCGAACGGACGAAGGTGAGCGAGTAAGAAGCTCGGCGTAGCGGGCAAGGGCCCCCTCTCGCTCGGAAAGGTCGTCCATCGAGGCGCCCTCCTTCTCCAGTGCCGCCACGCGCTCGGTTGATTTCCACCACGCTCGGAGAGCCTCCGAGTGATGGAGCGTGCAGTACTCGCAACGGTTCTCGACGGAAACCACCACGGCAAGGAGTTCGCGCTCGGCGCGAGAGAGCCCCCCCTTCGAGAAGAGGAGTTCCATGTAGAGATTCAGATGGTGCTCCATCGCTCCCGGAGCGAGGCTCTGCACGCGCATGATGTTGGAGAGGCGTCCCCGGGTTCCGATGATTCTCTCGTAGAGGTCAGCCAGCGGACCGGATGCATCCGTCGGGTCAATGGTTCGGATCCACGTCATGATGACCTCCGGGAACCCTTCATGGGGGCTCGCGGATTTCCCTCGCGAGCGTTTCGTACACATCGCTTCAAGGAGTCTGGCATGAAAGCACCGACCCTGCTGTTTCTTCGCATCTCCGTTGCACTCCTTGTTCTCATCTGGGGATTGGACAAGATCGTGAACCCCGCCCATTCGCTGGCGGTGTCCGACCGGTTCTATCTGGGACTCCTGAGTTTCGAGTCACTACTCCCGGTTCTCGGAGTGGCGCAGATTCTTCTGGCGATCATGGCCGGTGCGGGATGGAAGCGGAAGTGGGTAGACCCCGCGATCGCCCTCATCAATCTCGGAAGCCTTCTCGGTGTCTGGCGCTCGATCATTGACCCGTGGGGGTGGGTTCTCGAAGGGACGAACGCGCTCTTCTTTCCTTCACTCATCGTGTTTGCCGCCTGCCTCGTGCTGATCGCCTTCAGGGATGAAGAGCGCTGGGCTCTGGACGAATTCCGCCGGACTCGCTGACCTCCGACGGGGCGAGGGGCAGGGTCAGTACGAAAGCCGCTCCGCCGGAACGCCGCGCGCGAACGGCAAGGTCCCCACCCTGGGCTCTTGCGAGGCGCCGGGAGATTGGGAGGCCCAATCCGGTCCCGCCCTGACCGGATTTTCCCGTTACGAAGGGAAGAAAGATTCGATCACCGAGGGCAGGATCGACCCCGGGACCGGTGTCGGCTACCTCCACGATCACATTCCCGCCGTCCCTCCAGCTGCGGACCTCCACACTGCCGCCCTCTGGACCGAGAGCATCGACCGCGTTGCCGAAAAGGTTCGTGATGATCTGTTCGAGACGCCCAGCGGGCACGGGGACTTCTCCCTCCCACTGGATACGATCGATCCAGCGGGTACGGAACCCTCGGGTGACCTCCTCGAGCCGGATCTTCCGGCGGAGGAACTCTCCCAACTCCACCGATGCGCCTTCAGGGTCGGGACGTGAGAAGCCGAGGAGTTCATCGGTCAACGTCTTGATTCGCAGTCCCTGATCGCGGATCTCGGAGAGCATGTCGGAACGCTCCGACGCATCATCCTCACTCAGCGCCATATCGGCATAGGCCAGGATCACGGAGAGCGGATTCCGGAGTTCATGGGCCACGCCAGCGAGCCCCTCGCCCAGCGCCGCCAGACGAGCTTGCCGCTCCATCTCGGCCTGCTGCGTTATCTCCACTGTTCGATCCATCAGAAGAATCTGGTGGCCCGGAGGTTCATCCTGACTCACCGACACGACAGTGAAGTGGAGTTCCTGGCAGACTCCATCCAGCCCGGGTGTTTCCAGCTTTCCCGACCACGCTCCCGCTCGCTCGATCGCAGCGGGCGAGGGGATCCCGGAGAGGGCCGGGAGCGTGGTCAGGCGTGCGCCCAGGCAGTCGTCACGCGCCCCCAGCCACTTCCGTGCTGCGGGGTTGATGGCGAGCATCCGGCCCTCTGCGTCGGTTCGGATAATCCCGAAGTCTGCCTTCCCGAAAAGGAGGTGGTAGCGCCCGGCAATTGCGCGGGCATGCAGGGCGAACCCCACTACCAGAAGGTTGGTGAACGTGAGAGCCGCAGCGAGTGAAAGGGTCGTGTGCCAGTCAGCAGGAACACCGTACCCCGCTCCGAAGATGCGTTCGCCAGCGATGAGGAGGAGCACGCTGACGGGGAGCATGGCAAGGGCACCGCGCCTCCCCATCCGATGGGTGATGAGTGCGACCGGTAGAACATGGGTCCACCAGAGAAGGTGGGAAGCCACTCCCACCCAGGGAAGGAGAACGGGATGTAGAAACGGAGCGGCGAGGAGCAGCCCGATTCCGATCCATTCCCTGGAGCGATAGGGGCGTTGGAAGCTCATGATCCGTGCCCTCCGAAGCGGAAGAAGTACTGAATGGTCAGAGCGTTCCCGGCAGGAAGATTTCTTCCCGCGAGGGGCACCCGAACCCCCAGGCCAGCGCGCCCGCGGCTGATCGGCGTGTCGACCGAGAGCAGAAGTTGAGTCATTTCTCGTGGGGTGCTCGGGATCCGCAGTCCGTGGATGCGCCATGGATCTCCGTCCAGACCTTCGGCGGCAGCCTTCCAGCCGAAGCGGTCTGTGCTGCCGCCGGCGGCCAGGTACCAGAACCGCTCATCTCCGGGGTCGCGCTCGGATCGGTGATTGGGGCCGCGCCAGCGGTATCCGCCCCATCCCATCACATAGACCGGTCTCGGGTGGAAGGAGCGTCCCGCCTCGAGGAGGAGCTCGAAGTCGCGCTGGCCCTCACCCAGCGGGATGATCTCCGCGTCCGCCTCAAACCTTCCGGATGGCCATTTCACCCCGCCCCGCAACGCGATCGGTACTGCAGGCAATCCGACGAACTGGGGTCCCACGCGGACGAACAGCCTCGGCTCTCCCAGACCACTCCGAGTCCGTGGACCAGCGGCATCGTCGAACCGGAAGCTGTGGACCGGGGCCTGTACCCAGGCATCAACTCCCCTGAGGAGGCCGACCGCCGCCGTGACAAAGAGGGATGTGGTCACGGCGTGGCCTTCATTCGCAAGCGGATTCCGGTCCCCGGTCAGATCGAAGCGCGATCGGGTATCATGGCGAATGAGGGTCAGATCGACCCACCCCTCTCCCGGAGACAGGATCCACTGTGCGCTCACGGAACTCGGGATGCAGATCGCCCCGGTCAGCCCGAGGACGAGGAGTGTGGCCCGAAGGGCGGTGGCGTTCATGTTCCTCCGGTGTGGGTCCAGATCTCCGTTTGGGGATGGAAGACCGCCCATGCGAACCAGAACGCAACGTAGGCGTCGGCGATCGGGGTGAGCCGCTCACCCAGCATGGGTCCATCGATCGCCTCTCCCGAGACCTTCCACCGCGAGCCCGTCTCCTCGTCCCGGATACGGCCGTCTTTGGCGACGAAGGTCAGGCGTGTTCCATTCAGTTCGGGGCTGAAGGCCATCCCACCCTGGGAGGAAGACTCCCAGAGAATCACCATGTCTCTTCCGTCCAGGGAGTAGGGTACCGCCGCCGTGGCGCCGGATGCGGCGAGCTCGCCGAAGGGGAAGGCCACACCTCCGCTGCCCGAAGCCGAGCGGATCCCCAGGATGCGTTCCTTGGGAGGTCTGCGTTGATCGATGGGGCGGGAGATCGGGAAGAGGAGAGCGCTGTTGTCCTTCGCCTCGTAGTTGCCATAGGGGTATACGGTATAGTCACGGGGAGATCCCGTTTCCCCATGTACCACAAGCGTTTCGGGATAGAGCGCCTGCCACCCTGCCCAGGTCATATCCCACGCTGCGACCATGGGAAGCGCCGTGCCATCGGCCACCCCGCACCGGGCTCCGGCCAGCATCTGGGGCCAGAGAGAACGTTGGGAGTTGGTGTCATACATGACGAGATTGGTTTCGAAGAGCAGGCCGGAAACCCGAAGCGTCCCCTCGCCCAGCCCGCCGATGTCGAAGGCCATGGACGATCCGGTGAGGGGGCAGTAGCTCACCGCGATCCGTTCGCCGCCGGGGGCGATCAGATTCACGATCTCATGCCACCACAGGATGTTGTGGGGGATGGCATAGGGTTGTCCGCCCACCACCACGCCGATTACCCGATCGGTCTGCCCCAGGTATGCGATCCCGGTGTCCCAGGCCTGAACGAATCGGGGATTCGTGAGGGCGGGGATCCCGTCTATGCCCACATTCCCGTCAAAGAGCTGCTGCGCCGGGATACTGCAGTTGAAATCGAAGAAGACGCCCGGTTCCGTAGAGCCCTGCGATTCGCAGGCGCTCGTCAGCAGGATCAGGACGACGAAAGGTAGCAGGGTGGTGGATCGGATTCGATGCGAGGTGGCTTCCATGGTGCCTCCGGTACGGAGATGGCATTTGAGGGTTCTTACCCTCGAAATGCACGGCGGGAGGGTTCGGGTTCCCGGGGAGACCTCAGATGAGCGAGTGCTCGTCAACGCCCGGGACGTGAGCGATGTTGTGCCACCCTCGATGACGCGCTGAGAAAGCACAGGAGGTGGCGGTGGCCGCGAGTCCCATGACCCTGGACGAGGCCGCAGGTTTTCTCGTCGGGCCCGAAGCTCTCGTTGGGTTCTTCCCGAACCAGGGCGCTGAATGGCCCGGGCAAAAGCCATTGCTGAGTCTGGGTTCCGCGCCTACCTTCGCGAAATTGGCTGGCGGAGCGCCGAGATGCCCCATAGCGGGCGGGGGAGGACCATCCCGGCAGGGAGAGGCGGAAATGACTGAAAACGTCGATACGCCGGCCCAACAAGTCTATGCAGGCGGACGGCCCTCCGGGCCACCGCTCATCGCCATCGCCGGGCGGGAAGGAGCTCACTGAGAGATGATTTCCGACCGTTCGATCGCGACGGTTCTCTTCACCGATATCGTTGGCTCGACCGACAAGGCGGCCGCCCTGGGCGACCGGCGCTGGCGGGAAGTCCTCCATCAGCATCACGTCCTCGTTCGAGAGCAGCTGGGCCGCTTCGGTGGCAAGGAGATCGTGACCACCGGGGACGGCTTCCTCGCCGTCTTCGACGATCCGGCGCGGGCCATCGTGTGCGCCGCTGCCGTCCGCGACCGGGTGGCTGAGATCGGTCTGCAGGTCCGCTGCGGGGTCCACATGGGTCAGGTCGAACGGTCGCATGGCGACGTGAGCGGTATCGCCGTCCACATCGGAGCGCGTGTCGCGGCGCATGCGAGGCCAGGCGAGGTGCTTGTTTCGGCCACGGTCAGGGAGACCGAGCGGGGGTCGGACTTCGAGTTCGAGGATCGCGGAGGGCACGAGCTCAAGGGCGTTCCCGGTGAACTGCGACTTTACGCGCTTGCCGGCGTGCCGGACGATCTGGTCGAGTACTATGACATTGGGGGCGTGCCGGTCGAGTTGGATCAGACGCTCGCAACCAGCGTCGATACGGCCCCGGTGGTCGTGAGAGATGCGATCTGGCAACGCAGGCTGCCATGGGCGCTGGCATCCGTTGGGCTCGTCGCGGTGAGCGCCGTTGGCGTGGGAATATGGATGATCCGGGGAAGCGGTGGCGACTCGCTTCCCTCTGTCACGCGAACGACGGTGACGCTGGCCGCAGATCAACAACTGGACACCCAGCACCGGGCGATGCCGCTGGCGCTCTCACCCGACGGCCGACGGCTGGTCTACGTCGCTCACAGCGCCGGCCGCGCGGAGCTCTATCTTCGCAACCTCGACGCATTCGAGACGAAGCCGATGGCCGGCACCGAAGGCGCTCGCTATCCGTTCTTCTCACCGGACGGACAGTGGGTCGCGTTCTTCGCCGAGGACAAGCTGAAGCGAGTGTCGATTCAGGGGGGCTCGCCCGTCACCGTGTGCAACACACCGGTCGCTGGGCGGGGCGGCACATGGGGACCAGACGGAACCATCGTGTTCGATCCTGGCATCTCGGGGCTGATGCGCGTGGCCGCCGACGGCGGAATCCCGGAACCGGTGGTGAGTCAGGACGCGGAGATGGACGCTCGCAATCTGAGGTGGCCACAGTTCCTGCCACACGGTCGAGCCCTTCTCGCGACCGCCACCATCGAAGGGAACGCGACCCTGGTGGTGCTGTCGCTGGACACCGGCACGTGGCGTCAATTGGGACGAGGTTCCCAGGCGCAGTACGTGCCGCCCGGGCACCTCGTGTTCCATTCAACCGCCGTGAAAGAGGGTGAGCTGCAAGCTGTCGGATTCGATGTCGAACGTCTCACGATCCGCGGCGAACCCATCTCGGTGCTCGACGGTGTGTTCCGATCGAACAATGGCGGGGGAGCGTACTTCGCTGTGGCCGGGAGTGGCACCCTCGTCTTTGCTCGTGGCGGTCACGCCCGTACCCTCGTGCGAGTCGACCGGAACGGTCGCCGCGTACCGCTCGTGGACGATCGTCGCGGATTCCGGCTCCCCAGAATCTCTCCTGACGGGCGCCGGGTTGCGGTGACGATCGATCCGAGACCGTCGCAGATCTGGATCTACGACATCGAGCGGGGGTCGGGCCTCCCCCTTGCGACGGAAGGACACAATCTCGCTTCGGCATGGACGCCGGATAGCCGACGTGTCGCCTACACCTCCGACGGCGAGATGTACTGGAGGGCGGCCGATGCGAGCAGTGAGGCACAGCGTCTCCTCGCGCGCGATCGCCCCCAGTACCCGAGCGAATGGTCCAGGGATGGGCGCTCCCTGATTTTCCTCGACGATCACCCGACGAACAGGTTTGATATCTGGGTGATGACGCTGGACGCGGATCCGCGACCTCTTGTTGCCACCGGTGCCCACGAATTGATGGTGCGCCTGTCGCCTGATGAGCGCTGGCTTGCCTACGTGTCAGACGAATCTGGTCGTTATGAGGTCTATGTTCGGCCCTTCCCGAACGTTGATGAACGGAAATGGACCATATCGACGGGTGGGGGTGTGGAGCCTGTCTGGTCTACCACGGGTCGTGAGTTGTTCTACATGAACGGGATGGCGATGATGGCCGTGGCCATCGAGGTCCGGGGCGCGACGCTGGACGTGGCGGCGCCGGAGCTGTTGTTCACCGGTCCGTTCGAGACGGGGTCCCCCTCGTTCGACATCTCGCCCGACGGCACGTATTTCGTGATGGTGGAGGCCGATCCCGACGCGAAGCCGACCCAGATTCAGGTCGTCCTCAACTGGGCCGGCGAACTGAACAGGCTCGTGACCTCGTCCCGGTAGCGTGCTACCGCGTAGGCGGCGCGCAGGTGGCGGCGGACCAGCGCCTCGAAGGCCGCGGCGTCCCCCTCGAATTTGCGGCGGCGTCCCCGGACCGGTAGGCTACTCAAATGAGCCCCGCCCAGGATGCCTTCGCCAGCCTGCGGGAGGTCGCGGACGCGGATGTCGTCGCCGCGATGGAGGCGCGGGTGCTCGACGCCCACGATCCCGCGCTCAACCGCATCAACGTGCTCGAATTCGCGGAGGCCCACGGTCTGCGCGAAGACGAGGCGATCGGCGCGTTCGTACGCGCGGCGCGGCTCGGCCTGTTCGACATGGCGTGGAACCTCCTCTGCCCCGGCTGTGGCGGCCTGCTCGAATCCGCCCCGAGCCTCCGGTCAGTGTCCAGGGACGAATACGACTGTGCGTTATGCGCCGCCGGGTACCGGCCCACACTCGACGAGATGGTCGAGGTGAGCTTCACCGTGAACCCCCGCGTGCGCCGCATCGCAGCGCACGATCCCGACGCTCTTTCGATGGTGGAGTACAACCGGCAGGTCTACTGGAGCTGTGGGGTCCGGCTCCCCGAAGGGGAGCTATTCGACGAGCTGCTGGGTCGCATCGTGATCGGTTCGGCCGAGCTTCCCGCTGGGGAACGGGCGGTCCTCTCTCTGGAGCTCCCCGCGGAGTTCCTGATCGTGTTCGATCCGGTGAGCCACGTCGCGCAGTTCATCGACGTCAGGGGTGAGCGTACCGCCGAGGACCGTGCGCTCGAGGTCGTGCTGAGCACCGACGCCGAAGCGACCGAGCCGGTGGTGCTCCGTCCTGGGCCGCTCCGGCTCACCCTGGACAACCGCATGGATCGACGTGCCGTACCCGCCGTGTGGATCGCCGGAGACGATCTCCACGATCTGCTCGGGCGGCGCAAGCCGTTTCTGACCGCCCAGCGGCTCTTCACGAACCAGACGTTTCGCGACATCTACGGCAGCAGCGCCCTCGATATCGACCAGCGGCTGAACATCACGAGCATGACCTTCCTGTTCACCGATCTGAAGGGGTCGACCGCCCTCTATGAGCGCATTGGTGACCTGGCCGCCTTCGACCTGGTGAAGGCCCACTTCCGCACGCTCCACGCGATCGTCGCCGACGAATCCGGCGCGGTCGTCAAGACGATCGGAGACGCCGTCATGGCCACGTTTCCGGCTCCCCATCGTGGGCTCGCGGCCGCGCTGCGCATGCGAGAGGAGCTGCAGGGGGTCCCTGCGGGGTCCGAGCGGGGTGGTTTGACCATCAAGATCGGCCTCCACGAAGGTCCGTGCCTTGCCGTCACCCTGAACGAGCGATTGGACTACTTCGGCCAGACCGTGAACATCGCCGCGAGAGTTCAGGGGCTGGCGATGGCGCGTTCGATCTTCGCGACCCGGCCGGTGGTGACCGACCCTCTCGCCTCGGAGTTGCTTGACCGCTCGGGCCTCGCCCCGGTCCCACAAGAATGCGCCCTCCAAGGCATCTCCGATACCTACACGGTCTACGAGATTCCGTGACCCGGGCAGTCCGGCCGGCACCTCCGTGACCGAAGAGAGTCAGTCTTCGACGGCATCCGCTGCGACGCGTGCGCCGCCGAGCGCCTCGTCGCCTTCTCCTGCAAGGGCCGCGGGCACCCGCAAAAACGGTGGCGAAGGCCTAGGGAAATCGCGGGCGGGGTATTTCGCGTCAGAACGGTCGCTAAAGGCCTACGGGGTCGCTGTGAAGCGACGAAATCCGCCCACCACCAGCGCCACGCTCACCCACAACAACGCCGCGGCCACCGCGAAGTCCATGATGCCGCGCCACGGGTCGGGGAACCGGCTGACGATCAGCACAGCCGCAACGATGGCGACGCCG
>JBGTMU010000078.1:0-3139 GCA_041743405.1 Longimicrobiales bacterium | reverse complement strand
GTGGGGCGGTCAAAAAATAGAACGAGAAGGGGTCCGTCCGAGCATCTTTGGAGTTCCCGGGAGTTCCCGGTACTTGTCAGGAGTGCCGAAGGGACGTTTGCGGAGCACCTCGCGCCCAAATAGAACTGGCGGCGAGCCGGGTGGGATATACAGGGTGGGAGTGTACCCATTCCTCCTCGCCCCCCCCACCAATGGCTGGACCGTCCACGACCCGAAAGCATGAGGATCTCGACCCGAAAATTCTGAGGCTGATCCGGCGCATTTGCCGAGAAGCCGAATATGATGACCGCAGACTTGGGAGAGTGACCATGACGGACATCCTGGCGGCAGTGTCGGAGGAGTTCGATGTAGAGCTGAAGTCCAGGCATCAGGCCGGACCTCTCCGGCGGCTCTTGGACGACGGGATGCTCGAGAAGTATCCCGTACTCGAGGGCGTCGACGGAAAATGGCAGAATGGCGCGGCCTATACATACCGGGTTCCCGACCTGGACGATGTAAGCCTGAGGGCGGTCTGGGAGGTCGCGGCCCTCCACATCGTCCCGAAAGAGGAATTGGCCCTCGAGCCCGGCCGTAAGTCCACGGCTATCGGACATGACTCCCGACGAGTCCTCGCTGTGCATGAGGGCCAGATGCGGGCGATACGCGCGGCCGCCACCAAGACGGTCGAGCACATGATCCCTTCCAGCAGGCGGCGCCCGGACGACACCAACGACGAGGCATGGGCGCGAATCCTGGATGGCATGAGTCAGATCGATGCGCCGCATCTCGTATGGGCTGAGGGTGGGGGCGCGCATGGCGCGGGCGACTGGGCGATTCTGGGGGAGGTCGAAAACGCGACCAGGAGTTTGACCCCCTCCTCCCGTCACAAGTACGTAGGAGCCATCCGTACGCTGCTGGATTTGGGCGCCAGCCATGGCTTTCTGCTTCAGAAGGATGTGCACGGGGCCCCCCGGAGCTACCTCCCAACGGCCTGGGCGCAGACCTTGAAGAAGTGGGGGCGGATCGTCCGGGAGAGCCCTCATTCACGACGGGTTCAGGGCACCGCACATATGTCGCGGATCATGGCGGCCCTTGCGGACTTTTTCCGGGACAAGCTGGACTCGGTCGATCCCATGCGTCTCACAGGGGAGCAGAGTACCGCCTTCGGGAAATATTATTCGGCCCGGCTGAGCGCCGATCAGACGATCACGAGCCACCACCGGTCCTGTACACTGGCAGCTCTACGGGCCCTCATGGATGCGGGTGTGATGAGCGCGTATCCGATCACTGCGTTCGATCGGCGGAGAATCACCGGCCGAAAGAGCGCCTTCGATACCCCGAGCTTCACCGCGATTGCACGCGAATTCTGCTGCGACTCACGCAAACTGGATGCGGACTACGGACTATTTGCGGCGCTCGGGACCGGAGCCTTCCTGGACCCCGGAAACCCGTACTCCCTGCCGCAGCTCATCGACTGGTACACCCTGCAGGCTGCCCGCCACCGGCGAGCGAGGAAATTCGGCAAGATCAACGGGTTCCCGCGCGAGAGTGTGCGTGGGACTGGAGGGCTGTCTGGCCGACCCTGGACCGCGCCGACCATCGAATTCCACCTGGAACTCCTGGGCATATACCTTGGCTGGGTCTCGAAGTACAAGGGTATCGACCTCGATGGGGACGCTGACGCCCGCACCCTCTTCTCCATCGACCTCCTCGATGAATTCCTCGATGCGGTCGATCAGGATTGCTGGACGACACCCAATCGTGCACTGAACGTCATTGTGCACACGTCGCTCTACTGCTCGCCTTGCTGGGAGGCGGTGGCCTTGGCCGAGGGGGATGAGGAGGCCGCAGATCACTTCCAGCGTGTTTCCGATTACGCGAATGGCCGCGGCGGAATGGTGGAGCCCGGGAGGTACGACGGTCTCACTGCCTATGAATCCCAGGCCCAGGAATGGGACCTCGGCAGCGGGAATCGCGCATCGATCGCCCGCTCCAAAGCGCAGGCCCGAGCCGTGCAGCGCGCCTACGAGATGGCCAGCGGTCTCCCCTACGCCTACCTCGCGATGCTGGGGATTCGCAACGCGGCCATCAAGCGCTTCTGTAGGGATCGGGGCATCGCAAATCTGAAGGTTCTGAGGCGAGAGATCGAGAGGGGCGAGACGATGCTCTCAAACGGAGAGTTCTGTCTCATCCGGGACATCACCGTATTGGGACTGGGCCTGGCCGCGCCTCACCGCAGAGCCACAGTGTCCGCTCTGGATCGCTCGGATTTTTATGAGACCTCCGAGGGTGTCCTGTGGACCAAGGTGGCCGGAAACAAATTCAAAGTTTCAAAAAACGGCGTTTTCGAGCTGAAACTCGCTCACCGAGCCGCGGAGGTCGGGGATATGGGCTTTCGGTGGGATCTCTGGGATTGCTATGACGTGTGCCGTTCAGCGAGGCTCGAGACTTCGGACAGCGATGCATTGATCTTGACGAGTGTGCCCGGCAAATCCACCCGAAAGACGAGGGATCCGCTGCGTCTCGAGCCCGATTCTATCAGCGTTCTTTACACGCGCGTGATCGAGTACGGTGCCCACGAACTGGGTTGGGATATCTCGCCGATTCGCGAACTGGCCGCGGGCTCGACGGGTCACGCGCTCCGACACGCGGTCGGCAGCTACTTCGTAGCTCGTGACATGCACGAGCTGGCACGCCGCATGCTCCACCACCGGGGGCTCGACACCCTTCTCCAAGTGTACGGCGCCGGAAAGACCGACCTGAGCGCGGAGGACGCCATGCAGGGAGTCAAGGTATGAGGGGAGCGACCGCGCGCGAGGCGGCCCAGGTGTTGGGAGTGAGCCTCTCGACGCTCCATCGTTCGCGGGCGGCGGCGACCTTGGTGGTCGACTACACGAGGGGAGGAAAGATTCGAGCCCTCACTGCGGCCGAGCGGAGAGACCGCTCTTGGCAGAAGCGCCAACATCTGGTAGCACCCTCCCTCCACGGACAGCAGCTCCCAGGTCGCCCATGGCTCTTTGATCTCGGCCGGCTCGCTCGGCAAGGCGGGTCCTGACGGAGGGTCGCCTACGCCCGAGCTTGGGATGTCTCGTCCCACGGGCATATGCTCCCGGTCGGGACAGTCCATCGATCACGCCGAACGACCAGAGCGATCCAGCAG
>JBGTMU010000077.1:0-4614 GCA_041743405.1 Longimicrobiales bacterium | reverse complement strand
CCAATCGGGAGCGCGGGCGACACGGCATCGGGGTCGGCGCGAGCTTTTCGGGGCCCTGCGCCAGGATCTGCGCTTCGGCGCGCGCACCCTCCAGCGGACACCCGGATTCACGCTGATGTCGGTGCTCACCCTCGCGATCGGAATCGGGGCCACGACCGCCATCTTCAGCCTTGTGCACGCCGTGCTCCTCGCGCCGCTTCCTTACGCGCAGCCTGACCGCCTCGTGAGGATCTGGGAGACGTCGCCGCAGGGGGTGGACCGGAGCGTGGTGTCCCCGGGAAACGTGGCGGACTGGACGGAGCGCGCCCGCTCGTTCTCGCACCTTGGGGCCTATTCCGGGCCCTACGGCGTGACGCTTACCGGAAGCGGCGACCCTGCCCGCATTGCGGTCGCCGTGATCCAGCCTGCGGTCGGACGGGCCCTGGGCGCCCCGCCCCTCCTGGGCCGGATGTTCGTGGATGAGGACGCGGCCGGCGCGGGCGACTACGCGGTGCTCAGCCACGCCCTCTGGCAGGAGCGCTTCGGTGGGGATCCGGGAGTGATCGGACGCAGGATCGTGCTGAACGACACGCCCACCACGGTGGTCGGCGTCATGGGGCCCGGGTTCGACTTCCCTCGCGGAGTCGAGCTCTGGCTCCCGATCCGCGACGGGCAAATCGACCCGAACGAACGCACGAGTCACAACTTCGGCGTGCTCGCACGCCTCGCGCCGACCGCGAGCCTGACCAGCGCGCAGACGGAGATGGAGACCCTCGCCTCCGTGATTGCGCAGGAACACCCGGAGTTCATGACGGGGTGGGGTGTGAATGTGATCCCCCTCCACCGCGACCTTACCGCCAGCGTGCGCCCGCTCCTCATTCTGCTCCTGTGCGGCGTGGGGGCGGTGCTCCTGATCGCCTGCGTAAACCTGGCGAACCTCCTGCTTGCTCGGGGGGTCGGTCGGGACCGCGAGCTGGCCGTGCGGGGCGCGCTCGGGGCCGGGCGCGGGAGGATCGCGGGGCAGCTCCTCACCGAGAGTGCGCTTCTGGCCTTCCTCGGGGGGATGGGCGCGCTTCTCGTGGCTCCCTTGCTGCTGAAAGTGCTGCTCCAGGCGGCGCCGAGCGGGATGCCGCTCCTG
Source organism: Longimicrobiales bacterium (assembly GCA_041743405.1). GTDB lineage: Bacteria > Gemmatimonadota > Gemmatimonadetes > Longimicrobiales > Gaopeijiaceae > JBGTMU01. The sequence continues at coordinate 3,497 of JBGTMU010000077.1, read as the reverse complement.
GAGCGGGCCGCGATCGACGCTCGGATGCTCCTTTTCGCCGGAGGGATCACCGCAGGATGCGCCTTTCTCTTCGGCGTCGTTCCAGCGCTGCGCCTGGCGCGAGCCGACCTGCAGTCGGTGCTGCGCGGGGCTCGGGACGCGACGGGGGCTGGCCATTCCCGCCTGCGGGGGGGGCTTCTGGTCGCCCAGGTCGCCCTCTCGGTGATCCTCCTCGTGGGAACGGGGCTCTTCGTCCGGTCCTTCGCCGCGATGCAGGAGATCGAGCTGGGATTCGACGAGACGAATCTGGCCGTTCTCTCCATCGACCTTCCGAGACCCCGATACCCGGAGTCGCCGCAGCAGAGCGACTTCTACCACCGGCTCGTGGAGCAGGCAACCCGGACCCCGGGAGTGGCCAGCGCGGCCGCGACGACCCTGGCTCCCGGCCAGGGGGGGGCCATGACCTTCAGCTTCGCCATCGAGGGACGGGTCGCCGAGAACGCAAGCGGACGCGAGGATGACGAGCTCCTGGTTGCGGTGACGCCCGGATACTTCCAGACGCTCCGGCAGCGGATCGTGCGAGGCCGTGCCTTCGAAGCGCGGGATGAGGCCGGCGCGGTGCCCGTGGTCATCATCAGCGAATCGCTCGCTGAGAAGCACTGGCCGGATGGCGGAGCGCTCGGCGAGCGCATCGCGTTCCGGGTCGGGGAAACCCCGTGGCTCGAGATCGTCGGGATCGCCGAGGATGCGAGGCTCGAAAGCCCGGACGTGGAACCCAGGCCGGTCCTCTACATCCCCTATGCCCAGAAATCGTGGGTGTGGATGAGCTGGATGAGTGTGGTGGCTCGGGTGGAAGAGGGTTCCGATCCGGCGACGGTGCAGAACGCCGTGCGCGCCGCGATGCTCGAGCTCGATCCTGCCCTGCCTCCGCAGTCAGTCGGAAGCGTTCGGGAACTGTTCCAGGAGAACACCGCGTCGCGGAGCTTTGCGATGACGCTGGTTGCGGGATTCGCGGCGATCGCGCTCCTTCTGAGCGTCGTTGGGCTGTATGGCTTCCTCTCGTACGCGGTGCTCAAGCAGCGGCAGGAGATCGGGGTGCGCATGGCGCTCGGCGCGACCGGGAGGGAAGTGGTGCGAGGTGTCGTGGGTCGCTCCCTGAAGCTTGCGGTGGCGGGCGTAGCCCTGGGCATGATCGGGGCGGCGGCAGCGTCCCGCACGATCGAAGGCATGCTCTTCAGCGTCTCTGCGCTTGACCCCTGGACATACCTGTTCACGGTGCTGCTCGTTCTCACGATCGCGGTCGCGGCCGCCTCCTTCCCGGCTTGGCAGGCCGCGCGGACGAGCCCGTTGCAGGCACTCCGCGGGGAGTGATCGGGGCGGGAGTCGGTTCCATCGACGCACCCCAGGCGACGAGCGGTTTTCTTGCAAAACCGCCGGAGGTCCAGCACCTTGGCGCGTGATCCGCCCTCCAGCTCAACGAGCGCTGGGTGGCCGCTTGGTGCCGCGCGGGTCCCTTTAACCAGTTCCGTCGTCGCTAGCGTACCAGCGACACCCCTGAGGATTGCGAAATGCGATCAACGCCGCGCTTCGCTCCGCCACCTGGATGGGAAGGGATATGTGCCCCAAGTGACCGAACCCCGCCGAATCCTCATCTTCGGAAACTCCGGCTCGGGAAAGACGACCATGGCCCGTCGCCTTTCCTCCGATTATCAGGTGCCGCACCTGGATCTCGATCAGCTCGCCTGGAACAGTCCTGGCGTCCGAAAGCCATTCAGTGAATCCGAGGCCGAGATCCATGCCTTTGCCGCTTCGAATCCGGAATGGATCGCGGAGGGGTGCTACGCGGATCTGCTGGAGCCCCTCCTGGCCTATGCGACAGAAATTCGTTTCCTGAACCCCGGCGTGGAGGCGTGTGTCGAGAACTCGCTCGCGAGGCCCTGGGAACCGGCGAAGTACCCATCCAGGGAAGAACAGGACGCGAAGTTGTCCTTCCTGATCGAGTGGATTCGGGAGTACGAGACTCGCACGGACGAGTACTCGCTCGCGCGGCACCGTCGACTCTATAATGATTTCCAAGGCCCGAAGCAGGAGTTCGACGGGCGCCAACCCAGGGCATGATTCCGCACTGCGACAGATGAAACGCACGTGTCCGAACCCGTAGTCGCTATCCGCGAGCTGACTCGTCGCTTCGGGGCCCGAACGGCCCTTGATTCCGTGAATCTCCTGATCCCGCGCGGCGGTGTCCACGGCCTCGTTGGAGCCAATGGGGCCGGGAAGACCACGCTGATCCGGCACATCCTCGGCCTGCTCCGGGCCGAGACGGGTTCGGTGCGCGTCTTCGGGCTCGACCCCGTCGCCGATCCCGTGGGTGTGCTTTCGCGGATCGGATATCTGTCGGAAGAGAACGACCTTCCTCCCTGGATGCGGGTGGATGAGCTGCTGAGCTACTCGCGCGCCTTCTATCCGGCGTGGGACGACGTGTACGCTGAGGAACTGCGTGTGGGCTTCGCGCTGGAACCCTCCGTGCTGATCAAGAACCTTTCCAAGGGACAGAAGGCGCGCGCGGGTCTGCTGATCGCGCTTGCGCACCGCCCCGAGTTCCTGGTCCTGGATGAGCCTTCGTCCGGGCTCGACCCGATCGTGCGTCGCGACATCGTGGGCGCGATCCTGCGCACGATGGCCGGTGAGGGGCGCACAGTGCTCTTCTCGTCGCATCTGCTGGAAGAGGTCGAGGAGGTCGCCGACCACGTGACGATGATCCGGGAGGGAAGAGTCGTGCTGAGCGATTCGATCGGGGCGGTGCGGGCGTCGCACCGATCGCTCAGCGTCGCGTTTGACTTGCACGCGAGCGGTCCAGCGCAGACGTCCAGGAACGAGTAACCGTGCGATCGCCCGCGCATGTGATCGGCCGGGAACTCCTTCACCGGAATCTCTGGCCTCTCATCGCGATGACGCTCTGCTTCGTGGTGCTCACGGCTGTGAAGTTCCTCGTATTCGATCCGACCGATCCGATACGGGTGGTGCCCCCGGACGGGCGCGCGGCCATCCTGATCGCACCCCTGTCCGTGGCCTACTTCTACTACCTGGCGGTGTTCACCTTCGGCTTTGGTGGTGATCTCTCGGCGCGCCGATCGATCTTTCCTCCGCGGCTCTTTACCCTTCCCGTCACGACCGAAAGTCTTGTGCGTGGACCGATGTTCTACGGGATGGCCACAGTGGCCGGGATGGTCCTGGGGACGACGCTGTTCACGCGCTGGTCGTGGGGAATCGAGGGCCCCCTGATCTGGCCCGCCGTACTCGCCGCAGCCCTTCTAGCCTGGACCCAGGCGCTGATGTGGATGCCGTACGGGCTCCGGGGCGTGCGCGTGGCTCTCGCAGTGCTCTGCCTGACGACCCTTGATGTCGTCGTGCTTGTCGCGATGCATTTCCAGGTCAGTGAGCCGGTGATGCTGGCGATCCTGCTCCCGCAACTCCCGATCGCGTACCTCACGGCGTGCGAGGGGGTGGCGCGGGCGCGC
>JBGTMU010000076.1:0-3123 GCA_041743405.1 Longimicrobiales bacterium | reverse complement strand
TCCCGATTTCCGGGACGAACCCCGCCGCGAGCCCTCGCGATACGACGGTGGCGTAGTTGATCCCGGCGGACAGGGCCCCGATTCCCAGGGTGGCCCACGATCCGCTCAATTCCGCTGCTCTCCGGCGGCAGCTGCCAAGTTGGAGGTGCGGATGTTTCCCCTCTTCAGGGAAGCACCCCACGAGGGCCACTCAAATCCGCAGCGCTCCGCCGCCAGCGGGTCATCCGGGCACAGCAAAAAGGGGTGGCGCCAACGTCTCATGACCGTAGTGAGAACGGGCCACAGGAGCGTGTCCGGGTAATGGGGTGCGGTCGCGCGCGCAGCGGTCTTGCATGGTTCGGCATAGGAGCGACGAGGAAGCGTAGCGAAAGCCACGGTGAGCGAGGAGAGACGACGGATCAACCATGCAACCCCCCAGTTCCTTCCTGGCGCCGCAGCGCACCCGGCATTTCCCAGAGGGTGAGGGCCGTGTAGCTTTTCCTCCTGTCCTCCTGCCCCGGTCGCCTCTCCCCCCGCCCCCGCCGACTTTGATCCCCACTCCGCTCCTCGACGAATTTGCCCGGCGCGTGGCCCCCCTCAGGGTGGCACTGCAGGTTCCTCTGGCTCCGCTGACCACCTTCCGGATCGGCGGACCGGCGGATGCCCTGGTCGAGGTCCGGACGCCGGACGAACTCATCCGGGCGCTCACGGGCGTGCGGGAGCTCGGAATTCCTCACTTCCTCCTCGGACGCGGGGCCAACATCCTCGTCGGGGACGGGGGATTCCCCGGGGTGGTCATTCACTCCCGGGTCGGAGGGATCGAGTTCCTGGCGGAAGGGCGGGTCCGGGCCGGGGCCGGGGTGGATGTCTTCCCCGACCTGATTGTGGCCACCGTGCGAAAGGGGCTCGGAGGGCTCCACCACTTCGTGGGGATCCCCAGCTCCGTAGGCGGCGCCCTCTGGCAGAACCTGCACTTCCTGGCCCCTGCACCGGCGCGCGAGCGCACCGTCTTCATCGAAGAGGTTCTGGAAGAGGCGGAGATCCTGACGGAGGCGGGGGAGCGGAAGCGCGTCGGGGTCGAGTACTTCGAGTTCGGATACGACGATTCGATCCTGCATCACCGGAACGACGTGGTGCTCTCAGCGACCTTCCGGCTGGACCCGACACCCGAGGCGGAGTTGCGCCGGGTGATCCGGGAGAACCTTGAGTGGCGCGACGACCGCCACCCCGACCTCTGGCTCTACCCCTCGGCGGGGTCGATTTTCCAGAAGATCGACGGGGTCGGCGCTGGGCGCCTGATCGACCAGTGCGGGCTGAAAGGGCATGTGCACGGCGCGGCGGAGATCTTCCACAAGCATGCGAACATCATCGTGAATCTGGGGGGGGCGACTTCGGCGGAGGTGCACCACCTGATCGATCTGGCGCAGGAAACCGTGCTCCGCGAGACGGGGCATAGTCTCGTGACGGAGATCGGGGTGGTAGGAGAGCCCTGAGGGGGTGCGCCCAACCCATGAACGCGTCAACCCGGACGAGCCGGGACGCGCCTTCCGGATCGCAGATGCGGATTTCCGTTAGCGGCGTCGCACGTCCGACACCGACGATCGCAGTCGACGCGGGCCCCGATGGCCGCAGGATCGCGCGGCCCTCGCGGGCAAACATCCCCGAAGCCACGGAACCCAATCGTGGGCGGACGGTCGATTGAGTTGTTCGACTTGAGTTGACGGGGCGTTCTCCGAGGGGCATAGTTGGGCGTCAACCTCCGTTTGCCCCCGAACGCGAGCCCGACCCCCATGGCCTTCCGGACCTCCGCCCCCGCTCTGCTCGTTCTCCTTCCGCTTGTCCTCGCTGCCTGCAGCGAAGGCCGAGCCGGAGTCGAACCCACCCGGGAAGTGCTGCCGAATGGAGCGACTCTCATCCGTTACGCCTCCCTTCCCTCGTCGGCGGAGGCGCTCGTCCAGGCCGAGCTCTCGATCGGGACCCTAGACGGCCCCGACGCCGAGGTGTTCGGAGACATCCGCGGAATCGAAGCCGACGCGGAGGGTGCGATCTACGTGCTTGATTTTCAGGCGAAGGAAATCCGGGTCTTCGAGCCGGATGGGAGCTTTCGGGAGATCCTGGCCCGGAGAGGTGAGGGCCCCGGAGAGATCACGGATGCCAATGGCCTCCTGATCGATCGCGAGGGAGTTCTCTGGGTAAACGATCACGGGAAGATGCGCTTCACCGGAATCCGCCTGGAGGATGGCGAGGAGGTTGCACGCGTTCCCTTCCCCGTGCTCTCGTTCGGGTTCATCTGGGATGGTGCCCGCGATAATGAAGGGCGTTTCTGGATGCACTCCTCACAGTCCGAGGGACCGAGGGTATTCCCGCCCCCGGAAGGGCTGAACCGGGGTTCGTCCCGTCTCTACATGAAGTTCATCGACCCTCGAACGGAAGCGATGGATTCCCTTTTCGTGGGCACCCGGGAGTCCCGTTCTTTCGTCAGCACGATGGCTGGCGGTGGTTCTGCATTCTGGGGTATCCCCTTTGAACCCGCAAACCCCGTGCTGCTGGACCCGGAGGGGGGCTACTGGATCGGAGACACTGGGGCGTTCCGGATCACCCGACTCGATCCCGCGGGCGACACCGTTCTCATCCTGGAGGTGGAGATGGAGGCGCTGCCGGTGACGGAGGCGGACCACGAGGGCTACCTCGCGCCCTTCGAGGAGCGCGGCCCCGACGCGGTCCTGGTGGCGCGCGAAGTGCTTACCTACGCGCCCGAACGCAAGCCACACTTCGACCAGATGTTCCTCGATGACGAGGGCCAGCTCTGGGTCAGGCGCGTGCGGGAAGCGGGGGAGCTGCCCTTCTACTACTGGTTCGATCGGGACGGGGAGTATCTGGGTTCGGTGGAGCTGGCCTTCGACGCGCAGCAGTACCGGATCCCGACGGTGCGCAACGGGAAGCTGTACACGCTGGTTCTGGGGGAGATGGAGGTGCCGACGGTGGTGCGGGCGTCCCTGCCGTAGAGGGCCGGCGGTAGGGGGCCGTCGAAGGTGCGGGGGGCCCTCGAAGGAGCGGGAAGCCCCTCGCAGCGCCGCGAGGACGCGACCGCTGGAGGCCGAGCCGGCCTGGAAGCCCCTCGAAGCGCCGCGAGGACGCGACCGC
>JBGTMU010000075.1:0-2634 GCA_041743405.1 Longimicrobiales bacterium | reverse complement strand
GGGGCCGCCGGAGCCCACGGGGCCGCCCGATCGATCGCCATCGGGATCCTGGCGCTCCCGGTTCTGGCCGTCACCGCAGCGCTCGGCATCTGGGGTGGCCCCTACCTGCTTTCCGAGCTGAATGACCTGGTCGGCCGCGCTCCCGCCGTGATCGACCGGCTTGCGAACCTTACCGCCGAGCTCGAGGAGTGGCTGGTCCGTCTCCGCTTCCCCGGAGTGGATGGGAGCGACTGGGTCGCCCGCCTTCGCGAGATCGATGGCGAGGCCGTCGTGACCTTCCTCCAGCAGAGAAGCGCCGGAGTGGGGGACACCATCTGGCAGGGGGTGCTCGGGTTTGGAAAGGGAATTGCGACCGTCCTGACCCTTCTCGGGTACGTCGTCCTCGCTCCGGTGGTCACTTTCTACCTCCTTCGTGACTGGGAGCACTTCATCGCACGGGTTGACGGTCTGATTCCCGCGCGGAACGAGTCATTGAGAGAAGCGGCCCGGGAGTATGACCACCTTCTCGCAGGATACATGCGGGGGCAGCTCCTCGTTTCCGTGACCGTGGGTGCGCTCACGACGCTGGGCCTCTGGATCGTCGGGTTTCCCTATGCGATTCTCCTCGGCACGATCGTTGCGATCTTCAGCGTTGTCCCCTATCTCGGCCTCATCCTCAGCCTGATTCCAGCGCTGTTGATTGCCTTTGCGTCGGGGTCGGTGGGACTCTCGCTGGTCAAGGTCCTCGGTGTCTACGGGGTGGCCCAGTCGCTGGAAAGCGGGGTGATCAGCCCGAAGATCGTGGGCGATTCAACCGGACTCCATCCGGTCTGGATCCTCTTCGCGATCATGGCCGGGGGGTTCTTCTTCGGGTTTGCGGGGCTCCTTCTGGCAGTGCCCGTCGCGGTGGGAGTGAAGCTCCTGGTGATCCGAATGCACGCGCGGTATCGGGACTCCGCATACTTTCGAGGGAGCTGACGGCTCGATCGCTCGCGCGGCTCGTGCGCCGTTCTTCGATCGCTTGCCGGGTAGGGGTTCATCCCATTCCCCTTCTCGCTTATCCTTTCCCACCACCTGATCGATGCCAACCTTTCACCCTCCGGTCCCGACCCGGTATGCAGGAACGCGCCAGGGCGGCGCCCGTTCCACCGCACGTCGGACCCGACTGGGCAGCCAATGAACAAGGATATCCGCGACATCACCATCATAGGTGGCGGGCCGACCGGCCTCTTCGCCGCCTTCTACGCAGGGATGCGTGGGGTCAAACCCCGGATCATCGACTCCCTTCCGGAACTCGGAGGGCAGCTCATGGCCCTCTACCCGGAGAAATACATTTATGATGTGGGTGGATTCCCGAAGGTCCTCGCGAAGGATCTGGCCATCGATCTGATTGCTCAGGCGATGCAGTTCGAGCCCGAGGTGATTCTGGATGAGGAGGTCCGGGAGATGGCGCTGGGCGAGAACGGCGTCTATCGCCTCGAGGGTCGGGTCGGAGAATATCTGACGCGCTCCGTGGTGATCGCCGGGGGGAAGGGCGCCTTCGAGCCGACGAAGCTGGAGGTTCCCGGCTACGATGAGTTTCTCGGGAAGGGGGTCCACTACGCCGTGAAGGATCCGGAGGACTTCCGCGGAAAGAAAATTCTCATCGTGGGGGGAGGAGATTCGGCGCTGGACTGGACGCTGATCCTGAAGGAGAAGGCTGACCGACTCGTTCTGGCGCATCGCAGAGAAGGCTTCCGTGCCCATGAGCGCTCCGTGGAGCAGCTTCACGAGGCGGTCGCGGCCAGCGAGGTGGATCTCCGGCTCTTCCACGAGGTCGAGGAGATCCGGGGGGACAGCCGGGTCCAGGAGGTCGTCATCTTCAACAACCGCACCGAAGATCGAACCCTCATGGAGATCGACATCGTCCTTACCTTCCTCGGCTTCAAGCCGGACCTGGGTCCGGTGCAGCGGTGGGGCATCGAGGTCGTGAAGAACCGGATTCCGGTGGACAGCCTCATGCGCACGAACCTCCCGGGGATCTTCTCCGCGGGGGATATCGTGGACTACGAGGGAAAGCTCGATCTGATCGCCACCGGCTTCGCGGAGGCTGCAATCGCGGTGAACAATGCTGTTCACTTCGTGAACCCCTCGGCCCGGGTCAATCCCGGGCATTCAACCAACATGAAGGTCTTCAAGTAGCGTCGATCGCCAGGCCCTCAGGAACCCACTCGGGACGGACTCCCGGATCAGCCGGGGCGAGCGCAGCGATCGAGGCTCTCAACGCATGGAAAACATGTCGGAATCAACGATTGAGAACGTGGTAATCATCGGGTCCGGCCCCGCGGCCTGGACCGCCGCGATCTACGCTGCCCGCGCCCGACTGGATCCGCTCGTCTTCGAAGGGGCTCCCTCGAGAGAGATGATCCCTGGTGGGCAGCTCATGTTCACCACCGAGGTGGAGAATTTTCCGGGCTTCCGGGAAGGGGTGGACGGGCAGACCCTCATGCTGGAGATGAAGGCCCAGGCCCAGCGGTTCGACACCCGGGTCATCACCGATGATATCGTCGACATCGAAGTGACGGAGCGCCCCTTCCGGCTGCGGTCCGCCGAGGGGACCGAGGTGCGTGCTCGGACCGTGATCGTGGCGACGGGCGCGCGAGCCAACTGGCTCGG
>JBGTMU010000074.1:0-12044 GCA_041743405.1 Longimicrobiales bacterium | reverse complement strand
GGCCACCCGCTCCGCGAGTGTTTCGCCGTCCACCAGCTCGAGGACCAGCGTGCCGATGTGCCGGCCGCCATCGGCCTCCGCCTCTTCAAACCCATAGATGGCCGCGATGTTCGGATGATTGAGTGCCCCCAGCAGGCGGGCCTCGCGTTCGAACCGCGCGCGCCGGTCGGGGTCCATCAGGTAACGCTCGGGAAGCACCTTCAGAGCGACGTCGCGCTGAAGGCGGTGATCGCGGGCGCGATGTACCTCGCCCATCGCCCCGGCGCCGAGTGGCCCGATGATCTCGTAGCCGCCGATGATCGTCCCGGCGCTGAGCGACATCATTCTGCGCCCGCCGAGCTCGCCGTGTTCTCGCGGATGGAATGGAACAGGCTTTCGGTCGCGTTGAATGCCTCGACGGCCGCCGGCTCGAACTGCGCACCGGGCTCGGCGCGCACGCGTCGCGCCGCTTCCTCATGCGACAAAGCCGCGCGGTACGGGCGCACCGACGTCATGGCATCGTATGCATCGGCCACAGCCATCAGACGGGCGTGCGGGTGAATGGCCGTCCCCGCCAGGCCGTCAGGATAGCCTGTGCCGTCCCACCGCTCATGGTGGCCGCGCACCGCCGGAAGCGCCTCGACGAGAAACGGCAGCCCGTCGAGCATGCGATGACCGATCACCGTATGCGCCTCCATGAGGGCGCGCTCCTCTGGCTCGAGTCGACCGGGCTTGAGGAGAACCGCGTCGCGCACGCCGACCTTCCCGATGTCGTGGAGCAAGCCCGCGCGGCGGATTGTCTCCAGCTCGGAGTCGGGCAGGCCCACTCCCCGGGCGAGCGTCAGCGTGTATGCAGCTACGCGTTCCGAGTGGCCAGCCGTGTACGGGTCGCGCGCATCAATTGCCCGCGCGAACGCTTCGAGCGTGCCCCGGAAGTGCCGTTCGCGGTCGTCGTACAGCGTCGCTGTCTCGAGCGCCGCCGCGGCCAGCCCCGCAAACAGGGCGGCGTATTCCATGAGCTGCGGCGTGAACCGATCGCTGAGGCCGCGGCGGTCCGCATAGACCGCCCCGATGGCTCCCGTGCGTCCGAACAGCGGCACACAGAGCGCCGATCGAACGCTCTCCGTGGTGAGGCTGGCGGCCTGGTGGAACTGCGGCTGGTTCGTGTCGAGAATCAGCAGCGCATCGCGCCCGAGCAGCGACTCGCGAACCACCGTGGAGCTGGCGAACTGCGACAGCTCCGTGCCAGCGCCCAGGGGCCTCGCTGCTCCCAGCCGCAGGTCGCCCGTGGCTGGATCAACCAGCAGAATGGCGGCGCGATCCGGTTTCAGGATCGCATACAGCCGATCCAGAACGCGCTCGAGCAGCGCGTCAAGGTCACCGAACCCCATCAACTCGCGGCTCGTCGCCAGCAGCGCGTTCAACGCGTCCCGATCGAGTCGCGGGGCGTCATCGGTCACGGGAACGCGAAGGATCGTCTGTTTGAACGCCTCGCCGGGGGGTGATGACCCGGCTTCGTCTCGCGCGACCGTATAGTCGACGAAGCCGAAGCGGACACGATCGCCCGGATTGAGGACGGCGATCTGACAGGGCGTGTCGTTCACCAGCACGCCGTTGGTGCTGCCCGTGTCCTCGATCGTCAGAGCTCCGTCACTCGACAGCGACAGCCGCGCGTGCATACGCGACAAACTGGGGTCGTCGATCACGACATCCGCATGGGCGGCGCGCCCAACGCTCTTCGACTCGCCCTGCCCGAGCGTGATGCGAGGGAAGAAGGCCGAAGGAACGGCGGGGCTCAACGACAGACGTGTCATCACGCACGCAGGAATCGAAATTTCAAAGTCCCTCCACCCGTGAACGCGAAGGTAGAGCGCGGATTTCAGGGGGACAAGGGAGACGAGAGCGACGGCGCAGCCGGAAAAAAGCTCCCTGCCTGCCGGTGTCGAGTGATTCGCGCGTCCGGGAGCCCCGCCGTACATTCGCCCCGAGACGCTCTTGCGGCTTCCCCTGCTCTCGGCAGGGAGGGCCGGGAGCGCACCCATTCACATCCAGGAAGGAGTTGAACCCGGTGATGCGATCCAGGAACCGGCCCGCGCCCAGACTGTCCTTCGCTCTCGCGCTGCTCTTCGCGGGCGTGTGGTCCGCAGCCCCAGCCGAGTCCCAGGGCTACCCCGCATGGACTCCGACGGCACCGGGAAGCCCCAACATCGAGGTGGTTTCCCACCTTCCACTGGGGCCGCGCCTCGGCGTCGCGGATATCGAGCTGGAACAGGAGATGAGCCGCCCCTACGCCTATGTGGCCCGGATGCAGTATGGGGATGACGGGCCGAAGGGTATGGACATCGTCGATCTGTCCGATGAATCGAACCCTGAGGTGATCTACCGCTGGCGGATCGAGAACCAGGAGCTTCACCAGCGCACGGGCGGGATGGATGTGAAGTACTTCAAGCTGGATGGGCGCTACTACGTCGTTCAGTCCCTCCAGTTCGGTCAGGGCGGGCCGAATTCCGACATGGGGGCCGTGGTGCTGGACGTGACCGGACTCCCGGATGCTTCGACCGTGCGGGAAGTGGCGCGGATCCGGGCTCCGGAGACCCCCGGAGGCTTCCACAACATCTTCATCTACCGGCACTCGAACGGCGGTGTTTACCTCTTCACGACCGTCTCGGGGCCGGGCGCGAACGTGTACGACATGGGTCGGGTGGTCAGCGGGGACGTTGAGAACGCGCTCGTCGCGAATATCCCCGTGCCGGAGTCGGCCGAGGGGGCCGGAGGGGCCCGCGGCTACCACGACTTCTACGTGGCCTGGCACCCGGACACCGGAACCGACCGGTTCTACGGCGGCGGCACGGGGGGCTACTACGTATATGACGTCACGAACCTCCAGGAGCCGCAGATTCTGGTCACTCTCACCGGGATCAACGGAGTGCGCTACGGGCACACCTTCACGCCTTCCCCCGATGGGCGCTACGTGGTGGCCGAGACCGAGTACCAGTACGCGCCCCTCCGGATTTTCGACCTTCAGCCTGCGCTGGATGGCCAGGTCACGAACGTCTCTCGACCCATTTCGGCCTGGACCGCAGACTGGCAGAACCTCGTGCACAACCATGAGATCCGGTGGCCCTATGTGTTCGTTTCGGGGTATCTGGATGGACTCCAGATCTTCACCCTCATGGATCCCGCGAAGCCGATCACCGTGGCCTACTACCAGACCTACATCGGCTCACCCAATGTGGACCGCACCCCGCAGTTCCAGGGCGCGTTCGGGGTGGATGTGCGGAATGCGGACGGGCTCATCGTCATCAGCGACATGAGCACCGGGTTCTGGGCCTTCCGCATGGAAGGGTTCCAGGGATGGGATGGCACGAACTGGGGGATGCCGAACGTCTCGAGCGCGCAGGACTGGGACGCGGCCGAGATGCCGGGGCCGGTCCGCTGGAGGGAGTGATGGGGCTCCACCTCGCGCTCGTTGCCGCAGCGTTTCTGGCTGCGTGGACACCGGTCCCTGCGGCCGATCCGGCGCCATCGCCCCGGGTGGACGTGGGCGTGATCGGGTGGTCCCAGGGGGCCGACGATGGCGCGCTCTGCTCCCCCGCGGTGGATCCCCCCGAGTACTACGCAATCCCCCTCGTTCCCACGCGACAGGTGATGGGGACGGGGCAGGCGGTGGGCGTCGCGCACACGACCTTCGGGTCGTCCCCCTTCGGAGTCACGCTCGCAGCGGACGGAAGCTATCGACTCACCCTTCATATCCGGGTGGATCACCTCCCGTCGCCCCCCCAGGGGCGCTTCGTGGCCTGGGCCACCACCCCCTCGGTGGAAGAGGTCGTGCGGGTCGGCACGCTGGACGGGGCCGGTGCGGTGAGCGGGCCCGTCGAGTGGAACAAGTTCCTCGTCGTGATTACGCTCGAGCCCGATGGGGAGGAAGGCGAAACCGGATGGCGGGGGCCGATCGTGCTCCGCGGGATGTCGCGGAGCGGCATGATGCACACCATGGCCGGTCACGGCCCCTTCGAACAACAGGAATGCGCCGCATTCGGGTACTGAGGGCGGCGGGCCTCTTCGGGCTCCTGGCCCTGGCCGCTCCCTCGGGGGCTCTCCCGCTCGCCGCCCAGGATCCGCACGCCGGGCATGACATGCATGCGGGCCATGCCCTCTCGGGCGGGTGGCTCATGCCTCCCATGGACCCCAACATGCCGATGCTCCCGGGGCTCGACGGCGCGGTACCCCCGGCCACGGCCTGGCTTCCCCACTTCGACCTGGACCTCTCCGACTTCCCCCTGGCGGAACCCAGCCGCGCCGTGACCCTGGCGCATGGAGATACGCTGGAGCTCCTCGTGTCGCCCGTGCGTCGGACCATCCGGGGTCGCGAGTACCTGATGTACGGCTACAACAACCAGTATCCGGGCCCTTTCATCCGGGCGGAACGGGGCTCGACCGTGGTCATCCGCGTGAGAAACGAGATCCGCTTCCCCACGACGGTGCACTGGCACGGGATCCGACTCGATTCCCGCTTCGACGGCGTCCCCGGGCTCTCGCAGCCGCCGATCGAGCCGGGGGAGAGCTTCACCTACGAGGTCCATGTGCCGGATGCGGGGATGTTCTGGTACCACCCCCACGTTCGGGAAGACATCCAGCAGGATCTGGGGCTCTACGGCAATCTTCTGGTGATTCCCGCTGATGGCGGGGAAGGGGAACCAGTTCACCGCGAGGAGCTCCTCGCGCTGGACGACCTGCTCATGACGGAAGCCGGGGATCTCATCCCCTACGGCCTGGAGACTCCGGTAAACGCCCTCATGGGCCGGTACGGAACGGTCATGCTCGCGAACGGGGTGGCTGATCACCGGATCGAGGCGGATCGAGGCGAGGTGATCCGCTTCCACCTGACGAATGTGGCGAACGCGCGGCCCTTCAATGTCCGGTTCGGGGAAGAGCGCATCAAGCTCATCGGCACGGACGTGGGAGCCTACGAGCGGGAGAGCTGGGTCTCGAGCGTGCCGATCTCCCCCGCGGAGCGCTATACCGTGGATGTCCGCTTCTCCCAGGCCGGAACGGTGGCGATCACGAACACGATCCAGGCGGTCGACCACTTCCGGGGCGTCTTCTACCCGCATGTGGATACCCTCGCGATCGTGACGGTGCGCGAGGCTCCGGCCACCCCGGACCGTGCGGGCGCCTTCGAGGAACTGCGCGTCCGGGACGATGTGGTCCGGGAGATCGATGCCTACCGGGAGCACTTCGATCGGGAGCCGGATCACCGCATCACGACACTGCTCCGGGTGAACGACCTCCCTTCGGCGATCGTCCTCTCGATGGAGGCCGACACCTTCTACGTGCAGCCGATCGAATGGAATGACTCGATGCCGATGATGAACTGGCTCTCGTCAGGGACTCAGGTCACCTGGATCCTCGAGGACGAGGGAACGGGAGAGCGAAACGAGGGAATCCACTGGAGCTTCCGACAGGGCGACGTGGTGAAGATCCGGGTGTTCAATGAGCCGCGGGGGTTCCACCCCATGCAGCATCCCATCCACATCCACGGACAGCGCTTCCTCGTCGTGGCCCGAGACGGGATTCCGCAGGAGAACCTGGCCTGGAAGGACACGGCCGTCGTGCCGGTAGGTTCGACGATGGACCTCCTCGTCGAGATGTCAAACCCCGGAGACTGGATGATGCACTGCCACATCGCCGAGCACCTGAGTGCCGGGATGCATTTTCATTTCAGGGTAGAGGGGAGGGAGGGTCGCTAGGGAGCATCCGGCATCGGGTGGTCAGGACGGCAAGTCATCGTGGTCGATGGGCACGCCGTCGACGAAGAAGTTCTCGGCGTCTCCTATTTCGCCAAACCCCGAAAGCGTCAGATCTCTGAATCTGCCCAGTTCGACCAGACTGGGTGCGCGATAGGGTCGTCTGGACGTCTTGACATTCCCGGGGGGGACCGCCGGAGCGACCGGCTTGCGACCCGCTTCGGTAGGTTCCGTCATCGTTGCGCTCAGTTCGCTGTGAGAGTCGTATCGTTACGTTGCCGGAGTCGCCAGTGCTCGGCGGACCCTCGAGGTGGGCGACCGTGGGCGTTCCGCCCGGTTTCGTGCCGTACGAGCCTGCAGCCAGAGTTCGGCATGGAGCGTGATCATCAGAGCCGACTGCTGAAGGGGAGGAAGTCGGCCGCCCTCGGCGCAGGCGGAGCCCGCGCGCATAAGTTCATCTCTGTCCACTATATCATACCTTACCAGTTCCGCATCACCAAATGCGCTCTCTACCAGGGGGGGGAGAATTCTGCGCCGTGGCTCGACGAAGGGTGCGTTGCAGTAGCCGCTCCCCTGGCCCTCGATCTCATCGAATGTGTCCGGAAGGAAGGGGGCCATCGCGCGACGAAGGAGAACCTTCATTTCCCGGCCCCGCCGACGGCTTTTCCAGGAGAGACCGGCGGAGAAGTCGATCATCCGGCGATCCCGGAACGGGGTTCGTACCTCGACCCCGAGAGAGAACCCGAGCGCCGCAACCTGCGCGACGCCGCGGGTCATTTGCGGGCTCATGAGCATGGAGTGCGCTTCGCGGCCGACGGCACTACTCTGCGGGAGTCCGGTCCAGTCCGCCCACGCGCGCTCCCGGAGCTTGTACCGGGTCACCGCATCCTCACGGATCCAGCTCGGAATCATGGGCTGGCGGAGCGGGATTTCAGGAGGCCGTCGCCGCAGGGCCATGGCGGCGGAGTGGAGCGCCGAATGTGGGATCCTCGGGCGAATTCCCCAGCGATAGATCTGACGCGCGCCGCGAAACCCCAGTGCGCGGTACTCCTGGCGGAACGCCGCCCACTGGCCGGAAGCGAGGAGATCCGCCAGATGTACCCGCGAGCAGGCGAACAGCGCCTCAGCCGACCTCCCTGTGAGCGCCACTCGAGCACCGACCCCAATGGTTCCTTGGCAAAGCGCCCGCAGGAGGTCCTCGTACACGTGCAACACCAGATCTTCCCTCTCGTGCACACCGCCCACCAGATGGGCCAGAAACGGGAGATCTCGCACATCGATCCAGTGCGTGGTAGCGCCCCAGTGGTCGACCAGAGCCTGGATTCTGCCGTCCTCGCGCCCGGGATCGCCCGGAGGGTAGCTGATCGATACCCCTTCCACCCCGTGCGGCACGGAGCGGTCGGCCATGAGGGAGCGACCCATGCCGTAGACTGCCGTGGAATCCCGTCCACCGCTCAGCCAGACACTGGTGGTGGATGAGGGGTCGATCCGCTCCCTCACCGCAGCTCGAAGCACATGCACCAACTCCTCGTCCGCATCCCTGCGCGGATCGACCCGAACCGGGTCAAGCCGGGGAGGGGTCCAGAAACGGCGAACCTGCTCCCTCCCGACATCGAAGGTCACCGCGTGGGCGGGGGGAAGCTCCGAGATGGCGAGGTACGGCGATTCCGCGGCAAAGAGGAACCCGCCTCTCGCTCGATCCGCGATGACGGCCAGGTTGAATTCGTCTACGACCAGCCCGGCTCTCACCATGGCATCGGCCGATGACGCCACAATCACCTGCTGCCCCGACCGGCTCCAGTAGAGCGGCCGCGAAGCCCCGAAGTCTCGAGCGCAGAACAGGTGCCGGCGCACCGCGTCCCAGACCACGAACGCGTAATCACCTTCCAGGCGGTCGACGCAGTCGGGGCCCCACGCACGATAGGCCGCCAGGATCAAGTCGCTCGGACTCTTCCCGCGTGGGCGGACGCTGGCACGCTCCAGGCCTCGACAGAGGTCGTCCCGGTAGTAGATGGTGGCGTCGGCGACGACCGCGAGCCCGTCCGATTCCACTACTCCCGCCCGGTCTGAGAACGCGGGCGTCCGCTCCCACTCGAACCGACTCACGCCGAGCTCGATACCCGGTCCTCCCGCGACGTCCCGGAAGTCCGAGCCCCTCAGTGGCATGCAGTCCAGAGCTTCATGCACGGCGCCTTCGCGATACTGCCCGCTCGGGTCGAAGACGACTGCGATAGCGCTCATGACCTCCACCCCGGAAAGATTCCCTGCGGTGCTCTCAGCCCAAAGCCATCGTGGCGCCGCCCGCTCAGCCCCCTGTGAGGCTGGAGCGGCACGGCGCCACGATTGATGATGGCCAGCCTCCGCGAAGAAGGCCCGGTCTTTAGTTTCCGGAGAGTCCCTGACCGTTGTTGATGGCGTCGACGATGCTATTCAACTGCGAGATGGAACTCACTCCGGCCGGGAGTTGTCCGGTGGCGAGCGCCTCGTTCGCGAAAGCCAGGACTTCATCGACGGTTTTTCCCGACAGTGGACCGCTGGTGAGCGTTGCAGCGCCGAGCCCTGCGGTGGTCACCCCTGCCGCTGAGAAATCGACGTTCAGACTCAGGCCAAGGACCTGCGCGGCGAACACGCCTGCCTCCGTAGAGGTCGGGTTGTCGTGGTTCTTGGTCAGGTGACCGGGAGTACCCCCTGCCGGAAGGTAAGCCGTGATCGCACTGGCGCTGCTGAACCTGGCCCGCTTGGCACCGCCGGCCCCACTCCGACCGATCTCGACAAGGTTTCCGTAGACGCTCTGGAAGTTGTCGTGGAGAAGTCGACCCGGGTTGTTCCCGGCCGGGGACGAACCCCACCCACCGATGGTGTAGGTGGCGAAGCTTTGGGTCGGGGGCGGGTCCCCGTCATCGCCGTCACCCGGATCACCGCCGTCGCCACCACCACCGTTCGAGCCACCGCCACCCGGGAGGGTAGCCTTGCTTCCGTCCCCGAAGCGCAGCTCCACAATCTCGAACAGGCCAGCGATCTTCATCCCGGGATAGATCGGCACGGAGCAGCTCATGTGCACGGTCGCGATCTCGGAGCTTCCGATGAAGAGCGCGAATTCGTTCGCGAGGCGGCCATTGCTGACCGGATCGAAGAGCCCACCGAGCGGCTGGATCGCGAAGGTATAGAGCGTGTTGCTGCCGACGCCCTTCGTCTGCGCGCCGAGGACCGGGCGCTGGCCGCCTCCAGGCGCCTTCCTTTGCCCGCGGACTTCAGCCGTGAGGGGCTGACTGCCGATGTAGCGGAGCGTCATGCTGGTGACGCCGCCCTGGCAGATCGCGTTCGGGTCGATCGGAGGTAGGTCCGCACAGGGCACCGATACCGCGGCCGAAGCCGTCTTCGGATCAGTTCCGGCCGCCGCGACCGACACTGTATTCCCGTACGTGCCGCAGCTCAGCCCCACGGTGGCGGACTGGACCGTGACGGTCCGTGACTCACCCCCGGGGAGGACCCCGAAGTCACAGGTCAGCACCTGAGGGTCAACTCCGCTGATCCGGCATGTGTTCCCAGACTGCGTCGTGATCGTCCACTCAATTCCCAGACCACCCGGGAGCCGGTCCGTCAGCCTTACCCCTTCGAGTACCCCACCGCCGTGAGCGGAGGCGGTCATGGTGAAGCTGATGGGATCACCGGGCTGGACGGTAGTGGCACCGGCAGCCTTCACGACCACCAGTTCCGGTGCGCACGCCACGGTCGCTTGCGCCTGCGCCGACACCGGGCCGTGGTTGGACGCACGGACACGGACGGTATTCTGGTAGGTGGTGCAGCTCTCTGCGCTCGCGGGCGCGCTTACGCTCACCGTAGAGGTCGCCCCGATGGCGAGCGTTCCGACGTTGCAGGTGAGAACGCCGCCCTGGATTTGACAGGTCTCCCGAGCGCTGCCCCCGGATACCGTCCAGTTGAGGCCCGGGCCCGAGGGGAGCGTGTCGGTCAGGATGACCCCGGTTGCCGGTCCGACACCCGAGTTCGTGACACTCATGTTGAACGAGACGGTCGAGCCCTGTCCGCCTGCCGACGAGGAGCCCGACTTCTGGACCTTGAGCTCGGGGAGGCAGACAACTGTCACATTCGCGCTTCCGCTCCCGGATGCTCGGTCCGTATCTGCAGATGCCACGAAGACGGAATTGCTGTATACCTTGCAGCTCGAGGGGTCCTTGAGTGTCTCGGTCCGCACGATCACGGACTCGTGTCCGCCAGCGCGCGGCAGCTGCGGGAAGAAGCAGTTCAGTTCCTGGGCGCCCAGGGGTCCGGTGATGTCACAGGTTCCGTTGGTGCCGGTGTTGTTGCTGATGGACTCGATCTGCCAGTTGAAGCCCGGGCCGTTCGGGAGCGGATCGTACGCCGTAACGTCGAGCGGGAACTCACTGGACCGGTTTACCGCCCGGACTTCGAAACGGAGCGGCTGTCCTGCGACGATCTGCTGCCCGTCCGCGCCGAGCTTGTGGCCACCCACGGCACACGTCCCGTACTTCGTGGCGAAAGTGTTCTGCCCTTCGGGCGCATTCGGGTCCAGGTTCCATCCCGTCATCACGCCGCACTCATTGATGCCGAAGCCACCGCTGGAGCAGGCGGTAGCCAGCTTTGGATAGAGCTCCATCGCATGGGTGTCGGCGCGCCAGGTGAACATCCGCTGCTCGAAGAAGGTGAACGCCGTAGCAACACGCCCGATGACCGTGCCATGGTTGTTGATCTGGAAGGCCTGGCCGGTGGCACCTCCCTGATTGGGCCAGCCGGGTCCGGATGGGGCCGGGAGCATGTGGTACCCGCCCGCCGGGGTCCAGTAGAATGCCAGCAGGGGACGCCGGGTCGTCGTGCCGCCGCCGGGCCCGAACCCGCCCGTGATCAGATTATGTCCCTCACCGTATCCCACGACCGCGCCATGATCGTTGATGTCGCGAGCCCGTGAGACGTAGGTTCCCGGCGCAACCCCGATGTTCTGGAATGTCCCTGAAGTACCGTTCGGAGATCCCGCGGTCCAGACAAAGGCCCCGACCGGCCCGGGGTTGTTCGGCACGCCGCCGACGCCCCCGACTCGGGAGATCTGCCCAACGACATCGCCGTTGTTGTTCATTCCGTATCCGAACCCGAAGAGAGTCGGATCCCCACCATCCAGCAGTGTGACGGTGAAGCTGGTCCCGTTCTGCACCGTCGGAGTCCACAGCGCAGGTTTTACCCCGAAGGAGCCCACGGCGAAACCGGCAACCTGTCCATAGTTGTTGATGGCGTAGGCTCCGCCCTGCGCACCGCCCGGTGGCAGAGGAAGGATCGCGCCTCCACTGGAGGGGTGGCGGATGAACGGCATAGCCAGGCCCGACACGGTCATGGCGCCGGCTACCTGTTCGAAGTTGTTGATCGCGTAGGCGATGCTGGTCGTCGGCGAGCCGGGGAGGCTCAGGAAGGTCGGGGAGGTGGCGCCGATGGGCCAGATCGCGGCCTGAGCGGCCCCTCCTAGCTGACCGAACCCAGCGATGGTCTCGGAGTCGTTGATGTCGAAGCCCTGAGTAGGCATCACCGCACCGCCCGAGATGTCGACCGCGGTCAACGACCCAGGGACATACGCGGAGATGTCCCCAAGGATCGGCGAGTTGATGGAGCGCATCGCCGCCATCGTCTCAAAGACCGGATCGTTGACCGTAGGCACCCACCCCGGGGAGCACCGCGGCATCCCCAGACCCTGCGCCATCATCCCTTCCAGCGACCAGATGGAGGCTTGATCCGCCTCCGGTTCGCTCGACGAGTTTGAAGGATCCGTGAGGAGGTCGCACCCCGTCATCGCCAGGGTCGTTGCCGCCATCAGAATCAGAGACCGTTTCATCGGAAAACTCCTTACACTTGTCTGTCTCAAGAAAGCCCTTCACTCGTCGAGCGCAGGCTCGGTTCTGTACGTCAAAATGAAGCTACGCCAGGGGTGCGACCCACTTCGAACCCAGCTCGAACCTCGCTCGAACCTGAGTCACCGCGGGCGTCCGGTATGAACTCATGTCGCTTCCCGAGCTCCCGAGACCGTACGACCCACATCCGTATCCAATAGTAGCAAGATTCGAAATAGTAAAACGGTCTCCCCTGGGAAGACCCGCGGAGAAACCCTGAATCAAGGTAGAGAGCGAATCCAGGGCAAGCAAGCAGGGGTATGGCATTTCTGTAGCATTGAAGTAGAAATGTCCGCATTGCGTGAAGTAGAAATGTCCTCCTTCGGGTTTCCTTCGATAAGCTTCGGGCGAACCTTGAGCCCGGGGAGAGGACGTGCTGAGAATGAGCCAGAGCGAGCGGGACCAACTG
>JBGTMU010000073.1:0-11210 GCA_041743405.1 Longimicrobiales bacterium | reverse complement strand
CGCTCTCGGCGCGGGCCTTGCGGGGGCTCCACACCCCGAGCACGTCGGCGTCCCGCACCCCACGGAACGCCTGCATGTGAAAGCGCGCGTTGAACCCGCTCCCCACGAACCCGACCCCCAGGCGGTCAGCCATCTCCAGTCGCTCCGTAGCTCCGATCCCATGCTTCATAGCTCACATCCAGGTGATCGACGACCTCCTGGGGGCACCCCGTCCACTCGCGAAGCGCACGGTTCCCGGTGTAGTCGAGGTCTTCGACTCCCACGCGGCTCGAGAAGAACCCGCTTGCGGTCAGATCCCGGAACCGGTTGAAGAACGCCACCCCCTGGCTCATCCCGGCGGGAGCGCGCGCGGGCCATGCGATGTCGTCCAGCACCTGCGTCCGCTCACCCTCGGCGCATTCGAGGAAGGGCCGAGCGAACCGACTCCGGCACTCGCGGTCGAGCCAGGCGAGACCACCCCGCATCGGGGTCTGCATCGCGGAGTTGTCGCCCACGATGAAATCCATGAATTCCGGGACTCCGGCCTCGGTGGCACTCCCCGAGCGCTCATCGGCGGGAAGAATGAGATCCACGAGCACCTTCACCGTCTCCCATTCGTGCTCCGTGAAGAACGACGGTACGAACGCATCTCCCACCTTCCGAGCCCGCCGCATCGCCTGGGACTTGAGCCAGGCGGCCTCGACCTCGGGGGGACTCCAGACGAGTCCGCCTGCGATCGGAACGGCGGCAAGCATCTTCAACAGGTCCCTTCGGTTCATCTCGCTCATAGCGCCCCCTGCCGCCGCTGTTCGGCGATGTAGTCGGCGGCCCGCCAGGCGAGCGCCATGATGGTCCATGTGGGATTCTTGTCGGGCTGCGAGACGAACGGCCCCCCGTCGGCCACGAACAGATTCCTGACCTCGTGCGCCTGGCTGTGCCCGTTGAGTACCGAGGTGGAGGGATCCGACCCCATCCGGGTGACCCCGAGCTCATGGATGATCCTTCCCCCCGGGAGGATGCCGTACCCCTGTTCGGCCGTGGGCATCGGCGAGAAGACCTCTCCCCCGAGCTCGTGGACCAGGGCGCGGAAGGTCTCCTGCATGTGCTTCACCTGGAGGTACTCATGGTCGGTCCACCTGAAGTGGAAGCGGAGCACCGGGATCCCCCACTCGTCGACCGTGTTCGGATCGATCTCGCAGAAGGTGTCTTCGTTCGGGACCATTTCGCCCCGTCCGGAAAACCCGATCGTGGAGCCCCAGTAGCGCCGGTAGTCTTCCTTGAGCGAAGCCCCGTATCCGCCCCCGGAGGGGTACCGGTGGATTCCGCCCATGAACCCGTATCCCGGCATCCGCCGTCCCCCCCAGACCTCGATGTGGTACCCCCGCGGGAAGTCCAGCGTCCGGTTGTCGAGCCACCAGGGCATGAAGACGTGCAGCCCGCCCGCTCCGTCTTCGTTGTGCGACGGGGTGTCCACCATCTTCGGGATGAATCCGGCGACGTCGGTTCCGGTGGTGTCCGTCAGGTACTTCCCCACGGTACCGCTTCCGTTCGCGAGCCCGTTCGGAAAGTGCGATGACGTGGAGTTGAGGAGGATGCGGGCCGATTCGCAGGCGCTCGCGGCGAGGATCACGATGCGGGCCTGAACGTGCTCCTCCGTGCCGGTGTCCTTGTCGAAGTAGTGGACGCCGTCGGCGAGGCCGTCGCGCCCCACCGTGACCTCGCGTACCATCGCGTTTGTGCGCACCTCGAGCTGCCCCGCCTGCATCGCCGGGAAGATGAGCACGTTCGGCGACGAGAAGTTGGCGTTCACCGAGCAGCCGCGGCTGCACTGCCCGCAGTAGTGGCAGGCGGGGCGCCCGTTCAGCGGCCGAGTGAGGACCGACATTCGCGACGGGATGCAGGGAATCCGCATCCGATCCGACGCCTGCTGCACCATGAGTTCGTAGCAGCGAGGGCGTGGAGGCGGCTGGAAGATCCCGTCCGGATCGTTCGGGAGCCCTTCCCTCGAGCCGAAGATGCCGACGAGTCGATCAAGCCGGTCGTAGTACGGGGCCACGTCGTCGTACCCGATCGGCCAGTCGTCGCCGAGTCCGTCCAGGGTCTTTCGCCGGAAGTCGTCCGGTCCGAAGCGAAGCGAGATCCGCCCCCAGTGATTGGTGCGCCCTCCGAGCTGCCGCACACGGAACCAGTCGAACTCGCTGCCGGGGGCCCGCGCGTAGGGCTCGCCCGGGAGGGACCACCCGCCGAGCCCCGCGTGAAACTCGCCGAAGTGCCGCTCCTCGGTCGCGGCTCCCCGCCGCGGCGATTCGTAGTTCCAGGTGAACATGGCGGCGTCTTCACGGTTGTCCCACCAGCGCCCCGCCTCGAGCATGACCACGTTTGCGCCGGCGAGTGTCAGCGCGTGCGCGGCCATCCCGCCTCCGGCTCCGGATCCGACGATGCACACGTCGTAGGTTCTGCGACGACGAAAGAGTCTCATCGGGGCTCCTGTGAGTGGGGTCAGAGACGCGGTCCCGGGCGCGGCACCGCCATCATGCCACACGATCCTCGAGAATGCCAGACGCCGGGCCCACGCCCGACTTGCATGGTCTCTCCCGCGATCCGGGTGTATGTTCGCGAACGAGCCCTTTCCCCTCCGAACTTTCTCCCCCAGGGCGCACATGAACGACCACTGGACCCGGCGGAGATTCCTTGCGACAGGAGCGGCCGCCGTCACCGGGGCCGCGCTCGCGCCGTTCGACGGGTTGTCGGGCCTGGAGAGCACCGGGGCAAGCCCACCCTTCCTGATCTCGCTCGCTCAGTGGTCCCTTCATCGCACCATCCGCAGCGGTGACCTGGACACCCTCGACTTCGCCCGCCACACCCGCGAACGCTTCGGACTCGACGCGATCGAATACGTAACCACGTTCCTGAGCGACCGGGCCCGGGACGGTTCTTACCTGGCCGAGCTCAATCGGCGCGCCGCGGATCACGGGATCTACCAGCACCTCATCATGTGCGACGACCAGGGGCGGATCGGTGACCCGAACGTGGGGGTCCGCCGCACCGCGGTCGAAAACCACCACCGCTGGGTCGATGCCGCCCACACGCTCGGGTGCGCCAGCATTCGCGTGAACGCGGAAAGCGAGGGAACCTTCGACGAGCAGCAGCGCCTCGCGGCGGACGGCCTCCGGCAGCTCTGCGAATACGCCGATCAGGCCGGGATCGACATCCTCGTCGAGAACCGTGGCGGGCTATCTTCCCACGGCGCGTGGCTTGCGGGAGTAATGCGCCGCGTGGACCACCCGCGCGTGGGCACCCTTCCCGATTTCGGGAACTTTGACATGGGCGGCGGCGAGGTCTACGACATGTACCAGGGGGTGCGGGAGCTCATGCCGTTTGCGAAGGCCGTGAGCGCCAAGTCCCACGACTTCGACGAGGCCGGTGAAGAGACCACGAGGGACTATCGGCGGCTGATGCGCATCGTCGCGGACGCGGGGTTCCAGTCGTGGGTCGGCATCGAGTACGAGGGAAACCGGTTGTCGGAGGAGGAAGGGATTGCGGCTACCCTGCGTCTGCTGGAGACCATCAGGGGGGAGGCTGCTTCGTGGCATCAATTGTCAATACACGTGTATTGACATTTTTCCTCCGGCGTCCGAATCTTGATCCATGAACACAAGGTCCGAGTACCTCCAGATCCGGGTGACGCCGGCGCAGAAGGAGCGTCTGCGGCAGTTGGCTCAGGAGAAGGGAGAGAGCCTGTCGGCGTACGTGCTGGCTCGAGCCATTCCGCACGGGGCGGAGCGGTTCCAGGAGCTCCTCGCTCTCGTTCGCATGGGTGAGGATCATCGATTCGTTCTGGCCGAGTTGAACGACTTCCTGTCCGCGCTCCCTCCGGACGAGTTCCGATCTGCCGTGGCGTCCGCGGACCTCACATCAGCCTCCCCGCTGCTTCAGAACTATGTGGCGGCGATGGTGGAGCAGGCAGGCTTCTTGAAGGGCGTGATTCCCCCTGCGTGGACCACCCGGGTCCACCCCCTGGAGGATCCCTACTTCGCGACACCCTTGAAGAGCCTCAGACTCCACCTCCTCAGGGCTGCGCCCGTCCCCTACAAACGTCGGAATCTCTTCGTGGACTCCAGCATCGGGGACCGGGTGTGACCCAGCACGACCGGAACCCCCCTTCACCGCTTCTCACCAAAGGGGAGATTCGGCGGCTCCTGGGGCTCCTCGACCGGGAGTTGGCTTCGGGAGGAGTAGAAGGCGAGGTATACCTGGTTGGAGGTGCCGTCATGTGCCTGGCTCTGGACGCCCGGCCCGCCACCCGTGATGTGGACGCCTTTTTTCACCCTGCCGAAGAGGTTCGGGCTGCCGCCGCGAGGGTAGCCAGCGCGGAAGGGATCGCCCCTCACTGGCTGAACGATGCGGTGAAGGGCTTCCTGAGCCCGGAAGGCGACTTCAACCCCTACCTGGAACTCCCCAACCTGCGGGTGTTCGTGGCCCGACCCGAGTACCTGCTGGCCATGAAGTGCGCGGCCATGCGGCTGGGGGAAGAATTCCATGATCTGGACGACGTCCGGTACCTCCTGCGATACCTGAACGTCAGGACCCCCGACGAGGCGCTGGCGATCGTGACGCGGTACTTCCCCGAGGACCAGCTCCTGCCCGAGACCCGACTTGCTCTGGAGGCCCTGCTTTCAGGGTAGGGGTGCAACGGCTTCGGCCGGGAGCTTTCCGGAATCGGGGGGACAATCGGGGGGACATATGGTCCAATCCCACTCCCTTCCCCAGATTCAGCGAGCGGGGGCGCAGTCCACGCCGGGGGCGCGGTCCAGGTCGGAGCCCGGGTGGCGTATGGACCGCCCCTTCTTCTTCCGCTTTCCCCGGAGCCTCCATGCCGACCTCCGCCATTCTCGCTCTCGATCAGGGAACCACGGGCAGCACCGCCCTCGTGATAGCAGCCGACGGGCGTATACTCGGCCGTGGCTACTCCGAGTTCACTCAGCACTTCCCCCGCCCGGGATGGGTCGAACACGATCCCGAGGAGATCGTTCGGGTGACGCTCGGGGTGGCGCGAAGCGCCATGGAGGCGGCTCGAAACCGGGAGTCGCACCGGATCGAGTCGATCGGAATCACGAACCAGCGGGAGACCGTAGTCGTCTGGGATCGCGCCACGGGACGGGCGGTTCATCGGGCCATCGTCTGGCAGGACAGGAGATCGGCTCCGATCTGCAGGGAACTGAAGGAGGCGGGGCATGAGCCCACCTTCCGTGCGCGCACCGGCCTCGTCCTGGACCCGTATTTCACCGGGACCAAGCTCACCTGGATGCTTCGCGAATCGCCGGAGTTGAGAGGGCGGGCCGATTCGGGTGAACTGGCCTGCGGAACGATCGACAGCTGGCTGATTCACGCACTCACGGGGGGAGCGGTCCACGGGACCGATCCCACCAATGCGTCCCGCACCCTCCTCTACAATATCCGGGAGGGAGGGTGGTCGAGTGAGCTCGGTCGAATCCTGGAGGTGCCTTCGAGTCTCCTTCCCGAAGTTCGTCCCAGCGCAGGCGACTTCGGGGTTTCCTCCGGCTCAGCGCTGGGAATCGAGGCCCCGATCGCAGGCGTGGCGGGGGATCAGCAGGCGGCGCTCTTCGGGCAGGGGTGCTGGGAGGCCGGGCTGGCCAAGAACACCTATGGAACGGGGGCCTTCCTTCTCCTGAACACGGGTTCCGAGTTCGTCGAGTCCAGCCGGGGTCTCCTCACCACGGTGGCCTGCGATGCGCGGGGGGGGCCCTGCTTCGCCCTCGAAGGCTCGATCTTCATCGCGGGTGCCGCGATTCAGTGGCTGAGGGACGGGCTCGGGCTTCTTCCGACCGCGTCGGACTCGGAGGCCATGGCTCGTTCGCTCGAGGGCAACGACGGGGTCTATTTCGTGCCGGCCTTCGTGGGGCTGGGCGCACCCCACTGGGATCCGGATGCACAGGGAGCGATTCTGGGACTCAGCCGGGGAACGCGGAAGGAGCACCTGGTGCGGGCCGCACTGGAGGCGATGGCGTACGGGACCGCCGAGGTTCTGGAGGCGATGGAGGCGGATTCGGGGGTGCGCACCGTGGAGTTGCGGGTGGATGGGGGAGCCTCGGAAAACGACTGGCTCATGGCGTTCCAGGCCGGAATCCTGGGGGTTCCTGTGCGTCGCCCCGCGCTGGTCGAAACCACGGCGCTCGGGGCTGCGGGGCTGGCGGGGATCCAGACCGGAGTGTGGGCGGACGGGGATGAGTTCCTCAAGGCTCAGGGCGAATCGAGGGTCTTTCCTTCCGCGATGCGCGAAGGTGAACGAGAAGGGCTGCGGGCCGGATGGGATCGCGCTGTCGAGGCGGTGAAGGGGTTCCGCGCAGGAAGGTGAGGGGTGCGGCACCGGGTCGGGGGAGGCGATCGACCCGGAAACCGACTGCTTCTCGGAGGGTATTCTCTGCCGGTGGCGTTGTCCGATGGCATTGTCCGGTGGTGTTATTCCAGTGACGTCACTCGGTGGCGTCACCACCGGGCACGAGCTTTCGGAGCGCCCACGAAGCGAGCAACCATTCGAGTGGGGAGACGCATGAATTCCATTTCACTGAAGATCGAGGGAATGAGCTGTGGACACTGCCTCGCGCGGGTCCGCGAGACCCTGAACGCCTTCCCGGGGGTCAAAACGGAGTCGCTTGAGCTCGGGTCCGCACGCCTGAGGCTGGAAGAAGGCGCGCCCTCTCCGGAGACCGTGGCCGCGGCCGTCTCGGCGGCCGGGTATCCAACGCGGATCGAGCCCGGAACGGAGTAGAGCGGTGCGACCCCCACGCGCGTGCGGTGGTCGCCGAGGTGCCGGGGCGCAGAGCGAGTGATCCTCTCGCTCGGTGAATTTTCGCTCTGGATCGCGCTCCCGATCTCGGTCTGGGGGAGCGTTCTGGGCGTTCTGGGAGAGCGCTGGGAGCGGGAAGACCTTCGACTCTCGGCCCGGCGCAGCATACATGCCGTCTTCGTGTTCCTGGTGGTGGCGTCGGCTGCAATTGTCGTGGCCTTCGTGACGGACCGCTTCGAGTATGCGTTGGTGGTGGACCATTCCTCCCGGAATCTCGACCTCGCGTTCAAGGTCTCGGGGCTTTGGGCGGGCCCGGCCGGCTCGTTCCTCTTCTGGGCACTGAATCTGGGGTTCGTCTCGACGGTGGCGGTCGAATCGAACCGGGGGCGGGCAGGGGGTCGGGATCCCGTTCCGTTTGCACCCGCGATCCTGCTTGGTGCCCTCGCGATCCTCCTGGTTCTCCTGCTCTTCGTTTCCTCTCCATTCGAGCGGCTCCCCGCGATCGCGGACTACGGCCGGGGGCTGGCCCCTGAGCTCCAGAGCTACTGGACGCTGATTCGCCGTCCGCTTGTCCAGCTCGGGCTTGCGGGGTTCGCGGTCCCATTCGCCCTTGCCGGCGGGGCGTTGTATGCCGGTCGGCCGGATGCGCGCTGGCTCGAGCTCACTCGGGGCTGGATGCTCGCGTGCTGGCTCGTGCTGACGCTGGGGTTGCTCGCCGGGCTGCGGCAGAGCTTCGGGGAGGCTGGGGGGGAAGCGGGGTGGTACCGAGCTCCGATCGAGAACGGGTCCTTTCTTCCGTGGCTCGCCGCCCTGGCCTTCCTCCTGTCATCCCGGTTTCAGGCAGGGAGGGAGTTTGGGCGCACGTGGACGGTGGCACTCGTGAGCACCACCTTTCTTCTGGCGATCTTCGCGGGGGTCCTGAGCGTGTATCCTCCCGCAACGGGCGGCGGCGGAGAGCCCTGGCCGAGCGACGGCGCTCTGAACCGGGTGGCTGTTCCAATGGGCCTTCTTCTCCTGCTGCTTGTCGGAATCGCACCGGCGATCGGAATTCGACGGGGAACGGCCGCGGCCCTCAATCGGGGGATTCACTTCCGGGTTCTCACGGGGGTCGGGGCGGGGGCCTGGTTCTGGGTGCTGGGGGCGCGGCAGAGCCTCTTTCTCATCACGGTGTCCCTTGCAGCTTTTGCTCTGGCATCCGTTGCTGTCGAGTGCTGTACGGCGATGAGGGCGTCAGCGGGGCGTGAGGGGGAGCCCGGGATCAGGCCCCGTTCGCACTCTTCGCGTCGTCCTGCGCTCCTTCGCCTTTCTCGCCGATGCGGGCCCCCCCTCGCCCACCTCGGGGCGGTGGCGATCATCGTCGGCTTCGCGGGTTCGGCGCTGCGTGTCGAAGTCATGGAAACCATGGAACCCGGCGACTCGGTTGCGGTCTCGTCCTTCTTCGGGCAACCCTACACCCTCACGTACGAGGGACTATCGAGCATGCAGGGTCGGAGCATGTGGCAGATGATCGCGACGTTTTCGGTGCGCAGAGGAGACCACGACCTTGGACTCGTCATGACCGAACGGCGGCTCCATCAGGCTCCGCCCCTCCCGGTCACGAGACCCGGGACCCATTCGTCGCCCGGAGAGAAGCTGCAGGTGATCCTGACTGAACTGGACGAAGGCGTGGGGTTGGGAAATGATCCGCAGTTCCATCGAGCCCGCTTCCGCTTCCTCATGAACCCTCTGGTCTCGCTGATCTGGTACGGGGGGCTCGCCCTCGCGAGCGGGATGCTGATTGCCTTCTGGCCCCGGGTCGGGGTCGCAGGAAATCCTGAACCGGCTGCCCCCCCCTCGTCCGACTCCGCCGGGGCTGGGGCCGAGGCCGGCTGATGGCGCTCGCGCTCGGTATCCTGTTCGCTGTGGCGGGGGTAGCTTACGTTCTCCAACCGTTGTTCACCGGGAGGCAGGCTCCGGAAGAAGCCCGGAGTCTCGAGGGTGGGAACGACCGGAAGAATGCCGTGGAGCTGGAGATCGCGGCGCTCCGAGTCGCGCTTCGTGAGGGTCGGCTGTGCGCTGAATGCGCGCACTCGAACCGCCTGGGCAGCCGGTTCTGCGGGATGTGCGGATCCGAACTTCCCGGGGAGAAGGGAAGGGAGGCTTCCCCGTCTCGACCGATTCCTCCCGACGATGCGGAACCCCGGTGACCCGGATCTCTGGCCCGGGCCACCTGGAGCCGGAAACCGAAATCCCGGAGAAGAATTCGATGTCCCAACCCGGAGCGGCAATAGTCGACCTCCGTTCCGATACGGTCACCCTTCCCGGACCGGGGATGCGCGAGGCCATGGCCGGTGCCCGCGTGGGGGACGATTCGCTCGGAGAAGATCCCACGGTGCGGCTTCTGGAGGAGCGGGTCGCAGAACTCCTCGGGAAGGAACGCGCGCTCTTCTTTCCCTCCGGCGTGATGGCGAATCAGGCCGGGATACTGGCGCTCGGGTCACCCGGAACCGAGGTCATCGCCGAAGCCCGTGCCCATCTGATTCACTGGGAGGAGGCCTCGGTCGCGGCTCACGGGGGGATGATGCTCCGGGGGATCCCGGCCGCCGACGGCATTCTGACTGCTGACGAGCTGCGCCGGGGGCTGAAGCCATCTTCGCTCTACTTCCCCCGAGCCTCGGTGCTTGCCCTCGAGAATACCCACCTGGATTCAGGGGGGCGCGTCATGTCGGCTGAGCGCACGAACTCGCTCGCGGCCATCGGCCGGGATGCGGGGATGCGAATCCATCTGGATGGGGCGCGCCTGTGGAACGCGGCCGTGGCCGCCGGGAGCGAACCTTCTGCCCTCACCGCTTCTGCCGATACCGTGATGACCTGCCTCTCCAAAGGGCTTGGCGCACCGGCGGGATCGATGCTCGCGGGCACGGCCGAGGTGATCGAGGGGGCCTGGCGAATCCGCCGACGGCTGGGTGGCCAGATGCGGCAGGTCGGGATTCTGGCCGCGGCCGGCCTCTACGCCCTGGATCACCATCTGGAGCGGATGTCGGACGATCACCGGCGAGCGGCCGCCCTCGCCGAGAGGTTCGGTGCCCTCCCGGGGATCCACGTCATTCCTCCGGAAACGAGCATCGTGATGGTGGATGTGTCCGCGTCGGGGATCGACGCCGGGTCGCTGCTGGAGCGGATGGCACGGGTGGGGGTGAGGATGTCCCTGTTCGGTCAGGGACGGATCCGTGCGGTTGTCCACCTGGACGTGGATGATGCAGGGGTGGCTCGCGCCGCAGCGGCACTGGCGGATGCGGTGGAGGAGGGGGGCTGAAGCCGGGTCTGTCCGCGCTGCGTACTTCGCGTTCCCCTGAAAGGCTTCCGAAGGATCGTTTCCCGCTGTGACAATCTCGATGTCATGTTGGCCGCCTTTATCCACTTCATACTCATCGCCGAGGCTCTCCGGGATCAACTACGCCACCGCCGTATCGCGCGGGTTCGCGGCGACGATAGTCCCGGAAATCGGGACGAACGTAGTCGCCGATGGCGTCACGGGCTCGCCCCGGCGATGTTGATCCCGATTTCCGGGACGAACGTCGCCGGTGATCCGCGGGGGGGGGACGATGGTGAGGTTGGTCCCGCCTGGGCGCCCCCTGGCCAAGGCGTACGAGCCTGCGGCTCGCCGCCTGCGATTGTACGGGCACCGCCGCGAATTCGGTGGTCCCGCGCTCCCACACGTGGCGCCCCCCAGTGGTCAGCGGCCTCCTATTCCTCTTCGGCCCCTTCCTCGGAGCGCGTCGCATACTTCTCCAGGATCCGGTTCGTCGAGTCCAGGAGAGCCAGGACTCCACCCCGTACGAGCTGATCATCGGCCGTCGCAATCGACCCGATGAGGTGGTACGCCTGAAGAGAACTCTTCCCCCGCAGCGACACGATCACCATGTGAGCGTCGAAGGCACGCACCAGTTTGACTCCGCGGACCTCGAGCTGGAGGCGGCCATCCGTCGCGCGAGTCAGGGCATCCAGCGCCGCCTCGGCACCGGCACGGGCACGCCCGTCGGGGGTGTCCGATGCTTCGCCCCGCCCCTCGCAGAGGCGACCGTCGAGGCCTTCGACGCGAACATCGACGATGAAGCGTGCGTCCTTCGTGGAGCCTGTTTCGATCGAGTGCAGCCGAACCCGGGCCCGACGGTCCGGTGGGGTGGGTCTGCTCATGGTCATCCTTCTCCGGAGAGGATCCGGAAGCGGCAGGGTGGCGAGAGTGCGCCTGCCGGAAGATGCCGGATCAGAGGGAGAAGGAGCAAGGTGGAGCCTCCCTGGCTCTGTAGCATTGAAGTAGAAATGTCCGCATTGCGTGAAGTAGAAATGTCCTCCTTCGGGTTTCCTTCGATAAGCTTCGGGCGAACCTTGAGCCCGGGGAGAGGACGTGCTGAGAATGAGCCAGAGCGAGCGGGACCAACTG
>JBGTMU010000072.1:0-28081 GCA_041743405.1 Longimicrobiales bacterium | reverse complement strand
GCCAACTGGGTCCGCGCGGCCCCCCGAGGCGCACCGATCCTCGCGTCCCCCGACGGCGATACCCTTGGCGTGGCCCGGGGCGGCTCGGACCTCCGGGTGATTTCCCGCGAGGGGAACTGGGCTCGGGTGCAGATGGAGGGGTGGATCTGGATTCCCGGTTCCGAAGCGGGAGTTCCCCCATCGGAGGGATCGGTGCTGCGAGGGGTGAGCGCCTCCGAACTGAGATCCGACCCCGAGCGCTTCCGCGGGCGAGTGGTGGAACTCGGACTTCAGTTCATATCTCTCGAGCGTGCCGAGCAGGTGAGGACGGATTTCTTCGAGGGAGAGCCATTCCTCCTTACTCGCTCGGTGGAAGGCGAGAGGATCTTCGTTTACGTTGCCGTACCACCCGAGAGTCTCGAGCTGGCTCGGCAACTGATTCCGCTGGAACGGATCCGGGTGATCGGGAGGGTTCGTTCCGGTGCCGCGGCGCTCACGGGGAGTCCGATTCTGGATCTGCTCGAGATACGGCGTGAGCGCTGAATCTTATGGTCCGGTGTTGCGTAGGAAGGGAAGTGCGAGGAAGGTGCGTCCGGCACCCCTCCCGAATCGTCCATAGATCGGGGTGACAAGGCCCATGTACTGCTGGTCATGCGGTGAATACCTCCCCAAATCGGGGGTGCCCTGCGCCTCATGTGGAGCCCCTCCCAGCGCGCTGCCACGCTCCGTGGGGGCGCATCCTCTGCGCGTACGTTCCTGTCCCGGGTGCGGGTACACGGGCGATGGGATCCCCTACTTCCGCCGCGCCGGCCATGCGGCTCTCCTCGTGGCTGCAACCGTGTTCACCTACGGGCTGGGTGGGGTCGCATACTGGCTGATCAAGCGGAACGATCGGATATGCCCCTCCTGCGGGATCTCGTGGGAGCGTGCCCGCTTCGGGAATGGGCGAGGGATCGAGGGGACGGGTTCGAATGAGGAGCGGGAGGTCGCCACCCTCGCGGAACCGGGGCGGGGGATCTCGCGGGCTCTGAGAGGTGATTCGCTTCCGCGCGGGGGAATGGGAAGACGGGTGATCGGAGTGCTCATGGCCCTCTTCGCGGTCCTGCTCCTGGGGATCGGTATCGTGGAGGGGGAGGCCGCAGTGGCGGTGATCAGCGCGGCCATGGGGCTGGGGGGGGCGGCGTCCTTCGCCTGGGGGTGGCGTGGCCTTCAGCAGAGGAGGGAGATGCTCCTCCAGCGCATGCAGCGGGAAGTCCTGCACCTTGCTCGAGCCCGTGACGGGCGCCTCACGACCACCGAGGTCGCGGCGGAAATGGATCTTTCGCTTCCGGCCGCGGAGCGGGTCCTCCTGTCGCTTGACGACGGTTTCCGTGTGCGTTCCGAAGTGACCGATGACGGGTTGCTGGTCTTCGATTTCCCCGAGGTTCGATATCAGAAAGGGGAGAACGGAGGGCGCAGGCTCAATCCCGGCGAGCTTGCCTGAGAAAACGTGCTCCGAAGCGGGCCAGAAATACCCCGCCCAGAATCACTCCGGCTCCGGCCCACTGAAGCGGGCGGGGAACCTCACCCAGAGCGATCCATGCGATGACCAGGGCGACCACGGGGACCAGGTTGGAATAGGCCGCCGTCCGGGCGCTTCCGAGCCGCTGGACGCCCCTGTACCAGATCAGGTAGGAGACCCCGAGCGAGAGAATCCCCGCGAAGCCCACCGCCCCCCACACGGCCGGAGAGAGCGACAGGAGATCCGTCGCCAGCAGGTCGGGGATTCCGATCAGGGTGAGGATGGCGGTACCCCCCCAGAGTGTCCAGGCCGTCACGGGGAGAGCGCCGTAGCGAAGGATCAGCTTCCGGGAACCCACCGTGTACCCTGCCCAGCAGAGCGCTGCCAGGATCATGAGGAGGTCCCCGCGGAAGGTCTCGCCTCCGAGACGGAAGCCGTCGTCGCTGCCGATCACGACGAGCGACATCCCCCCGAGGGTAGCCAGGATTCCCAGGACAACCCACCGGTCCAGCGTGTCCTCTCGCACGAGGGCAGAAAGGAGCACTGTCCAGACGGGAGTCGTCGCCAGAAGGAGGGCGGCATTCCCGGCCCGGGTGGCCTCCAGCCCATAGATGAAGAAGAGCTGATACACGCCGTTCCCCACCACTCCGAGGAAGAGTATCCAGAAGAGATCCCGACCTCGCAGTCGAGGCATCATGCCGGGGCGGGCCCGCACCGCTCCATAGAGGAAGAGCGCGGCGAGGGGGAAGCGAAGGGCGTTGAACGCGAGAGGCGAAAGCGACTCGAGCGCCCATTTGGCGACGCTGAAGTTCGCCCCCCACACCAGGGTGAGGAGAAGGAGGCCGAGGTCGGTGGAGCGAGCTTCGAGGGCCTCTGATGACGCTTCAGCGCCCGCGGCCCCGACTTCCGGAGGAGGTGGGGGGGCCGGCGGGACGACCGGGACGGCTCGGATGGGGTTCAAGCGGGCAGCAGTGAAAGAGTCGGTCCAACGGTGAAGGTCGGAAGATAGGCGGAGTGGAATCGCTGTCCATCCCCTTCTATCTTTGACCCTGGTGCAGGGTCGCGGCTCTGACGACGCTGCGCCCGAGGGCCCGGGATCCGGGTCAACCGATTCGCTTCCATGAAGGAGAGATCGTGCGCGAGTTCACGGACGCCGAGGGGCAGGTCTGGGTGGGGGAGACTTCGGAACGGCCAGGGGCCGACTACAAGGGGAAGTACCACATGACGCTGCGGCCGAGGGAAGGCGGCGAAGTCGTCGAACTGACGGATGTCCGGTGGAATTCCCTTCACACCGCCCGACGAACACTGGAAACGATGTCCGAGGTTGAGCTTCGACGCCGGCTGCGGAGCGCGGTGGCGCGAGCGGGATAATCCCCCGCCAGCCGGACCGCGCTCTTACTGCGGTCGGTCGGTTCCCGTGGTAGAGGTCTCGGTCGGGCTGCCCGGAGCCGAGGAGGCCAGCAGGTCGGGACGGGTGAAGCGGGCGAGCCGCGCGCCGATCTGGTCTTCGACCCGCTTGGCAGCGAAGGTCGACGATACATCGTTGACCACGATGCTGAAGAGGATCTCCTCTCCGTTCAGGGAGTGAACGATTCCCGAGAGCGCGGAAACCCGATCGATCGTGCCGGTCTTGGCCCGCAGATTTCCGGCTGCGGCCGTGCGGGCCATGCGGGAGAGCTCTCTCCGGTTGCCAGCCTCCGGGAGCGAGCCGAAGAAGGGCGCCGCGAGATCCGACGCCGACATGTAGGCAAGGAGCCGCACGATCGCTCCCGGCGAGGCGCGGTTGAGCCTCGAAAGCCCCGAACCATCTTCGAGGTGGATCTCCCCCTCCGGAATCCCGACTTGAGCCACCAGGAAGCGGGTGGCCGCTCGACCTCCGCCGTCGAAGGAGCCTCCTTCGCCGGAAATCCGCCCGATGGACAGCAGGAGGAGGTCCGCGAACAGGTTGTGGCTTGCCTTGTTCACGACGGACAGGAGTTCCGTGAGGGGCGGGGATTCATGCACTGCGAGCGTGCGGAGGGCCGGGGTCCGGGCTGCGCCCTCTTCGCCGTCCCGGAATGCCGGGGCGATGACCCGGGGTCGGGAGACCTGCGATTCCTCCCGAAGCGTGACATGGCGGGAAGTGCCGAGCACGCGGATGCCGTGATCCTCCAGGACCGAGCTGAAGACGGAGGCCGCGTACCCTGCCGGGTCGGAAACCGTGAGTCTCCGCCAGACTTCCGCCTGTCCGCGGCTGATGTCCCCGCGGATCTCGATCGGCCCATCGGGATCATCGCGAACCAGAAGCAGCGGGGTGGAGGTCCGGGACTGGGTGGTCCACCCTCCGTTTATCAGGGGGAGGTCCGCCCCCTCCGGCAGAGTGAGAACCCTGGGTCGCGCCCCCGGTGCCGACGGCTGGA
The DNA here is from genome assembly GCA_041743405.1 of Longimicrobiales bacterium. Classification (GTDB taxonomy): domain Bacteria; phylum Gemmatimonadota; class Gemmatimonadetes; order Longimicrobiales; family Gaopeijiaceae; genus JBGTMU01. Next base: position 24,202 of record JBGTMU010000072.1, on the reverse strand, counting down.
TCCGCAGGGTGACCACGTTCTCGTTGAAGGAAAGCGCCGTGGCGGGTGCGGTGAACCAGTCGTTCAGGTCGGCGGGATTCCATGAGTCGCGACGGGTCGGCCCCTCGAAAAAGGTCCCGTCGCCCACGACGTCTCCCCGCACGGTATGGATCCCGCGAGCCCTGAGTTCACGGGCAAACCGGGCGAAGGGAGCGATGCTGGAGTCGAGAAGTCGATCCGAGATGGATGGATCGCCCGTCCCATAGAGAATGAGGTCGCCCTCGAGAACGCCAGCCTCGATCTTTCCGTCGGTGAGCAGGAAGGTGGAGAAGCGGTACTCGGGTCCGAGCAGGTGGAGCGCGGCCGCCGAGGTGAAGAGCTTCTGGTTCGAGGCGGGAGCGAGGGGGACGTCGTGGTTCAGCGCGAACAGCGTGTCACCCCTCTCCATTGAGATCGCAAGGATCCCCCAGCTCGCGGTCCGGCCGGGGAGCGTCCCGATGATTCGCTCGAGCTCGAAACGGAGGGCGGACACCCGGGGGTCCGCCTCGAATGCGGTGAGCGTTCCAGCGATTGACAGGAGGAGCGCCCCGAACAGGGCGACCGAGCGTAAGGACTTCATGCCGAACGCCGGGCCGATGCATCGGTCAGCCGGGTACCCGCGGACTCAGGCCTCAACCGTCGCGCCCTCCGGTACGGGCGCGCAATCCGGGCAGTAGCCCGTGAGTTCGAGCCGATACCCGGTGACCTGAAACCCCTCGGTCCCGCCCTCGAGCGCATGGAGGTCGCGCGCCGGCAGACGCCCGGGCAGATCCACGATCCGCGCACACCCGATGCAGCGCGCATGATGGTGCGGATCCGTTCGCCCATCATAGCGGGCCGACCCATCGCCGTAGGTGAGCTTCACCGCGAGCCCGCAACCCACCAGGGTTTCGAGGCTCTTGTAGACCGTGGCCAGCGAAATCACCGGCACTTCCCCCCGGACGGCGAGGTAGACATCTTCGGCGCTCGGGTGGGTTTCCGTCGAGGCCAGGAAGCGGAATACCGCCGCCCTCTGCTCCGTTACCCTGTGGCCGCCAGCCTCGAGGGCCTTGCGCAGCACATCATCGCTGGAGCCGTGCTCATGTTGCATGGAACTCCTCGAAGGTGCGGGGGTGGAGAGGGCAGAACTCATTGAAAGGTATAGGATTCCGCGAAAGCGTGTCAACCGGAAACGGGCGCCGTGTGGCCGCCGAAATCCCTCCAGGAGCTCCTGAGTGAACCTCCCCGAACCCGACCAGGCCATTCTGACGCTCGAGCCACTGCTCGAATCCATACGCGATGGTGTGGAGCGGGCGGGGTGGGTTCTTTCCGAGCTCCAGAAGACGACGAGCCATGAACTGGAAGGCCGCTGGGCAGGGGAATCTTCCCGCTGCGCCTACATCTTCTTCTATCGCAAGGACCTCCCCGAAAGCGTCCAGGTGGAGGCGTTCATTCACGAGAGCTCCGGCGAGCTCAGGAGCGACATGTCTCTCGTCGTGAATGGGCCGGAGTTCGGGACGCTCGGTGGGGTGAAGGAGGTCCTGGACAGAGTGCGCTTCGCGATGCGGGAGACGCTTCCGGCTGGATTTCGGTCGCCCCTTGCGGTCCGGGTGTCGCTCCCCGATGCTGCCGAATCGCCTGAAGAGGCGGACGTGGAACTCCGGGCGAAGCTGGTGCTGCCGACGCGTGCGATCGAGGCGGGCGCTTCGGCGGTCTCGGCCCTCTCGACTTCGGTCGTGACGGCCTTCGAGCGATTGCTGGAGAGGCCCGAGGTGGCCGAGCTTCTACCTCCGGTCGTGGACTAGCAGGCGGTGGAATAAGCCCATCCGCGTCCCCGTGCGCGCCCGGGTGAACCCGAACCCGAACCCGAATCCCAGAACACGGAACCTCACATGACCCTTCCCGAGCAGGCTCTCGACGACCTCCTGCGCGAAGATCGCCGCTTCGCTCCCTCGGCCGCCTTCCGGGCTCAGGCCAATGTGAATGATCCTGCAATTCGGGAGGCTGCGGAAGCGGATCCCGAGGGCTACTGGGCGAAGTGGGCCGGGGAACTTCACTGGTTCAGGAAATGGGACCGGGTTCTCGAGTGGAATCCCCCCCATGCCAGGTGGTTCGTGGGAGGAAAGATCAATGTGGCCTACAACTGTCTGGATCGGCACATCGAAGGGCCCCGTCGGAACAAGGCGGCGCTCATCTGGGAGGGTGAGCCCGGAGACACCCGGACCTACACCTACTGGGATCTCCACCGCGAAGTGTCGCAGTTCGCCAATGCGCTCAAGGGGCTGGGTGTCGTTCGCGGTGACCGCGTCGCCATCTATCTCCCGATGGTGCCGGAGGCCGCGATCGCCATGCTCGCCTGCGCGCGCATCGGTGCTCCGCACTCGGTGGTCTTCGGAGGATTCTCGCCGGAGTCGCTCTCCGACCGGATCAATGATGCGAAGGCGAAGATCCTGATTACCGCGGATGGGGGGTATCGCCGCGGCAATGTGGTCCCCCTCAAGCGGAACGCGGACGAGGCGGTCGAGCACTGTCCTTCCATCGAACATGTGGTGGTCGTGGCCAGGGGCTGGGATATTTCCCGGACCACTCAGTCGGTGATGAAGCCGGGGAGGGATCTCTGGTACCACGACCTCCTCGCCGCAGTGGACGCCCGCTGCGAGGCGGAAGAGATGGATGCGGAGGATCTCCTATACATCCTCTACACCTCCGGCACCACCGGGAAGCCCAAGGGGGTCGTCCATACGACCGGAGGCTACCTCACGCAGGTCTACGCGACGACTCAGTGGGTTTTCGACCTGAAAGAGGAAGATGTCTACTGGTGCACAGCCGACGTGGGGTGGGTGACCGGCCACTCCTACATCGTCTACGGACCTCTTGCGAACGGCGCGACCGTCCTCATGTACGAGGGTGCCCCCGACTTCCCTGATCGCGGTCGTTTCTGGGAGATCTGTGAAAAGTACGGCGTTACGATCTTCTACACGGCGCCCACGGCGATCCGTGCCTTCATGAAGTGGGGGGACGATTGGCCCGCCCTTCACGATCTGTCGCAGCTGCGACTTCTCGGGACCGTCGGGGAGCCCATCAATCCCGAGGCCTGGGTCTGGTATCACAAGCACATCGGGGGGGAACGCTGCCCGATCGTGGATACGTGGTGGCAGACCGAAACGGGTGCGATCATGATCACCCCGCTTCCAGGGATCACCGAGACCCGTCCGGGGAGTGCGACGCATCCCTTCCCCGGGATTGAGGCCACGATCCTGACCGACGAAGGGGATGAGACGGGGGCGGGATATCTTGCCATCACGCGCCCCTGGCCCTCGATGCTCAGGACCATCTACGGCGACGATGAACGGTTCCGGGAGACGTACTGGTCACGCTGGGACGGGGTGTACTTCCCCGGAGACGGGGCCAAGCGGGACGCCGACGGGTTCTTCTGGGTTCTCGGGCGGGTCGATGACGTCCTGAACGTGGCCGGGCACCGGATCGGGACGATGGAAGTCGAGAGTGCGCTCGTGGACCATCCCGCCGTCGCGGAAGCGGCGGTGGTCGGCAGATCACACGATATCAAAGGGCAGGCGGTGGCGGCCTTTGTGACCCTGAGGGACGGCAGGGAGCCCTCTCCGGAACTCGCACAGGAGCTGAAACAGCATGTCACCGCGAAAATCGGAGCCATCGCGCGCCCGGATGACGTGCTCTTTTCCGCCGATCTCCCGAAGACCCGGTCCGGAAAGATCATGAGGCGGCTCCTGCGCGACATCGCGGAAGGGAAGGCGCTGGGAGATACCACGACGCTCGCGGATCCGGAAGTGGTGCGTCGCCTGAAGGAGCGCTACGAGGAAGGGTGAACCCAGCGGGAAGCCATTGTCCCGTTCGCCGCGCCTGGCGGCACGGGATGGCGGCCCGGGCGCTACTCCCCGAACTCTCCAGAGAGCGGATCGGGGGGGCGGTCCTCTGCCGCACCCGGACGAGGCTTCTCTTTCACCGGACGGGCGGGAATTCCAACGTGCACGTGGTGAGGAAGAGTATCCTTCGTCGCGAGGGCCATTGCACCCACCATGGAGTCTTCCGAAACGCGGACCCCGGCCAGGATCGTGGCGTGGTAGGTGATCCGCACTCCGTCTTCCACGACGGTGGTCGGGGTGAACACCTCGCAGGGATCGACGATGTCGTGCGAATGGGAATAGATGTTCGCGAAGTCGGAAACGGAAACCCGGTTCCCGAGCCTGATCCCACCCCGGTCGTCGAGGAGCACATGGCGATGGACCACGACGTTGTTTCCCACCTCCAGGTTGTAGCCGAAGGAGAGCCGCACGTAGGGAAACGCCTTGAAGTTCTCGCCGCAGGAGCGGAAGACGCGCCGGGCGAGGATGCGTCGAAACCGGATTCCGACATCCACGTTCTCACCGATCGGGCTGCGGTCGAACATCTCCCAGAGCCAGAGGAGGGGCTTCACCCGCGCGTATCGCTCCAGGTCGATTTCGTGGTAGTATTCCGGTTCGAGGGTGACATTCCTCGGGTCCATCTGAAGAAGCGCGACCTGCGAGCCTCTGGGGAGCTCCTCCGGATCACGTCCCGCCAGCGTGGGGAAGTACAGTTCGGTCAGGATCTTCCGGCAGAATTCGTTGCGGTCGCAGTCGGGACGATCCAGGTCGTGCTCGACTTCAGCCAGCCAGTCGCTGAAGGCGTGCGTCGCCGCGTCGCGAAGCGGAACCGGTCTCAGGGGGTAGTAGGCCATATGGATAAAGTGGATCAATCGATTCAAACTCGAAAGGCGGAGGGGTTCACCCGTGCATGATGTTCTGAGGCAGCGGATCCTCCGGAGGCTGGATACCCTCCCGGAAACCCAGCTCTATCAGGTGCTGGACTACATCGAATTCCTCGAGTCGCGTTACAACCGGGGGATTCCGGACGACGTAGGCGGGATCCAGAAGCTCGCGGAGCATCTGGAAGACGGCCTGCGCAAGCGGGCGTTCAATCCCGCGAATCTCCGAGAGGCGTTCCAGTTGATAGCGGCGGCGGATCGTGTGCTTACATCCGTTTCCGACGCGGGAAAGGAGATCATGGCGGAGTTGCAGCGGACCGAACCCGCCGCCGATCGGTCGTCACCGAACGACGATTCGACCGCATCCGGAAAGAGCCTCTCTCCGTGAAGCCGACTCACACGCCGACGCAGTCGGCAGACCCGGAGCGGGGTTGACACCCGCCCTGAGCGACGGGTACCATGGTCCATGTCAGCGAGAAATTGGCGCATCCATGCATTCCCACGCGCCCGTCGAACGGGGCCCATTGACCGGGTCCGGATCGGCGGGCGCGTTGCGTTTCTGCGCCTGGCTGCGGATTCCCTGAATCGTAAACCCTGAAGGAGTTCAAATGTCGGAACCCATCCGGCGGGGTGCGGAGATCATCGGCGAGGCTCTGACCTTCGACGATGTGCTCATGCTCCCCGGCCACTCCATGGTTCACCCGAAGGATACTCGCGTCGACACGCAGTTCACCCGGGGAATCCGGCTCTCGATTCCCCTTGTGAGTGCGGCCATGGATACCGTGACCGAGTCACGCCTGGCCATCGCCATGGCCCGCGAGGGTGGGATCGGGATCATTCACAAAAATCTGTCGATCGAACGGCAGGTGCAGGAAGTGGACCGCGTGAAGCGGTCGGAGAGCGGGATGATCGAAAACCCGATCACCCTCGGCCCGAAGGCATCGATCCGGGACGCCCAGGCTCTGATGGCCCGCTTCTCGATTTCGGGGGTCCCGATCGTTGAGGAGAGCGGGCAGCTCGTAGGGATCGTGACGAACCGCGACCTGCAGTTCGAGCAGGATTGGGACCAGCGCCTCGCCGAGGTGATGACTTCGGAGAATCTCATCACCACCGGGGTGGGAACGAGTCTGGAAGAGGCAGAGGTCGTTCTCCACCGTCACCGCATCGAGAAGCTCCCCGTCGTCGATGACGAGGGGAGACTCGTGGGTCTGATCACCGTGAAGGATATCGTGAAGCGCCGTCAGTTTCCCAACGCGAGCAAGGACTCGCGTGGCCGGTTGCGGGTTGGAGCGGCGGTCGGGGCATCGGTGGTGGAGCTGGACCGGGCCTCCGCACTGATCGAGGCCGGGGTCGATGTCCTGGTGGTAGACACTGCGCACGGGCACTCCGAAGGGGTGCTTCGGGCCGTGACCCGGATGCGGGAGGCATTTCCGGATCTCCAGCTCGTGGCCGGGAACGTGGCGACCGCCGAGGGGGCGGCCGAACTCGTGAAGCGCGGCGTCGACGCAGTGAAGGTTGGTGTGGGTCCGGGGTCCATCTGCACGACTCGGGTGGTGACCGGCGTCGGCGTCCCGCAGCTTACCGCAGTGATGGAAGCGGTGCGAGGGGCCGAGGGAGAGGTGCCCGTGATCGCAGACGGAGGGATCCGGTACTCGGGCGATCTGGTGAAGGCGCTCGCGGCCGGCGCGGATTCAGTCATGATGGGGTCCATGTTCGCAGGGACCGACGAGTCCCCGGGTGAAAGCTTCCTCCTGGAGGGGAGGCGATTCAAGCTGGTTCGCGGAATGGGTTCGCTTTCGGCGATGGAAGAGGGCTCGGCCGACCGGTATTTCCAGGAGGGTGAGTCGGATGTCCGGAAGCTAGTGCCGGAGGGGATCGAGGCTCGGGTTCCGTACAAGGGCCCCCTGGCCGACACGGTGTTCCAGCTCGTCGGTGGAATCCGGAGCGGGATGGGCTACTGCGGCGCCGGCGACCTCGACGAACTGCAGGCGCGTGCCCAGTTCTACCGGATCACCTCGGGCGGCCTGCGCGAGTCGCACCCGCACGATGTCGTGGTCACGCGGGAAGCTCCGAACTATCATCTGTGATCCCTGCGACCCTTATGCGGAGCCGACGATGAACGTTGCCGATCTATGCCCCAGACTCCTTCTCGGGCCGGGCCCGTCGCCCGTCTCTCCCCGAATCCTCGAGGCTCTGGCTCGACCCACCATCGGTCATCTGGATCCGCAGTTCCTGCAGATTCTGGATGAGGTGGGAGACGGTCTGCGCACCCTCTTCGGGACCGCGAACCAGACGACTTTCCCCGTATCGGGGACGGGATCGGCGGGGATGGAGGCCGCGCTCGTGAATCTGATCGAGCCCGGAGACACGGCAGTGATCGGGGTCAACGGCGTGTTCGGAACACGGCTCGTGGAGATGGCACGGCGAATGGGGGCCGAGGTCGTGCGGGTGGAGGCCGAATGGGGCCGAACCCTCGAGCCGGAGCGGTTGATCGAGGCGCATCGCGCCCACCCGGAAGCCCGCCTCCTGGCCCTGGTCCATGCGGAGACATCGACTGGCGCGAGGCAGCCTCTCGAGGAGATCGGGGCACACCTTCGCGATTCGGACACGCTCTTCGTCGTGGACGCAGTGACCTCCCTCGGCGGGATTCCCGTGGAGGTGGATCGAAATGCCGTCGACGTCTGCTATTCCGGGACGCAGAAATGCCTGGGGGTGCCACCCGGGCTGGCCCCGATCACCTTCTCGGAAAAGGCGTTGTCGAGAATCCGCGCCCGCAGCGTCCCGATCGCGAGCTGGTATCTGGACGTCACCCTGATCGCAGGATACCTCGGGAGCGAGCGGCGCTACCATCATACCGCTCCCATAAACCTGGTGTACGCGCTCCATGAAGCGCTTGCGGAAGCTCGTGAGGAAGGGCTCGAAGCGAGGTTCTCCCGTCACACTCGGGTCGGGAGGCGGCTGCAGGAATCGCTGGATGAGCGAGGATTCACTCCCTTTACCGACCCAGCCTTTCGCCTGCCGCAGCTCACCGCGGTGTACCTCCCCGACGCCCGCGAGGAGGGGCCCCTCCGCCGCCGCCTTCTGGAGGACCACGGGATCGAGGTGGGAGGGGGTCTCGGCCCCGCCGCGGGGAAGATCTGGCGGATCGGACTCATGGGTCAGGGTGCCCGCGATGCTTCGATCGATCGCCTCGTGGATGGGATCGACAGTCTGATGGCGAGCGCCGCATGAGGGGCCTCGGGGGGGGATCCGGTGCGGGGCGCCTGCGAATCGCGGCCGCGTGTCTTCTGATGGGGACCGCGGGATGTCGACTCGTCGGCGTGCAGCCAGCGGAGGAGCCATCGCCGAGAGAGGTGATTCGGACGATTCCCGAGACGGAGCGTGCCGTGTCGGAGACATCGGCCGCGCCCGAGCGGGTGAGCCCCTCTCTGGCTCCGGCTCCGGTCGAAGTGGAGGGGATTGATCCGATCCTTCATTCACGGGTCGGTCAGGACCTGCGGTTCCGGGAGCAGATCGAGTTCTGGACGGGGTTCTGGACCACGAGGGGGAGTGACCACTTCGTGAGATACCTTGAGCGGATGGGAACCTATCAGTCGCTCGTGGATGGCGAGCTTGAGCGGCGAGGCCTTCCGAACAGCCTTCGCTATCTCCCGATCGTGGAGAGCGGATACCACCCCGGGGCTGTGAGTCGCGTCGGCGCGACCGGTCTCTGGCAGATCATGACGCCGACCGCGCGTGAACTGGGGCTTTCGGTCGGAGTCCTCGTGGATGATCGGCGCGATCCCGTTGCCGCCACGGTGGCTGCGCTGGACTACCTGGAGACCCTTCACAGGCGTTTCGACTCCTGGTTTCTCGCTCTTGCGGCGTACAACGCGGGGCCGGGGAGGGTATCGAATCTTCTCAATCGGTATGCTTCCGACGCCGGAATCCCGGGTGATGAGAGGTTCCTCCAGATCCGATCCTATCTCCCTGCCGAAACGCGGGAGTTCGTGCCGAAGCTTTTCGCAGCGGCCGAGCTGGCAGGAGATCCGTCCGAATATGGATTTCCCGCATTCGAGGCCCACCTCCCCTTCGCCTTTGACGAAGTACTCGTGCCCGATGCGACATCGCTCGACGTGGTTGCGCGTGCGGCTGAGGTAGAGCACGAGGAGGTCCTGAGTCTGAATCCCCATTTCCTTCGGGGCTTCACCCCGGTCGGGGAGCGTCGAGTGGTCCGGGTGCCGGCAGGGGCGGGCTCACGCTTCGAGGTGAACTACCCCCTGATCCCACCGGGGGAACGGGTGAGCTTCCTCGAACATGTGGTCGCGAGAGGTGAGACGCTCTCGCACATTTCGAATCGGTATGGCGTGTCGCTGGCTGAACTCTCGGCCGCCAATGGAGATCTGGATCCCCGTCGGCTGCAGATCGGAGCCCGCCTGGTGGTGCCCGTGGCGGGCGGGAGGATGCGGACGGTGGTCGCCTCGAGTGGATCCGCAGCCGGGGTCACGGGGACGGCAGCGTTCCTGGGAGCGGTGGGGGGGGAGGAGGCTGATCGGGCCGGTGTGATTTCGAACGGACAGACGCCCGCCCCCACGGCCTACTCCCGAGTTCACCGTGTCGTGTCCGGAGACACCTGGGGGGCGATCGCGAGACGCTACGGAGTGTCGATTGATGCGCTCGCAGTGGCCAATGGACGGACCTCCCGCGACATCATCCGCGCCGGAGAGCAGCTCAGGATTCCCTGACCTCGTCGACCCTCCAGAGTCCGCTTTTCCCGCCGACCTTCTCGATCAGGCGGATGCCTCCGATTTCCATCCCCTTGTCCAGACTCTTCCCCATGTCATAGAGGGTGAGGAGGGCGGTGGCCACGGCCGTGAGCGCCTCCATCTCGACTCCAGTAGTCCCCTGAATCCGCGCCACTGCCCGGACCCTCAGTCCCGGCAGCTCCCGATCCGGGCTGACCTCAACCCCGATCGATACTGCGGGGAGGATGTGGCAGAGCGGGATCAGCTCTCCCGTTCGCTTCCCCGCCTGGATGCCGGCCAGCTCCGCAACCCGCATGGCGTCGCCCTTCCGCTCCCCCCCCAGGAGGGCGGCAAGCGTGGCGTCTGTGGTCCGAATCCACCCTTCCGCCAGGGCACTCCGGGTCGTGGCCGTCTTGTCCGAAATGTCCACCATCCGGGGTCTCCCGGAGGCATCGAGATGGGTGGGGGGGGAGGGAGAGTCAGTAGGTTTGGACATGCGCGTTCAGCGGAGGTTCGGGGAGAGTGGCGTTCGGATTGAAGGATCTGCCACCGCTGGATCGGTCGGAATGAGTTCCCGGCGGAGCCGCAGAAGAAGCGAGTGAACGAGGAGCTGGGGGTTCACATTTCCCGCTGCCTGAGCCCTTGCTTCCTCCACGGCCCCGAGCGCTCGGGTGGGGCCGAGTGGATGGATTTCACGCTCCCGGACCGTCTTCGCCAGCCACTCTCCGGCATCCAGGTTGAGGAGTGCCTCCCCGTGCCCTGATGCGGCCACGCCGAGATCCCGAAGCCACCCCTCGAGGGAGGACAGGAGCTCCTGGAGCCCGCGGGCCCCCGAGGGGGGAAGGGCGAGTGCCCGGGTATACCGATCGGCGGCGTTCGGGCTGATGGCCGCCCGGAGAAGGTGGAATGCCTCCTTCCGCACGCGGTCGAGTGCGCCGTCCTCGCTTCCACCCCCCTGCAACGGGAGAAATCCCAGAGCCCGACCGATGGCTCCACCGGAGAGCCGGGCTGCCTTCTCCGCGGCCTCCCGCCCGGCTCCGGCCGATGACTCGAGGAATTCCGCCACCCTCGATTCGGGAAGGGCGGCGAGATGAAGGGCCGTGGTGCGGGAGCGGATGGTGGGGAGGAGGCGTCCGGCCTCACTGGAGGTGAGCACGAACCAGGTGCCGGGCGGTGGTTCCTCGAGAAGCTTGAGGAGGGCGTTCGCGGCTTCGGCCGGGCTGGATTCATGGGGGGCCAGCTCCTCCGCATCGGCCAGCACGAAGAGCTGCCTGCTCCCGAGGGTCGGACCGCGGCGCGCGTGCTTCCTCAGATTGCGAACCGTCCCGAGATGCAGAGCGCGGACCTCGTCCGAGTGCGAAGGCTGCAGGGGCGTGCTTCGGAGCTCTTCGAGGCGGGTGATGCGCGCATCCTCGAGCGCCTCGTCTTCCCTCTCCCGCGACCCTCGCGCCGAGGGCCGGACGACCGGCATGTACCAGTTCAGATCCGGGTGCTCGAGACGCAGGGCGAGGTTGCATCCGCGACATTCACCGCAGGGTCCGGCGTCCGCGCCGGGGGCAGAACACACGAGGAGCTGTCCCAGCCAGAGTGCAAAGCGCTGCTTTCCGACCCCGGGCGGGCCATGGAGGAGCAGGACCTGTGGGAGCACGCCTCTCAGGAAGGCGCGAGTCAGCGCCTCCCGGATCGCTTCGTGTCCTTCGAGAGGATGGAGGCTCACCGTGGACGGAGCCATCGCAGGGGGTCCATGGCCTGTGGAGGCCCTCCCCCCACGGGTGCCCGGAGCTGGAACTCGAGGTGGGGTCCCTCCGGGGTGTCGCGGCCGCCCACGGTACCCACAACCTGTCCGGTTTCGATGCGCCGTCCTTCGACCACACCGATTTCCTCGAGGTACAGGTAGAGAGTGTAGAACCCTTCACCGTGGCTCACGATCACCGTCGGGCCATACCCTTCGAAGGGACCGGCCAGCGCCACGGTTCCGCCGCGCACGGCGTGGACGGGCGTGCCCGGCTGGGCGCGGATCCCGACTCCGTTCCAGCGGAGGACCGTTCCATTGGGGCGGCGATCCAGGCCGAAGCGATAGAGGATCTCCCCCTGCACGGGCCAGTCCAGAGTGCCTTCGTCTGCGAGGTTGATCGAGGCGGGTGCGGGCGCCGGGGCCCCCGAAAGGGCGGCGCGCCGTTCCGCCTCGACTCGCCTTCGCTCGAGATCATCGATGAGTCCCGTCATCCGGACTTCATCCGCTTCGAGCTGTTCGAGCCGGCTGAGTGTCTGCCTCTCCTGAGTGCGGAACTGGTTCAGGGTCCGCTGGTGCTCCTCCTCGACCTGCCGCAGCTCCGCGACCTCACCGAGTTTCGTTTCTCGGAGGCGACCGAGTTCGGCGAGGTTGCTCTGGAGTTCCTGGCTCTGCTCCGTGAGTTCATCCTCCAGGCGCCCCATGTTCGCGATGAGCGCCCGATCGTACGAGGTGATCATCTGCAGGTAGCGATAGCGGTTGAGGAGATCCGCAAAGGAGTCGGCTCCGAGAAGCACACGGGCCGTGTGCAGGGGGCCTCGCTTGTAGATGTCGCGGAGCCTCCGGTTGAGGATCGCCTGCCGTTCCCGGTACTCGTCGCGCGCTCGAAGGAGATCGGCCACGGTGCTCTGGACCTGCGTCGTGGTACCGTCCACCTGGAAATCGATCTCCGACAGCACGGAGCGGGAGACGCTCAGCTGCCGTTCGATGTTCTGCAGTTCACCTGAGACGTTCCGGACGCGCGAACGGATCTGGTCCATCTCGCGCTGGAGTCGAGCCCGTTCCTCGCGGATCTGCTCGAGTCGCCGCTGACTCTCGAGAATCTCCCGGCGAATGTCTGCGGGGGGTTCCTGCGCCGTGAGAACCGCCGGGGCGAGTACGAGGGTCAGGACGAGGAACGGACCAGCCGAGACCGATGCGAGAAAGCGGAGCCCAATCATCTCAGACCTCCCGGAGGTGCCGGCGCACCGCCAGCCCCGAGGCCACGAGGCCGAAGAGACCTCCGGATCCCAGGCCGAGAAGGACCCACTCCGTCGGAATCCAGTCCAGGGCGAAGACCATGCGATGGACGCCCTGGAATGCGCCCCATGTGAGCGCCACGGCCATGGCCCCGCCGAGGAAGCCGGTGAGGAGCCCCTCAATGAGGAAAGGCCTGCGAATGAATCCGTTCGTGGCTCCCACGAGGCGCATGATGTGGATCTCCTCCCGACGAGCGAAAATTGCGATCCGGATCGCCGTTCCGATGATCAGTGCAGCCACCACCGCGAAGGCTCCACCCAGCACCGCAGTCGCAATGGCCCCGATGCGACGCAGGAGGAAGAGCCGATCGACCCACTCCTGGCCGTACGCTACGTCTTCCACCTCCGGGTAGACCGACAGGACTCCGGCCACGCGTGCGACCGACTCCGAGTTGCGGAACTCGGGGTGGATCTCGACTTCGATCGAGGCGGGCAGCGGGTTCACCTCCAGCCCCGAGAAGATCTCGTGGAACTCGGGGAGGTCGGCGCGGGCCGCCGCGAGCGCATCTTCCTTGGAGATGAAACGAGTCGCCCGGACCTCCTCGAGACCCATGAGCCGATCTTCCAGGGCGAAGGCGTCTTCGAGGGGGGTCCCGTCCCGGAGGTACGCCACGATCTCGACCCGCTCCTCGATGCGGGTGAGTGCCTGATGGAGGTTGTAGGTCACGACCGAGAAGAGTCCCACGACAAAGAGGGCCAGAGCCACCATCGCCGAGGAGAGGAGCGTCAGGAACGGGGCCCGCTGCATCCCGCTCAGGGCCTCGCGGATCGCGTACATCAGGTTGCGCCCTCGGCACCGGCGGAGTCATAGACGAGCTTCCCCTCGACCAGCTCGAGGACCCGGGTTTCCGGGAAGGCCCGAACGAGTTCCAGGTCGTGGGTGGCCATGAGGATCGCCATTCCCCGGGCATTCAGATCGCGGAACAGGTCCATCATTCCCCGGGAAGCGCGCTCGTCCAGATTCCCGGTCGGTTCATCCGCGAGGAGGACGAGGGGTTCGTTGACGAGGGCTCGCGCGGTGGCGACCCGCTGCTGCTCCCCACCGGAAAGCTCCTCCACGATCGCTCCCGTCTTCGCGGCAAGGCCGACCTGGCTGAGGAGGCGCCCCGCCCGCGGGAGAATCTGGTTCCGCGGGGTCCCGGTGACTTCGAGGGCGAAGGCCACGTTTTCCTGGGCGGTCCTCCCCGGGAGGAGCTGAAAATCCTGGAAGATGTAGCCGACCCTCCTCCGGAGTTTCCAGATCTCCCTCTGAGACGTGAGCTGCGACGAAAACCCGCTCACCCGGACCTCGCCTGACGTCGGGCGTTCGGCCATGTGGATCAGACGCATCGTCGTGGACTTTCCCGATCCGGAATGGCCGGTCAGAAAAGCGAACTCCCCCTTGCGTACATGGAAGGAGACGTCGTCCAGCGCCTTTCCTCGCCGGGGGTATTCCCGGGTCACATTCGTAAGTTTGATCACGCCCGAAGATACCCGAAAGCTCGGAGGGGTGTCAAAAGGCCAGGCGAGCCGCGAGCCGCATCGCTTCCAGTGTGGATGAAAAGTCGGCCTTCCCGGTTCCCACGAGATCGAAGGCGGTGCCATGGTCCGGGGATGTGCGGGGGAAGGGGAGCCCCAGCGTCACATTGACCCCGCTCCCGAAAGCCAGCGTCTTGAAAACCGCCATTCCGACGTCGTGACCGGGAACCACGATTGCGTCCGCTCGTCCGTCGAGAGCCCGCAGGAAGACCGTGTCGGCCGGGAACGGGCCGTCGACGGCCAGGCCTTCACCCTGGAGCCGCTCGACCACCGGTTGCATGATGCGGGCCTCCTCATCCCCGAAAAGCCCTCCGTCGGAGGCGTGGGGGTTCAGCGCACACAGCGCGATCCGGGGACGTTCGAACCCCCATCCCGATCGGAGCGCATGATCGAGCAGTCGAAGCTGCGCGGTCAGCCGGTCCGTCGTGAGTGCCGCCGGAACCTCGCGAAGGGCCAGGTGCGTGGTGGCGAGGAGAATTCGAAGGGGCGGGCCGTCCCCCCTCGTTCGCTCCGCATGCATGAGCATTCCAACGCCGGGAGAGGCCGTGAGCGACTGGAGGAACTCGGTCTGACCGCGAAAGGTGCATCCTGCCAGGTGGAGCGCGGGCTTGCTGACCGGACCGGTGACCAGAGCGGCCGCCTTGCCCGCGAGGCAGAGCTCCGTACCCGCGCGGATGGCCGCCACGGAGATCTCCCCCGCCGCTCGCTCGGATCCGTCGAACGCCCCCGCTTCCACGAGTCTCCCCGGGAGGCTGGAGCGGGCGGGGTCCCGGGCACCCAGGAACACGAGGTCGATTTCGGGACGCTCGTCCCGGAACTGGAGGGCCGCCCGGTGCACGACCTCGGGTCCGATTCCCCGAGGATCCCCGAGGGTGACCGCGAGCCTTCGACTCAGAGCCGGATCTCGACGTAGGTCCTGGCGCGCAGATCGGCGAGGATGCGTTCCTGCGTCCGCTCATTCCGGAGGTTCGTCTGGATCAAGTCCCGGACATCCTCATAGGTGTACTCTCCCGCGCTGCGCACATCGAGCACCTGGATGACCACCTGAGCATCCCCCTGCTGGGTCGGGAAGGCCACGGGCCCGATGATCTCTCCCGGTGAGGCCGACTGAAGGGCTGCCGCGAACGCGGTCGGATACTGATCCAGGCGAGTGCGCTCGATCGACACCGAGTCCGGAAGATCCATCTGACGCTGGGCTTCGGTGAAATTCGAGATCGGGGCCCCGGCGCGAACCTGCCCCAGAATCTCTTCGGCCCTCGTCCGAGCCTGGACAGCGTCCTCCGGCGTCACAGCAGCCGCGATCAGGATGTGGTGAATCTTGCGTTCGGCTCCACGCACCCGCTCCACCTTGATGAGGTGGGCGCCGTACATCGTCCTGACCACGGGGCTCACGACCCCGGGTCTCAGGGAAAAGGCGGCATCCTCGAACTCCTTGACGAGCCCCGACCCCAGCCGGAACCACCCCAGGTCTCCACCGAGCTGCTGCGAGCCGGGGTCGGCGGAGTAGCGGCGAGCAAGGTCCGCGAAGTCCTCGCCCTCGTCGAGGAGCGCGCGAATCCGTTCCGCTTCCGATGCGGCTTCCTCCATCGCTTCATCCGAAGGCGAG
Organism: Longimicrobiales bacterium; assembly: GCA_041743405.1. GTDB lineage: Bacteria > Gemmatimonadota > Gemmatimonadetes > Longimicrobiales > Gaopeijiaceae > JBGTMU01. The sequence goes on along the minus strand of JBGTMU010000072.1, from coordinate 8,565 downwards.
GGCATCACGAACACCTGCCGGAAGGTCAGCGTCGCGGGTCGCTCCCCGAGGCGCTCCCTTTCCCGTTCGAAGAAGGCCCTGATGTCGGATTCCTCCACCGGAAGGGTCCGGGCCTCCCCCACACGGAGCTGGAGGTATCGCTGAATGAGAAGAGAGCGGCGGATCTCGTCCCGCAGTTGCGCCCGGTACTGGAGGAGGGTCCGCCCTTCCGACTCGAGGGCTTCCCGGAGTCGGGCCTCCGTCCCGAAGGTCTCGACCTGCTGGTCCCACGTCTGTGCGAGGGTAGTCTCGATCCGGCCTTCCTCCACGGTGACGAGCGAGTCGCCCGCCGCGGCCTGGAGCAGGAGGAGCTGACTCACGAGATCGTTGAGCGCGTTGCGCTCCCATTCGGCTCGCTCCGGGGAGTTGCGCGCCGGGACCGCCATCCCCTGCGCCTGCATGCGAAGGAGCTCTTCCTGCACCTGGGTGTGCATGACCACGGAGTCGCCGACGACGGCGACAACCCGGTCTACCAGCTCTCCGCGTGCCGAGGCGGGCGTGACCGCCCCGGTGTCCTGGCCATACCCGGAGGATGGGTTCAGGGCGAGCGTCAGCAGGATGAGTGTTGGAGCATGACGCATGAACCAGATCCTCATGGCAGTGCGCGGGGAGTCAGAGTCAGGAGTCATCATTCCCGTCGGTGGGGGGCGCAGGTTCCGGAGTGGGAGGCGCCGGTGCCGGAGTGAGAGGCGCGCCCGGGTCTCCGGTGTAGCCTTCCGCACGGAGTTCGAGGATGCGTGCAACGGCATTCCTCACTCCGGGTAGGGACACCTGAGCATCGAAATGGGTCCGGAGAGGGAGCGCAAGACCGCCGAGGGGAACGAGTTCCTGTTCCCCTCGAACGAGGCGCCCCATGAGCTCCTTCGTGGTCCGATCGACGGCTTCCGGAAGACCTTCGCCCTCGCGTGGCTGGATTTCGGCGAGGCCGAGCATCCCTGCGATGGATCGGAGCTGCTCGCGGATTTCACCAGCCAGTTCATCCTGCTCCTCGGTTGTGACTTCGATTCCCTGTCGTTCGGCTTCGGCCACCAGAAGCTTGCTGCGGACAAGGTTCCTGAGCATTCCTTCCAGCGCCTCCACCTCGGCTTCGGCGATCTGATCGCGCACCCCCGCGGCCTGGAAGAGGAGAAACTCCCTGTACTCGCCGGCGGTGTAGGTTCCTCCCTCGTACTGGACAAGCGGACGCCGGCTCGCCTGGTTCGAGAGGCGGGAGTGGGGTCGGCGCGCCATCTCACGAACGATCTCATAGGCGTTTGATTCGATCGTGACCGCTGCCGGCTCCTCCAGCCCGGTGACATAGATGGACTCGGCCTGCGCGCTTCGGGTCGTCTGGATCTCCAGCCGGAGCTGATCCCCGACATCCTCGAGGGAGGGCTGTTCCTTGCCTTCGACCCGGATGACGTGGAGGCCGAATTCAGTCTCGACCACGTCGCTCACCTCACCCGGCTCGAGGGCGAAGGCCGCGCTTTCGAAACGGGGGACCATCATCCCTCGTCCGAACCAGTCGAGGTCGCCCCCCCGTTCGGCACTCCCTTCATCCTGCGACCATGTACGGGCGAGCTCCGCAAACACGGCGCTTCCCCCTGCGCGGGCCTGGTCTCTGAGCTCGGTCATGAGCGCACGCACCGAGTCCCGCTGCGCCTCGGAAGCGCCCTCGGGGAAGAGAAGGAGAATGTGACGGGCCTGGACTGCCTCGCCGGGGCGGGTGGCATCGAAGACGGACTGGAGTTCCTCATCCGAGACGACCGTGTCCACCGCGATGACCTGTTCCCTCAGCCGCATCACCAGCTCCTGATCCCGCTGCTGGCGAAGGAGAACCTCGAAATCGACCCGGTCGAGCTCCCCTTCCTGGTTCACCGCCCAGGCCAGGAGCGTGTAATCCATCCAGAACTCCGCCACCGCTTCGACCAGCCCCTCTTCGGCGGGGAGTTCCTGGAGGGGGGCGACCATCCGGGCGGCCTCATCCACTGTCAACTCGAAATCGTCCACGCGCGCGACAGAATCTGCCGAACCGGAGCGGTCGCAGGCGGTGAGGAGCGAAGCAGAAATGAGAAATGCCGCAAGAGCTGCGTTTGGGCGCCGCATCAGTTTTCCTTGGTCGTGGGTTCGGGTCGCGCGCTCGCGACCGGTTCAGGTTTCATGGCCGTTCTTCCCTGTCAGGAGATCCAGGGCCCGGATCAGCGTCGGAGCCAGCGGCTCCGCGCCAAGTTGTCTGAGGGACAGTGAAAGCGGGACCAGTCGACCGATCCGCACTTCCACCTGGCGGTCCCTGAACGGCCCTTCGAGGGCCGTCATGCGCGGGTTTGCCGTGGCACGGAAGGTAAGTCGACCTTCTCGATCTTTCACGAAAATCCGTTCGAGTCCCAGTTCCTTCCCCAGGATTCGAAGGAGGTGCGCGTCAAGGAGGCGCTCCACCTCAGGGGGGGGCGGGCCGTACCGGTCCTTCACTTCCCCCCGGAACCCCTCCACCTCGGAACGGAGCTCCAACTTCGAAAGCCTTCTGTAAAGATGCAATTTCTGGCTCGAATCGGAAACGTACCCGTCGGGGATGTACGCGGATCCAGCGAGCGAAACCTCGGGCTCCTCGAACACTTCGGCCGACCCGGCACCACGCCGGATCCTCCGGACTGCATCTTCGAGCATCCGGAGGTACGTGTCCATGCCGACCGCCTGAGCGAATCCGGACTGATCTGCACCCAGCAGATTCCCCGCCCCCCGGAGTTCCAGATCCCGGAGCGCGACATGATATCCGCTTCCCAGTTCGGTGTAATGCTCCAGTACGCGGATGCGCTGCCGGGCTTCCTCGGTGATCCCTTCTCCCGCAATCAGATAGCAGTAGGCCCTGCGATCGGACCGACCCACCCGGCCCCGAATCTGGTAGAGCTGCGCAAGGCCGAATCGATCGGCATGGTCCACGATCAGGGTATTCGCGTTCGGCACGTCCAGCCCGTTCTCGACGATGGCGGAGCAGACCAGGATGTCGATGTCGCCCTCGATGAAGGCTTTCATCCGGTCTTCGAGAGGGCCGGCGGCCATCTGCCCGTGCGCAACCCCGACGTTTGCATCGGGCGCCAGGTGGCGGACCCTCTCCGCCATGGTTTCGATAGTTTCGACGCGGTTGTGGAGGAAGTAGACCTGCCCGCCCCGATCGAGTTCCCTCGCCAGGATCTCTGAAACCAGGGTGTCGCTCCAGGGCATGGACTGGGTCATCACCGCAAGTCGGTCCCTCGGGGGTGTTCGTATCAGCGAGAGGTTGCGGATTCCCCCGAGCGAAAGCTGAAGGGTCCGGGGGATGGGCGTTGCGGTGAGGGTCAGAACATCCACTGCCGCCCGCATCTTCTTCAGCCGCTCCTTGTGCTTCACTCCGAATCGCTGCTCTTCGTCCACGATCAGGAGGCCGAGCTCCCGAAAACGGATGTCCTTCGACAGGAGTCGGTGGGTCCCGATGAGGATGTCCACCTCTCCGCGGGAGATCGCGTGCACGATCTCGTCCTGCTCTCGCGCCGTCCGGAAGCGGGAGAGCGCCTCAATGCGCACGGGGAAATCGGCGAGCCGCTCCTCGAAGGTGCGCCGGTGCTGCTCCACGAGGATCGTGGTGGGCGCGAGGACCGCCACCTGCTTCCCGTCCTGGATGGCCTTGAAGGCGGCCCGAATGGCGATCTCCGTCTTCCCGAACCCCACATCCCCGCAGATGAGACGGTCCATCGGGCGGATCGACTCCATGTCCTTCTTGACCTCGGAGGTAACGCGGAGCTGGTCCGGGGTGTCCTCGTACAGGAACGAAGCTTCCATCTCCCTCTGCCATCGGGTGTCGGCCGAGAAGGCGAACCCCTCCGAGATCTCGCGCTCCGCGTATAGCTCCAGGAGCTCCCGGGTCATCTTCTCGATCGCTTCCTCGGTGCGACGGCGGAGCGTCTTCCACCGCTTCCCGCCGATCCGATGCACGGAAGGCGGCTCCGCATTCTCCTCATCCCCCACCCACCGCTCCACCAGGTCGAGGCGATAGACCGGCACCCGGAGGATCTCTCCGCCAGCGTATTCAATTGCCAGCACCTCGAGCGATTCCCCGCCCACGTCGATCCGTTCGAGGCCGCGGAACTTCCCGACCCCGTGATCCATGTGGACCACATAGCTTCCGGGTGCGAGCTGAGCGAGCCCCTCGAGAGCCACAGACCCCCGGAATCGGCGCCCGGACCGAACGCGGCGGCCGCGACGGAAGATTTCGTGATCGGTCAGGACGTTCAGCGGGGGCGTGGCGGAGGGGAGCATGAAGCCAGCCTCGAGCTCACCCAGCCCGATGCGGACTCCCGCGGGGATGCCCCCAGCCCCCTCAAGGATCTCTTCCAGACGCTCCACCTGACCCTCGTTGTCGCAGAGGATCACGGTGGAGGCACCTCGCTCCGATTCGTCCCTGAGGAAGGTCCCGAGCCGGCCCATTTTCCGATCGAATGGAGGAGGCGCCGCCGCCTCGAGGGAGAGTTCGGTTTCCGCTTCGGAGGCGATCCGGAGCGCGGGATGGCGGCGGGTGACTTCCGCAGCCTCTTCCGGCGGAAGGAGGATCCGATCCGGTGCCGGGAGGGTCTCCCCCCCTTCCTCGCGATCCCTTCGGATTCCTCGCGCCTGCGTCCAGTTCCGCTGGAATTCCTCCTCCCAGTGAGCGCCTTCGAGTCCTGTGAGGAGGGCGTCTGCCGGGAGCACTTCCAGGAAGGATCGGGACACCGTGGACCCGTCTTCGCCTCCCTCCCGGAACGACGCCGGGAGGAGGTGAACGAGATCCTCGTCACCGGTGGACCGCTGGTCGGAGACGTCAAAGCGGCGAATGGATGAGATCTCGTCGCCCCAGAACTCGATGCGTACGGGGTCGGGAAGGCCGAGCGAAAATACATCCAGAAGGCCGCCGCGCACCGCAAACTGTCCCACCTCCTCTACGAGCGGGACCCTGTGGTATCCCATCGTTTCGAGTTCCTCGACAAGGAGGGAGAACCCGATTTCTTCGCCCACCTGGAGTTCAAGGCGCAGGCGCGCCAGGCGGTCGGGGATCGAGATCCGCTCCTGGAGCGCGCGCGGAGTGGTGACGAAGAGGCGGGTGCTTCCGCTGAGCAGGGCTTCGACCGCTTCAACCCGGAGCCCCCCGATCCGAGGGTCGTCGTCCTCGTCTTCCGAGAAGAAACGGGTTTCCCGCTGAGGGTAGAGGCGCGACCGGCCTTCCCCCAGGAGTGAGGTGAAATCCGCTTCCGCGCGTACCGCCGCCTCCGGATCGGAGACCACGACCACCAGGATCCGGTTCGGATGCAGGTGATGAAGGGCGGCCACCAGCACTGAGCCGGCGGAGCCGACGTTGCCCCCGATCGTGATCCGGTCTCCCTGGTCCGGGAGCCGGGCTCGCAACCGCGCGACGAGGGGCGTGGTGGCGATTCCGGCCACCACGGGGTGAGTCGGGAGGTTCACTCGAAACCTGGTTCGTGTCGGCTGAGGGGGGGATGCGTGGGATTCCCCATGGAGGAAAGCCAGCTCTCCAGGAGGAGGAGGAGAAAGATAGCCCCCAGAAGCTGAATCCAGATCTCCCGGCCCCGGCGTGCGGACAGCACGGAGGAGGCCCACCGCTCCGAAGGGACGAGGGTGGCCCCGGGATCGATCCATCGCACAACCTCTTCGCGCTCGGTACCTTCCGACGGCACTGCCGTGGGCGCGCCTGGCGCGACGTTCACTGCCGTCACCTCCAGAACTTCCTCCTCTGCGTTCAACTGGCGGTAGATCCCGGCGGCTCCGGTTTCCAGGAGGAAGGGGGTACCGCCGGGAACCCATGCGGTTCCGTCCGGGAAGAGGATCCGATCTACGCCATCCGCGACCGGGACCGGGGCTCCCGCCGGGATGTCCCGAAGCCCCAGCCGGGCTCCGACGGGAGCGACGAGGGCGTCCACGAACGGGACCATCCCGGCGGAGAGGGGAAGCTCCGTGGCCTCCGGTTCCATCGGGGAGGCCAGCAGCAGAATGCGACCTCCCTCTTCCATCGGGACCTCGACGAGCCAGGGCGTGCCGTCGGAGAGCGCGACAAGAATCCGGGAGCCATCCGGGTTCTCCGGCTGACGAAGGGGAAAGGTACGGTGAACCGTGAGCGCGGCGGGAAGAGGGACTCCTGGCTCGACTCGCTCGATTCGACGCTCCGTCCGTACGGCGGAGGGGTCCATTCGCCAGCCGGCGCCGAGGCTGGCGAGCGCCTCATTCAGAGCGGGAATCCCCGCCGCATCGGAGGGGGGAATGGCCAGCAGGACGGGAGGGATCCGGCTCTCGCCGCCCCCGAACGGGAGGAACCCCACGTCTGACTGGCCGCCTCCGGACAGCACTTCAACCCGTCCGGCGTCGGTGAGGACGCTGATCGCTTCGCGCAGGAAGGGGGATGACGCGCCCTGGAGCCGGATGCGTGGTGGTGGTACGATGGAGAAAGCGAAGTACCGGATGTCATCCGCACGGAGCGCGTCGGGGTCCAGCTCGACCCGACCCTGAACCCACGCGGCGGGGAGGGCAGGGAGAGCGATGAGTGCGAGCCCCGTGCTGTCGGTTCGGGCTACCCCGGCAAGCCGGCCATCCAGGATCAGTCGAACGACGTTGTCCGCAACACCGTCCCCTTCCACCGTTATCCGGACCTCTGAGGCTTCCCCCTCGCGGGGGGACGCGCCGTTTCCGAACTGGACGGAGTGGATCGCGCGGTTGGGGGGAAGTTCCCAGCCCGAATCGAGCACATGGACCCGAGTATCGTCACCCGGAGTGGGACCGTTCCCCGGTCCACTCGGCCGTTCCGTGGGGGGAGTGGGATCTGCGGTGAGCACGAGGATCTCCCCCGGCATGGCATCGAACGAGGCGAGGAGGGCGCGCGCCCGGCGGACCGTCGAGGCGAGATCCGACCGGACGTGGGTGGGGGTCACTGCGTCGATCTCGAGCAGGGCCCGCTCCCGATCGGAAGGGAGGGAGGGGAGCCAGGGCTCACCTGCGCGGATGACCCAGATCCGGTCTCTGGGTCCGGTGCTTCCCAGGGCCTCGCGGGCCGCATCGAGCAGACGGTCCAGCCGTCGATCCCCCCCGACGACGGTTCCCGATCTGAGGCCATTGTCGATCACGAGAACCAGGCCTGCGGGAGGGTGATCCCCTCCCGCAAGAGGCAGGATCAGGCGAGCCGCCGCGAGCACCGTGAGGAGCACGAGGAGAATCCTGACAGCCAGAAGGAGGAGCTGGCGCAGGCGAATGATCCTCGCCTGCTCGCGGGAGGTCTGGCGAAGGTAGCGGAGGGCGGGGAAGGGGATCGGGCTGTCCTGCCTCCTGCGCAGCAGGTGGAGCAGAACAGGCACGGAAACCACCACCGCAGCCAGGAGGAGGAGGGGTGAAAGAAAGGTCACGGAAAGCTCAGCCTGCACGTCCGCGTTTGGCGAAAAAGGCCCGCAGCGCCCCGGCCGGGGGGCTGGACGTCTCAACCAGAAGGTAATCGATGGCCGAGCTTCTGAGTTCGCGACGCCAGTGGAGGATGGCCCGCTCCACGGCGTCGTGGTAGGAAGCACGCATCTCGGTGGCGTCGACCCTGAGTTCGGCGTCGGATTCCGGGTCCTGAAGTACCACCTCTCCCGCCCCGGGAAGCTCCCGCTCTCCAGGATCGATCAGATGGAAGACAAGCACCTGGTGCCCCCGGTGTCGCAGGAACCGGAGCGACCGGAGCGCCTCGTCCGGGTCCACGAGAAGGTCGGAAATCAACACGACGAGCCCCCGTCTCCGGAGTCGCAGAGCCGCATCCTTGAGCGCAGGGGCCGGGTCCGTGCCACCTCCTGCCGCCAGCGGTTCGAGCCTGCGGATCACCTCGGCAAGCTGACGTCGCCCTCCCCGGGCCGGAAGCCATTCGCGGACCGTTTCATCGAAGCATGCCAACCCGGCCTGATCCCCCTGGCGCACGAGCAGAACGGTCAGAGCGGCGACGAGCATCTTGCCGTACCAGAGCTTCGTCGGGAGTTCCCCCGGGAGGGAGCTCCACTCCATCGATCTGCTGGTATCGAGGAGGAGGTGCGCCTTGAGCGTCGTCTCTTCCTCGAACTGTTTCACATAGAAGCGATCCGAGCGGGCGTACATCCTCCAGTCGATGTGCCGGAGGTCATCACCGGGTCGATACCCACGGAGTTCCGCGAACTCGGCTGAGAACCCCCGGTGAGGAGAGCGATGCAGCCCCATCAGAAACCCCTCCACCACCGAGCGGGCGAGGAGCTCGAGCCCGCCGAGTGCCTGGAGATCGGCGGGCGCAAGAAGGTCGGCCCTTCGGCGATGAATGGCGGGGGGGACGGTTGTGGTCATGGGAGACCGGAAGCTACCCATGGAGCCGGAGCCCGGCAACGCGCACGGGAGGCCCTCCCTGTAGCATTGAAGTAGAAATGTCCGCATTGCGTGAAGTAGAAATGTCCTCCTTCGGGTTTCCTTCGATAAGCTTCGGGCGAACCTTGAGCCCGGGGAGAGGACGTGCTGAGAATGAGCCAGAGCGAGCGGGACCAACTG
>JBGTMU010000071.1:0-41524 GCA_041743405.1 Longimicrobiales bacterium | reverse complement strand
CAGTTGGTCCCGCTCGCTCTGGCTCATTCTCAGCACGTCCTCTCCCCGGGCTCAAGGTTCGCCCGAAGCTTATCGAAGGAAACCCGAAGGAGGACATTTCTACTTCACGCAATGCGGACATTTCTACTTCAATGCTACAGGTTGGCGGACGCATCCTTGCCCGAGACAGCGCAGTCATCGCAATTTGCTCCGCTGAGCTCCGAAGGGCACTCGCCGCTCCTCGACTTTCCGATCCATTCCCACTGGGGGCCTCGGGGTACCTGGGGCGTTTCTGAAGAGGGAGCCCGGCGGTCTGTCCGGAAAAAAGTTTCGTTTCCACGTCCAAATTTGTTCCGGATCGGGGAGTGGATGACGCTTTCATGAGCGGGGCGAGAGTGCCTCGATCCCTTTCTCCCACTTCACTTCACAGCCTGCCGCGAGAGTCATGTTGCCTTCCTGGCATGGACTTCGCACAGTAAGGACCCTGACACAACTGGCCCCCCCCCAACCCGGACCTTCGAATGGGAAAGAGCAGAGGCGACGGTTTCTCGATGATCGAGCTCGTCATGGTGCTCGCGGTCGGCGGCATCCTGATGGGGATCGTGCTGGGGTCTTTCGGTGAGGTCGGGAGCCGAATGTCGGTGCGGGCCGCTCAGAACGCATTTCTCTCCGCGCACGCCCAGGCGCGTGCGCTCGCCGTCGAGAGGGGCGAGGTGGTTCGCCTCGTCGTGAGTCCCTCCACGGCCACGGTCACGATCGAAAGGGGCCCGGTCGGGAGCATCGAGATTCTCGAGATCCTGGATCTGGGTGCGGACAACAACGTGAGCCTCGCAACATCCGGAGGCACTCCCGTCACGCTCTGCATGACGCCCCGCGGATATGCGGATCCCACCTGCAACTCGTTCAATGCGTCGGCGACGGTGGACTTCTCCCGCGGAGGCCGCGTCTCCCGGGTTCGCCTCCTCCCCCTTGGCCAGGTTGAAACCCCATGAACACCCGTACCGACCCGAGAAGCGGGTTCTCGCTGATCGAACTTCTGGTGGCGATGGTCATCCTGACGGTGGGGCTCCTCGGAATGGCAGGGGGCACCGGGTGGATGATCCGCAGCGTGGATGTAGCTCGGATCCAGACGGCCCGAGCCGCGGCCTTCCAGGAGGCCGTGGAGCGGGTGCGGGCGACACCGTTTGCCGCACTGGCGGGGGGCGAGGAGGAATTCGCGGGCTATCGGATCTCGTGGACGGTGGCAAGCCCGACGCGGCATTCCCGCCGGATCGACTTCGTCGTGGTCGGCCCGGGACGGGATGACCTGTCCGGGGGGATGCCGAGAATCTCCAACGAGTCGGTGCAGATCTTCTCCTACTGGATGTTCCGCCCATGAAGAGACTTCCTGATCGCCCGGACCCGCGTGCGGGCTTCACGATGGTCGAGTTCCTCGTGGCGGCCGTGATCGCCTCCTTCGTCCTCACCGCCACGTATCAGGTCCTCGTCACCCAGCAGAGGATCGCTTCGGTTCAGAACGAGCAGGTACGGGCTCAACAGACGGTCCGGGCGGGCCTCGACATTCTCAGCCAGGAACTCAGAGAAGTCAGCGCGGTCGGGAGTGACCTCATTGCTGCCGATCCCACTTCGGTGACCGTGCGGGTGATGCGCTCCTTCGGGCTGGCCTGCGCGATCACCAGTTCCGTGCCTCCCGTGCTCACCGCCTCCGTCCCTGGGCGGGCCTTCCAGTCAGGAGATTCGGTCTACGTTTTCGTGGACGGCGACCCCGGCACGCCTGCGGATGATCGATGGCGCCCCTCCACCGTATCTGCGGTTGTCTCCGGGGTGACCTGCCCGGGGGGGCGGGTCGCGCAACTCCTGACCCTGTCCGGATTCGCGTCGCTGGCTCAGGTCGATTCCCTGCGCTCCGGGGCGATGATCCGGGCCTTCGAGCTGCGAAGATACGGGGTATCCCAGGTCGACGGGGAATTCTACCTCGCCCGGACCGAGGGCGATGCCGCCGTGGCGCTGGTCGGACCCCTCGCCGGAGCCACGGGGATTCAGTTCGCGTACCTGGACGCCCTTGGCGTCCCGACCGCGACCCCGGGGCTCGTTCGACAGATCCGGGCCACCGTGCTCACCCGCTCCGCCATACGCGACCAGGCCGGGCAACAGGTGGCCGACTCGGTCGCCACCGTGGTCTACCTCAGAAATTGACCCCACTCCGGGAGAACCCGGGAGGCGCAACATGAAACGAATCAGGATCGAATCCGATGGTCCTCGGGACCGGCGCGGCTTCGCGCTCCCGGCTGCGATTCTCGCACTTGTCGTGGTTGCGGTGCTGCTTGTGGGGGGGATGCAGCTCGCCCGGCAGGAATCGCGGATCGGGATGTCCACGGAACGGAGCTCCCAGGCCTTCTATGTGGCTGAGGCAGGGATGAACCAGGTTCTCGGTACATGGACTCCACCCGAGGCGGGGATGACCACATGGGGCGATCCCCTGTTTCTGAACGGGGCCTCGGGTCCCGGGACATGGGCCGTGTCCGTCACCAGGGTCGATGCGCAGTCCTACTTTTTCGTGAGCACGTCCGCGATCCCTGCGGGAGCCGGGGGCGCGCAGGCCTCGAGGCAACTAGGGGTGCTCGCCCGCATTTTCACGATCAATCTCGATCCACCCGCAGCCCTCCTGACCCGGGGGACGGTCCGTGTTGCAGGGTCCGCACAGATCCGCGGGGCGGACCAGACTCCGAGCAACTGGGGGGCCGATATCTGCGCCTATCCGCCAGAGGATCTACCGGGCGTAGTCACCGACTCGGACGGGAACGTGGAGCTCGACGGACAGGGGGCAGTCTCCGGCACCCCCGCCTGGGTCCGTGATCCCAGCCTCACGGAAGAGGACTTCACCAATTTCGGAGGGGCGAGCTGGGAAGATCTGGTGGCCCTGGCGACCATCACGCACCCGCCGGGAGGAATCAACACGATGGGTCCCTCCTTCAACGGGGACGGAAGCTGCCAGTACAGCAACATTCTGAACTGGGGAGATCCTCTGAACCCCGGCTCCACCTGCGGAAACTACTTCCCCATCATCCATGTTCCGGGGAACGCCAGGATCCAGTCGGGCGGGGTCGGTCAGGGGATCCTGCTGGTGGACGGCGACCTGGACCTCCGTGGCGGGTTCCAGTTCTACGGAATCATCATCGTTCAGGGGTCGTTCAACGTGCAGGGTGGCGGAGCACAGGGTCCGCGCATCTCGGGCGGCGTGATGGCGCGGAATGCCGATCTGGAAACCCAGAGCTACGTGGGCTCGTCGATCGTGCAGAATTCACGGTGCGCCGTGAAGCGCGCGGTCTTGAACAATTCGGATCTCTCGAGGATGCGTCCGATAGCCGAACGAAGCTGGGTCGACCTCACCGGAATCTCGTTCTGACGTTGTGCCACAACGGGAACATTTGGCGCACGTCTTTCTTGACAAGCTGGGAATGGCGGTGATAACCTACGGACGATCGGTGGGAAAAATTTGTTTACCTGCCCCCTGGATGAGCGCGCATGGCCCTTTTCGGGCGTAAGAAGAGCAGTGTGGGCCTCGACATCGGGAGCGGATTCATCAAGCTCGTCGAGGTGGATCACTCGGGCGATCAGCCTGAAGTGATCCGTGTCGCAATGCGCCCACTCCTTCCCGACGCGATCGTCGAGGGTGAGATCATGGACCCCGGTCTGGTGGCGGACACCATCCGGGGGCTCGTGATGGACGCCGGGTTGAAGGACAAGGATGTGGTGACGGCGGTCGGCGGGCACGACGTCATCATCAAGAAGATCGAGATGGATCGGATGAAGGAATCCGATGCACGCGAGGTGATCCGCTGGGAGGCGGAGCAGCACGTCCCCTTCGACATCAAGAGCGTGGAGCTCGATTTCCAGATCCTGGATCCCGATGGGGACGGTCTCCAGATGCAGGTGCTTCTGGTTGCCGCGAAACGGGAGCTCGTCGACAACAAGGTGTCGCTGCTTCTGGACGCAGGGATGAACCCCGCCGCGATCGACGTCGACGCCTTCGCTCTCCACAACGCCTTCGAACACAACTACCCCGAAGCGATGGAAGGCATCATCGCGCTGGTCAACATCGGGCACGAGATGACCAACGTGAACATCCTGGAGGACGGAGTGCCGATCCTCACCCGGGACATTCCCTTCGGCTCCCGAAAGATCCGGGAGGACCTCCAGCGGGAGAAGGGTCTCACGGCCGAGACGGCAGAAGAAGTCGTGCAGGGCCTCTCCGATCTGGCCGACCTGCCGCGCTTCGTGCAGGGTGCTGCGGACGAAGTCGCGGTCGGGGTCGAGAGGGCGGCGGCCTTTCTGATGACCCAGCATGCTGGCGCCGGCCTCGGGAGGATGTACCTCAGCGGGGGCGGAGCCCGGATTCCGGGTATGGCCGACGCGCTCGGAAGGAGGATGGGGGTGGAGACGCAGGTGGTGAACCCCTTCGAACGGACTCCGGTAGCGCCGGATGCCCCCTTGGGACTCTCGCTTGAAGAGGCGGCCCCGATGCTGCTGCTTCCTCTCGGGCTCGCCCTGAGGAAGCCATGACCACGGTGAGGAGGGTGCCTTGATCGAGGTCAATCTTCTGCCCGGAGGCCGGAAGCGATCCGGCAAGGGCCCGAAATTCTCATTCTCCATGCCGCGGATCGGCGGCGGGGGAGGTTTCGCCCTCCCCGCTGTGGACCGGTGGGTGATGGGTGCGGGTGGCGCGGCGGTCATCGCCCTCCTGGCGATCGGGTGGCTCTTCATGGGAGTCGCCGGACAGGCCGAAGAACTGGAGGTGCGGATCGAGGTTGCAGAGCGGGATTCGATCCGTCTGGCGGATCTCATCCGAAGGGCGGACGGGCTTCAGGCCAGGCGCGACTCCATCGCTCAGCGGGTCGGGGTGATCCAGCAGATCGATGGTTCCCGGTACCTCTGGCCCCATCTGCTGGATGAGATCGGGCGGGCCCTCCCCGACTTCATCTGGCTCGTGCGACTCTTCCAGCTTTCGCCGGGTGACGACCCCGTCTTCCGCGTGGAGGGAAGGGCCGGTACCTACTTCGCCCTTACCACCTTCATGGAGAACCTGGAGGCTTCCCCTTTCATCCGGGGAGTGCGCCTGATCGGCTCGGAACAGACGATGCTGGCGCTCTCAGGGGGTGGGGAGAGGCTGGTTTACGAGTTCGAGCTGGAGGCCACGCGGCGAGAACCTCCTCCGGAGATCCTGGAAACCATCCCCCTCTTCGGTCCATCTGTCGCGAACCCAGGCAACGGGCCCATGAATGGGACTTCGGGGAATCGTGACACCTCGCCGGATGGGGTGAACTGATCATGGCACTCATTCCTCAGGAGAAGCCCCAGCAGATTGCGCTCATCGTGATCATTCTGGCTCTGGCCGGGATCTACGCCTTCCATACCTACTGGTATACCCCGCGCGTCGAGAACATCGAGGCGCTTCAGTCCCGCCTCACTCAGTTGGAAGATCAGAACCGCCGGGCCCAGGTGACCGCCGCACGGGGTGGGGCCGAACTGGAAGAGCGCGTGGCGCTGTACGAGCGGCATGTTCGAAAGCTCGAGGAGCTGATCCCGGCGGGGGAAGAAGTCCCGGCACTCCTCAACGCCATCGCGATGGAAGCGATCCGGACCCGTGTGAATCTGGCGGGGTGGCGGCCGGAGTCGACTCTGGCGGGGGAGTTCTATTCCAGGGAAAGCTATGAGATGGTCGTCGTGGGTGAGTACCATGACGTGGCCCGGTTCCTGACCGGCATCGCTTCCCTTCCGAGAATCATCACTCCCCTTGATCTCGAGCTGGAGGCCTTCACCGGAACTCCGCCTCGCGAGGGGATGGTGGCTCCGGTTCAGGCCGACTTCCGGATCCAGACGTTCATTCTTCCGGGCACGACGGTCCCGGATGACCTCCCCCTCCCCGAAGGAACGGGCGAATGAGAAGGCTTGCCCTTGCTCCCGCCGTCCTGCTCCTCCTGCTCCTCCAGGTCGGAGTTGAAGCGAGACAGGGAGCCACGGGCTCCCCCGGTGCGGGGCAGGCGCCCCCGGGAGGGCCCGGAAGCGATACCGTGGACCTCGTGTTCGAGAGGGAGGTTTTCGTCTACCCCACTTTCCAGCGGCGCAACCCCTTCGCACCCCTCACGGGTGATGAGGGTGGACCGCGGTTTGAACAGCTTCGGCTCGTCGGCGTTCTCTACTCGAGCGATCCCCGCCAGTCGATTGCGGTGCTCGGCGTGCAGGGTTCCGGATCCGGCGCCAACGCGGTCCGCACCTACCGGGTGCGGACCGGGGAGTCCCTCGGCAATGCGAGGGTCGTGGAAATTCGACCGGAGCAGGTGGTGATGTCGATCGACGAGTTTGGAGTTTTCGAGACCCGGATCCTCGAGGTCCGGCGCCCTGACTGGTCCGCCCGGGAGGCTGCACCGCCACCCGACACCGTAGCGGATACGGTTCGAATCATTTCCCCCTCCGATGTGAATCGTGGAGGGGGCGACCCGAGCGGTGACGCGCGGGAATTCGGTAACGGAGGATCACCATGACGTTCATCTACGCAGCCTTTGCCACTCTTGCGATCGCGATCGGGGGCGCTGGAGCGCTTCCAGACCCGGGAGCGCCATCCGGGACTGTGACGGGGCTGCAGATCCTCCCTGCTGCGGACCGCACGGAGATCGTGATCGCCGTAGACGGCAGGGTCGAAACCCGCGATTTCACGATGCAGGGTCCAGACCGGATCGTGGTGGACCTCCTCGGAGCCCGGTACGGCCTGTCCGAAGCATCGTTCGGCACGATCGGGCGCGGCGGAATTCAGACTCTGCGTGCAAGCCAGTTTTCCGAGGATGTGGTGCGCGTGGTCCTCGAGCTCGTTCTTCCCGCCGAGTACACTCTGCGGGCCGGTGACGGCTACGTCAGGATCTCCATGGAGAACCTGATGGGTGAGTTCGATGCCTGGGGAGCCGCGGCCCCCCCCCCGATTCCGAGCACCGTCGCGAGCACGAGCGGGATGGGTGCCAGTTCGGGCCCCGCGGCGGCGCCCGCGTCCTCGACCCGTCCCGGAAGGTGGACGGGGCTCCAGTCGCAGGAGTTCTCGACCCGCGTCACGGTGACCTTTGTGGACGCTCCCTGGCGCGACGTGCTCTTCACCTTCGCCGAGCTCTCGAACCGCTCGATCGTTCCCGGCGCGGGCGTAACCGGCGTCGTGAACGCGGATATCCGCAATCAACCGTGGGATATCGCCCTTCTGGCCCTCCTGGACTCGCACGGCTTCGCGGCTCAGGAGCAGCCCTCCGGCATCATCCGGGTGGATCCGATTTCCGAGCTGAGTTCCCGGGAGGAACAGGAGCCTGTCAGGACCCGCGCCTTCCGTATCAACTTTGCAAACGCGCAGCAGCTCCTCGCATCCATCGAGAGCATCCTTTCGGAACGCGGAAGCGCATCCGTGTCCGCGTCGACCAACTCCCTCGTCGTCACCGATATCGTTCGCGTCCAGGATGCGGTCGAGGAGCTGATTGGCGGGCTCGACGTCCAGACGCCTCAGATCACGATTTCTGCGCAGATCATCTTCGTGAACCGGACGGAACTTCAGGAGTTCGGGGTCCTCTACGATCTCAAGGACTCCCGTGGAAACCAGCTCAACACGGTGAACCCGGGGGCGGTCGACCGCGACGGCGACGGGCGAATCGACGAAGACGAGTTCGTGGAGATTGGCACAAACGTGATCTCTCTGGGTGGGAGCTCGTTCGCGGCACTGGGGAATGCGAACCAGAGGGTGGTCGGTCCTTCCCTCCAGTTCCTGACTTCTCTGATCCTTGGCCGGCATACTCTCATCAGCTTCGTCGAGGCGCTCCAGTCAGTAAACCTGAGTGACATCCAGGCCAGCCCGCAGATCACGGTTCTGGACAACGAGCAGGCGAGGATCCTGGTCGGTGAGCGCACCCCCATCCGCGTGATCGATGCGGGTGGAGCGGCTGGCGGAGGGGGAGCGCAGGCAGGCCAGGGGGGAGGTGCATTCCCGCAGGCCACCGTCGACATCCAGGAGACCGGGATCGTGCTGGAGGTGACTCCGCACGTGACGGCTGGCGACCTCATCCATCTCCAGCTCCGGGCCGAACGGTCCGGACTCGAGATCGCCGAGGCGGACATCGGGTTCATCTTCAGCACGCAGGAAGCGCAGACGCGCGTGCTCGTCGAGAATGGAGAGACGGTAGTCATCGGAGGACTGACCGTGACGGAACGGACCGAGGTCAGGGCCGGGATCCCGCTGCTGAAGGATCTTCCCCTTGTGGGCCGGTTGTTCCGGCTCACGCGCGAACAGCGAGTTCAGCGAGACCTGATGATTCTGGTCACGCCTCAGATAAACCGTCGCTGAGCCGACGAAGGAGCGTCATCATGCGACACGGACCCGGTCGAAACGGACGGAGAGGGGGCCTCCTTGCGGGGCTGTTCCTCACCCTCGCGATATGGGGGTGCGAAGGAAACAACCTCTTCGGCCCGGGGGTCGGCATGGGCCCGCAGATCATCTCCATGGAGATGGATGGCTCGGTCAGTTCGGGAGAGAGTCTGCAGGTCAGGACCCGTGCGGTCGGGCTCGTGCGTATCGACTCGATCGTGGTGACCGTGAAGGGAGGGGAGTATTCCCTCCGACAGGTTGCGATGTCCGAGAACAACGAAACCGATTTCACCGCGACGTCCAGCTTCGAAATTCCCGCTCCCGTCACCGACACCCTCGCTGTCGTGACGGCGACGGCCTATGACGCGCAGGGCAACCCCAGTCTGCCCCGGGTGGATACGGTCCGGGTGTTCGACACGACCGTCCCAACGACGCAGACCACGGTCTCAGCGACGCAGGTTGGGCAGGGGAAGAGCACGACCTTCCAGGTCGCGGCCACCGACAATATCGGCATCGCACGCGTGGGTTACCGCATTCTGAACGCGGCGGGAGTTGTGGTCGGGGGCGATTCCGCGACCGTTTCCGGGAAGAGCGTTGAACGAACCTTCACTTTCAACGTTCCGCTCGAGTTCCCCCTGGGCAGCTACCGGATCGAGGGGTTTGCAGTGGACCTCGACGGAAACCGCACGGTCCACCTGGCCGATGGTGCGCTCGAGGTGATCTTCATCGATGAAGAGGACCCGGGGGTGACGATCCTCCAGCCCGCGGGGAACCCGAACGTCGCGATCGGGGATTCCCTCCGGGTGGTAGTCCGGGTGACCGATAACGATGGGATCGACTCGGTCAAAATTCGCGGTGTGGCCTTCCGGGGCAATGTCGACTTTGGCACGTTCCAGGAAGTGCCCCGATTCCAGGAATGGAATATCTCGATCCTGAATCCTTCGGCCGACACGACGCTCACCCGCTTCCTGCAGCCGACGGCGGACTCCACCCAGGAAGCCGCGCGAATCATCGTGACGGCGTGGGATCGGCAGGGGAACGAGTCAGCCGACACGACTACGGTCGAACTCAGGGCCGACGTGGATCCGCCCAGAGTGACAATCTTCAACCCGACGCTGGCGCAGACCGTCGTGATCGGGGATTCGGCACTCGTCCAGGCCATCGTGTCCGACCCGGACGGGTTCGTTCGCTCGGGGGTCACGCGGCTCAGGTTCGAAGGCGTCGCCTTCCGGGGGAGTCACGCACTCGGGACGTTCGCGGCCGTGCCGCGGTTCACGCCCAAGGAGGTCCAGCTTTCGCCTCCGGCGGTGAACAACCAGACGGTTTCCCGCTTCCTCGTACCGACTGCCGACACGACTCGGGAAAACGTGCACTTCATCGTGACAGCCTTCGACGGCTGGGGGAATACGCGGGCCGACACCGTTGTCGTCTCGATGGTCAGCGATGGGACAGCCCCCGCCGTCAGGATCATTGAGCCGTCGGTCGGATCGGGCGCGCCAACCGGAGATTCCCTGTTCGTTCAGGCCCGCCTCCAGTCCCTCGTGGGCATCAAGTCGGTCACCTACGACGGTGTGGCCCATCGGGGGAACCGGGACCTGGGCACTCACGTGGAAGTTACCCGGTATTCAGCCAGGACGGTGGAGTTCAATCCACCGGTGGCGGACACGATCCTTGCGCGCTTCCTCACTCCGACGGGGGAAACCGCCTCGGAATCTGTCTGGATTCGCGCCGTGGCCACCGACGCGGAGGGGAACGTCCAGCGAGACTCGGTATCCATCACGGTCGGGGGGCCGCGCGTCGAACTTCCCGACCTCGTCTCGGGCCAGCCGATCCAGGGCGGCCAGCAGGTTCAGATCCGGATCGTGGTGACCGATCCTGTCGGGATCGATCAGGTCTTCCTCGAAATCCAGGCACCTGCGGGGGCGGCCGCAGTGGGCCCCTTCGGTCCATACTCGATCGTTCCGGCGCAGTCTTCGGTCGAAATCAACGAGACATGGAACGTGCCAGCGGGCGCGACGGGGACCTACGTGGTCCGGGCGCGGGCTCGCAATACCAGCGGAATCGAGGGCTCGGCCACGCCCGTTGAACTCATCGCATCCGGGGGCGGAGGGGCGGACATCACGCCGCCTACGGTCCGGGTGATCCCCACCTTCCTGGGATCGACCTTCGACCCCGTGCGGATGGAGCTCACGGATTCGATCCGGGTTCAGGTCACGGGGCAGGACAATCCGGGCGGCGCGGGTGTGATCCAGTCCGGCTTCACGCTCCGCATTGTCCCGCGCAGCCGGCCGACCGACACCCTCTTCTACCAGGACACCCGGGTGCGCGGCGCCCCTGCCTCGGGGACGCTGTCCGAGTTCTTCACCTTCGCGGTCGACCAGATGGTCGCTGCGAATCCGGCAATCATCGATCTGCTCTCGACACCGGACACCCTCGATCTCGACGTCTACGGCTGGATGAGGGATGCGGCCGCCGTCCCGAACTGTGGCGCGACGACGTCTGCGACGACCGGGCAGAGCCTGTCCTGCGGACCCCCCTTCGGCCCGGGGGGCGAGGTTATCGCCGCTGGCCAGACGGGGCTCCGCCGAACCATCGCGATCGTGTCCGGCCGCACGGTTCGCCTCCCGAACGGGGGGTCGATCGCGGATGCCGTGGTGGATCCGGTGCTCGGACGCGGTCTTCTCTTCCTGTCGAACATCGCGCTCAGTCGCCTCGAGGTGTTCAACCTCAACACGATGACCTTCGAGCCCTCGCCGATCCTGATCGGTGCGCAGCCATGGGGGATGACCTTCGGGCTGCTGGATCCGAACCGGCTCTTCGTGGCCAACTCGGGCGGAACGAACATCTCCGTGGTAGACGTGAATGCGCGGGCGGAGATCCTGGCTGATCGCATCCTCACGCCGAATACTCTGCTGTTCAACGTGAAGGAAGAGATCGTCGGCGGGGGTCTCACCTTCGAGACGACGATTCTGGACTTCTCGGATCGACCCCAGTTCATTGCGCAGGATATGAACGGGCGCTTCGTCTACTCCACCCGACCGACCGGCGCTGCACCGGATGGGACGATCCGGGTGGCCGATCAGTTCGGCGGCACTACAGAGGTCTATCTCTTCACGGACCATGCGGTCACTTCCACCGCGGAGAACACCTTCGCACTCCGCGGAGTCGACCAGGTCCGCGTGCTCGACTTCTCGATGCCTCCCGGGTTCGGCGTCGTGACGGAGCGCCGTGGGCCGCATTCCACCACAACGCTGCGTTCGGATACGATCCCGGCAAACGCCCTCGGCGCCACGGCCACCTCCGTCAGCAGCCTCCGCGCCCGGGTGAGGACGCATCTCGATGGCATCAACTACCGGGGCGTCGGTTCCGCCGGGTATCCTCCGGCATTCCTCCCGCAGGCGCTCGCGGGACAGTGGGACCTGGCGTCGGTTGGCCTGTCGGACACGACTTTCGTGGCCGCCTCCGGGGACGGGAGCGTAATCGCCATCGGTGAGGGGGCTACTGCGACGACGGGTCGGATCCTCCTCTGGCGGGCCGACGCGAGCAACCCGGGCGTTTCCGCAGCGACGGAGGTCATCGACCTCGTCGGCAACGCATCCGAGCGGGTTCTCGGGGTGGACATGAACTACGACGGAACCATGGGGGTCGGCCGAGGAGTGTTCGAGGCCTACTTCTTCGATCGGGATCTCCGGCTCCAGGGCACGGCGGCGCTCGAATCCGGGGGAACGGGAGTGGCGCTTCATCCGCTTCATTCCGCCGGCCCGATCGGCACCGACATCAATGTGGCGCTGGCCTTCGTACCGGTTGGACTCGGGAGGATCGACATCTACTCCACGATAAACTTCAACCGTATCGGCCGTGTCCACATCCGCGACAACATCGTCGGGCCGACCCGGGCGAGCCTGCCCTTCGCCGCCGATAACGCCGCGCCGAAGGTATGTCCCACGACCCCCATCGCGGCGGCGGCCGGTCAGTCGGCGGTGACGCTCTTCGCAGGCGCGTCGCCGAGTCCGGGGACCGATGACGACTGCGTTGTCGTGAAGCTTTCCGGAATCAGCGCGGATGGGGGCGTGGTGGTGGTAAATGTGACGAAGGGCGATATTTTCCGACACTTCTGAGTTTTTTCGGAAGGTCTTTTTGGCGAGATGGGTGCCCGCGCCCGGTCTGGACACTCTCCAGGCCGGGCGTCACCTTTTTGTTCCCCCGTCGACAACTGAACAGGGATGCCCACGAGCGATGTCGCTTCTCCGTGCTATCTCATTCCACACCGCAGGCGAGTCCCACGGGAGGGGCCTGGCCGCCTTCATGGAAGGGATTCCCGCAGGACTCCCCCTCAGCGCGGAGCGGGATATCGACCCGGAGCTCTACCGCAGACAGCAGGGACATGGACGGGGGCGGCGGATGAAGATCGAGTCGGACCGCGCCGAGATCCTCTCCGGGGTGCGGTTCGGGGAAACGCTGGGTTCCCCTCTCTCCATGGTGATCTGGAATCGTGACTGGGAGAACTGGACGGTGGCGATGAGTCACCTGCCCCCTGCGGACGGCGAGAACCCCAAGGCCCTCAGGGCCATGTACCTGCCGCGCCCGGGACACGCCGATCTGGCCGGGGTTCTCAAGTACGAGCGTCGGGACACGCGGGACATCCTCGAGCGCGCGAGCGCCCGCGAGACGGCGGCCCGTGTGGCGTGTGGAGCCGTGGCGAAGCGTTTGCTTTCGGAGTTCGGGATCGCGGTTGGGAGCCACGTGACGGAGATCGGCGACGTGCGTGCGGCGCGACCGGAAGAGATGCAGAAAGAGCTGAACCTGATCTCCGACTCCTCTCCGGTACGCACGATCGACAGTGAAGCCGAGCCGCGGATGATGGCTGCCATCGACGCGGCGGGGGAAGCCGGCGACACGCTCGGGGGAGTCTTCGAAGTGATCGTGACGGGGGTCCCGGTGGGTCTCGGCAGCCATGTGTCATGGGATCGGAAGCTCGACGGCCGGTTGGCCGGCGCGTTGATGTCGATCCAGGCCATCAAGGGAGTGGAGCTCGGGCTCGGCTTCGAGGGAGCACGCCGCCCCGGCTCCCGCGTGCACGACCCGATTCTGCGCAGCGACGAGGATCTGCGGGGAGGCGGATTCAGGCGAGCCGCGAACGGGGCTGGAGGGTTGGAGGGAGGGATCACGACCGGTGCTCCCCTCGTCATCCGAGGAGCGATGAAGCCCATATCGACGCTGATGAAGAATCGCCTTCCTTCGGTGGATCTCAGGGATGGAGAGGCTCGCGAGGCCGCCACCGAGCGGAGCGACGTCTGCGCCGTCCCGGCTGCCGCCGTAGTGGGGGAGGCGATGGTCGCGCTTGTCGTGGCCGACGCCTTCATCGAGAAGTTCGGGGGAGACAGCATGACCGAGCTTCGCCGGAACTTCGAGGGAACGCTCGCGTACCTCTCGAACCGGGGCTGGGGGGAGCGCTGAGCCGGCTTCCGAGTGCCCGGCCCCGGGAATCGTCCCCACCGGTGGATCTTCCTTTCCGGAGGATCCTGATCGTCGGAATCATGGGGAGCGGGAAGAGTACCGTGGGCCGCAGGCTGGCGCGGGAGCTGGGGTGGGTCTTCCGGGATTTTGATGAGGTGCTGGAAGAGGAGGTAGGGAAGCCCATCGCACGGATCTTCGCCGAGGAGGGCGAAGCCGGATTCCGCGTGCGGGAGGCCGAGGTGGCCGAGTCCCTGCTCTCCCTCGACCGTGTGGTGCTGGCGTCCGGGGGAGGATGGCCCTGCTTCCCGGGGCGGATGGAGTCGCTCGCTCCGGATACGCTCGCGATCTGGCTGCGGGTTGATCCGTCGGCTGCGGTCGAGAGGGTGGGCCGCGGATACCGGCGACGGCCGCTCCTCGAAGTGCCGGAGCCCGAAGGTACCTTGCGGGCGCTTCTCGAAGAGCGCACCGCATACTATGCACTGGCTCACTGGACCGAAGAGAGCCGGGGGGAAGAATCCCCGGCCGATGTCGCCCGGCGCCTCGCCCGGCGCCTGCGAAATGAATCGGGGCGGACCTCCATTCCGTAGGGAGGCCGCCTCATGTTTTTGACTCGAACCACCCGACGGTAGAGCATGGCGAAGGGAACTGGACAGAAGCACCTGGTCATCGTGGAATCCCCTGCGAAGGCGCGCACAATCGGGAAATATCTCGGGCACGGCTTCGACGTGGCGGCCTCCGTGGGGCATGTGCGCGATCTTCCGACCAGGGAACTCGGGGTCGACCTTGAACACGGATTCGAGCCCCGCTATGTGACCATCCGCGGCAAGGCCAAGGTCCTGAAGGAACTGAAGGACAAGGCGAAGAAAGCCTCGATGGTGATCCTGGCCACCGACCCCGATCGCGAGGGGGAAGCGATCGCCTACCACGTGGCCGAGCACCTCGGATGGAAGAAATCTCCCGAACGGTTCCAGCGCGTCGAATTCCGCGAAATCACGAAGCGCGCGGTCGAGGCTGCGCTTCAGACGCCGGGCGATCTCGACATGCCGAAGGTGGAAGCCCAGCAGGCACGGCGCATTCTCGACCGCCTGGTAGGGTACCAGGTCTCGCCCTTCCTCTGGAAACCGATCCGACCCGGCCTCTCCGCCGGCCGGGTACAGACCGTGGCGCTCCGTCTCATCTGCGAGCGCGAAGACGAGATTCGCCGGTTCGAGGCGGAGGAGTACTGGTCCATCACGGCTCACCTCACCCGGGAGGAGCAGCCTTTCGATGCCAAGCTGCACAAGATCGGGGGGAAGAGCTTCACCCTTCCGGATGCGACTTCCACGGAAGCGGTCCTCGCCGAGGTGGAAGGCCTGCCATTCATCGCCACCGATGTAAAGCGGAGGGAACGGAGGAAGAATCCCCCCGCACCCTTCACCACATCGACCCTTCAGCAGGAAGCGGCCAAGCGCCTGCGCTTCTCGGCCCGCAGGACGATGAGCACGG
Source organism: Longimicrobiales bacterium (assembly GCA_041743405.1). Taxonomy (GTDB): domain Bacteria; phylum Gemmatimonadota; class Gemmatimonadetes; order Longimicrobiales; family Gaopeijiaceae; genus JBGTMU01. Next base: position 26,214 of record JBGTMU010000071.1, on the reverse strand, counting down.
CCCAGCGCCTTTACGAGGGAATCGACCTGGGAAGCCGGGGGGCCGTCGGGCTCATCACCTACATGCGAACCGACTCGACCCGGGTATCCGGCGAAGCCGTGGCCGGAGCGCGGCGCTGGGTGGAGCGGGAAATGGGTGCGAAGTACAATGCGGACTCCCCCCGCCTGTGGGGAGCGACGAAGCAGAAGAGTGCCCAGGAGGCCCACGAAGCCATCCGCCCCACGGACGTGTCTCTCCATCCCGACGAGGTCCGACCCTACCTCGAGGAATCCGAGGCTCGTCTGTACGAACTCATCTGGCTGCGCTTCGTCGCAGGCCAGATGGCTCCGGCAGTGTATGACACGACGACCGCAGACTTCGATCTGACCGGAACGTCCAACGGTACCGTCTACACGTTCCGCGCCACCGGCTCCGTCGTGAAGTTCGACGGATTCACCCGACTCTATCGCGAGGCCACGGAGGCCGGCGAACATCGCCGTCTCGATGATCTGGAGCCGCTGCCGGAGTTGAACCGGGGCGACGCGGGCTCCCTCCTCGGGATCGAGCCGAAGCAGCATTTCACCCAGCCGCCGCCCCGATATTCCGAGGCGAGTCTGGTGAAGGACCTGGAGGCGCAGGGAATCGGACGCCCCTCCACCTATGCACAGATCCTATCCACGATCCAGGATCGGGGCTATGTGGAAATGGAGGATCGCCGTTTCGCGCCGACGCCCCTCGGCGACACGGTGGTGAAGCTTCTGGTGCGCGTCTTCCCCAACCTCTTCGATGTGGCGTTCACTTCCCGCATGGAAGATGAACTCGATCGCATCGAGGAAGGGGAGCTGGACTGGCGGGAGGTGCTCGGGGAGTTCTATCCCCCGTTCCAGGATCGCCTCGAGAAGGGAAAAGCCGAGTCGGACGATATCGTCCGGGAGATCCTCGCGGCAGAGGGCGAGACCTGCGAGAAGTGCGGAAGCCCGATGCTCGTAAAATGGAACCGGTTCGGACGCTTCCTCGGGTGCGCCGCCTATCCGGAGTGCCGCAGTACGCGCCCCATCGATGGGGCCGGTGAGGACGAGGAACTTGGCGTGGACCCGGAGACCGGGGAAGCGGTGACGCTCAGGTCCGGTCCGTACGGACCGTACGTACAGCTCGGCGAGGCCGGAGAGGGGAAGAAACCTCCCCGCACGAGTCTCCCCGCCGGCAAGACCCCGGCTGACGTGGACCTGGACTATGCGCTCCGGCTTCTCTCTCTCCCGAGGGCGCTGGGCGTCGACCGGGATACCGGCAAGAAGGTGACGGCCGGGCTCGGCCGCTATGGTCCCTACGTGGAGCGGAACAAGACCTATCGCAATCTCAAGGATCCCGATCAGCTCTTCACCGTCACGCTGGAAGAGGCGCTCGAGCTTCTCAACCGGAAGCAGGGGCCCGCGGTTCTGAAGGAACTCGGAGCACATCCAGAAACCGGGAAGCCCATCGAGCTGCTCGACGGCCGGTACGGCCCCTACGTGACCGACGGATCGCTGAATGCGTCGATCCCGAAGGACGAGGATCCGGAGGCGGTCACCATGGTCGACGCCGTCCAGCTTCTCGCGGAAGCGGCGAAGAAGGGGAAGGGGAAGGGAGGCCGTGGGTACGCGGGGAAGGGGAAGGGCCCGGCGCAGAAAGGGAAGCGTGCCGCGCCATCGGCCAGGGGGAAGAAGGCCCCCTCGGCAGCCAAGAAGACGGGTACTTCGGCGGCGGCTCCGAAGAAGAAGGGCACCTCGGCGGCGGCTCCGAAGACGAAGGGAGGGGGTGGAAAGAAAGGTGGATGATCGGCGGGTCACCGTTGTGGGTGGAGGGCTCGCCGGGTGCGAAGCGGCGCTGCAGCTCGCCAGGCGCGGCTGGAGGGTCCGCCTTCATGAGATGAGGCCGGTCCGGCCCACCCCGGCCCACCAGACCGATGCCCTGGGGGAGCTGGTCTGCACCAACTCCTTCAAGAGCGAGGATCCGTCGAATGCGCACGGGGAGCTGAAGCGTGAGATGGAGGCGCTCGGTTCGGTTCTCCTTCGGGCCGCAGCCGAGGCCCGGGTGCCCGCGGGAGCGGCGCTGGCCGTGGACCGGGCCCTCTTCGCCCAGGCAATGACCGCCGCGGTCACCTCGCACTCCGGGATCGAGCTCGTGCGGGAAGAGGTGACCTCCCTCCCGGAGGGGCCTGCAATCATCGCGACCGGCCCTCTCACCTCGGACGCGCTTTCGGAAGCCATCCGGAATGAGCTGGGAGAAGCCGGCCTCTCCTTCTTCGATGCGATCGCCCCGATCGTGCACAGGGACTCGCTCGATGAATCCGTGGTATTCGCGCAGGGGCGGTGGGATCAGGATCCGGACTACCTGAACTCGCCGTTCACCGAGGACGAGTACGGGGCGTTCATCCAGGCGATCCGTGACGCTGAAGTCCATCAGGGGAGCCACGACTGGGACAGCGTCCCCTACTTCGAGGGGTGCCTTCCCGTAGAAGTCATGGTGAGCCGCGGGGCGGAGACCCTCCGCTTCGGACCCATGAAACCCCTCGGACTCGAGGACCCGCGCACGGGCCGGCGACCGCACGCCGTAGTGCAGCTCCGCCGCGAAGATCGCGCAGGGCAGATGTGGAACCTCGTGGGCTTCCAGACCCGCCTTCGCATCGGGGAGCAGCAACGCGTCTTCCGGATGATCCCGGGACTGGAAGAGGCAGAGTTTCTGCGCTTCGGGTCGATCCATCGGAATTCGTACCTCAACTTCCCTGCCCACCTCACCGCGCACGGGTCGCTGAAGGGACGAGCCGACCTGATCTTTGCCGGTCAGATCACGGGGGTCGAGGGGTACACGGAATCCGCAGCGTCGGGGATTCTCGCGGCCATCAATCTCGACCGGGTCCTCCGCGGGGAGGCGGCGGCCGTCCCGCCTCCCACCACCATGCTCGGCGGACTCTATCGGTACCTTGCGGAGAGCAGGCCCGAGCATTTCCAGCCCATGAACTCGAACTGGGGGCTCGTGGAGCCGCTCGACCGGCGTGTCCGGGACAAGATGGAGAAGCGCCGCCTGCTCGGCGAACGCGCACTCGCTGACTTTCAGGAGTGGATGTCGCTGTCCGGGATCGCAGCAGCATGATTCCCGAGATCGACCGCTTCCTCAGGCACCTCGAGGACGAGCGACAGCTTTCTCCCCACACGATCGAGGCCTACCGGGGCGATCTCCACGACCTCGCGGCATTCCTCACGGAATACAGAGGCTCGCCGGACTGGATGTGGACGGACGTGGATCGACTGGCCCTCCGAAGTTTCCTCGGAGAGTGTCTCCGCCGCGGGCTGGCGAAGCGGACCATCGCCCGGAAGCTTTCCTCGGTGCGAGGCCTCTTCCGGTTCCTCCACCTGGAGGGGGTGATTCAGGTGAATCCCGCTACCTCGGTGCGGTCTCCGCGGCGAGACCGGCCCCTTCCGGATCATGTGGCACGGCAGGGGATAGATCGGCTCTTCTCCCTCGCGGAAACCCGGGCTGACCGGAATACGCTCGAGGACTCCCGTCTCCTCCTGATGCTGGAGCTGCTCTACGGAAGCGGGCTCAGGCTCGCAGAGCTCCACGGCCTCGATCTGGAGGAATGCCAGTTCGACGGGGAACGCGTGAAGGTGAGGGGGAAGGGGAGGAAGGAGCGGATCGTACCGGTTACGGGGGCAGCGCTGAGGGCGTGGCGGCGGTACGAGCCGAGGCGCAGGGAGACCGGCGCCCAGAGCGGATCGGGTCCGCTGCTCGTGAATGCCGATGGGGTCAGGATCTCACGCCGTTCCATTCAGCGCGGAGTTGGCGAGATTCTGAAGAGTGCCGGCGAAGGCGAGGGGCTGAGCGTGCACTCGCTCCGGCACTCCTTCGCAACGCACCTGCTCGATGGCGGAGCCGACCTGATGGCGGTCAAGGAGCTGCTGGGCCACGCCTCGCTCTCCACGACGGGGATCTACACACACACATCGAAAGAACGACTCAAGCAGGTTTATCGGAAGGCGCACCCGCGATCCTGAGCACCGGCGTGGGCGATCCTTTCCAAGCCACGATCCAGAGGACACGAGGATGACAGAACGAAGAATTCGCTCCACCACCGTGGTTGCGGTCCGGAAAGAGGGACGCGTAGCCATGGGAGCCGATGGGCAGGTCACGATGGGTGACACGGTCGTGAAGGGGGCCGCGGTGAAGGTCCGGAAGTTGAAGGGCGACAGGATTCTGGCCGGATTCGCCGGAGGCGTGGCCGACGCGTTCACCCTGTTCGAGAAGCTGGAGCAGAAGCTCGAGCGCTATCCGGGAAATCTCACCCGCGCCTGCGTCGAGCTCGCCAAGGACTGGCGGATGGACCGGTACCTGCGGCGGCTCGATGCCCTTCTCCTCGTGGCCGATCTCGACCACCTCTTCCTCGTGAGCGGGGATGGGAACGTGATCGAACCCGACCATGATGTCGCGGCGATCGGCTCCGGTGGGTCGTTCGCCCTGGCTGCCGCCCGGGCCCTCCGTGAACGGACGGATCTGGCACCCGCCGACATTGTCGGGGATGCCCTCCGCATCGCATCGGAGATCTGCATCTACACCAATGCGCAGGTCACCATCATGGAGCTGGACGGCAGCTCGGCGGGAGACGCGGAGTCATGAGCGCGACGGAGAAGGAGCCGCAGAAGGAAGGGGACCCGCAGAAGGAAGGGGATCCGCAGAAGGAAGGGGAGGGGTGGCTGGACGAACTCACCCCACGGCAGGTCGTCGCCGAACTCGACAAGTACATCGTGGGGCAGACCAATGCCAAGAAGTCCGTCGCCATCGCGCTGCGCAATCGGTGGCGCCGGCAGAAGGTCGATGAGGAACTCCGGCACGAGATTCTCCCGAACAACCTGATCCTCATCGGTCCGACCGGGGTCGGGAAGACGGAGATCGCTCGACGCCTGGCTCGGCTCGCGGGGGCCCCCTTCGTGAAGGTCGAGGCTTCCAAGTTCACCGAGGTCGGCTACGTGGGGCGGGACGTCGAGTCGATGGTCCGGGACCTCGCGGACACGGCCGTGAATCTCGTGCGGGCCGAGCGGGAAGACGAAGTGCAGGAGCAGGCGGAGCAGAACGCCGAAGAGCGCCTTCTGGATCTGCTTCTTCCTCCGACGTCGAGCAGGAAGGGCGGCGAGCCGGGTGCCTCGGAGCGCCTTCCGAACGCGGCGCCGGCAGCGCCCGAGGAGGGGTCCTCCGTCTTCGTGGCGGGCCCGTCCGGGGTCCATGCTCCCGGAGACAGTTCGGATCCACCCCCCTCACTCTCGATCGAGGAGCGTCGCGAGCGCACAAGGGCGAAGCTCCGGAAGCTCCTGCAGGACGGGAAGCTGGAGGATCGGACGGTGGAGCTCGAGGTGCAGCAGACCGCCAACCTCGACGGAATGATGATTCCGATGGGGATGGACGGGATGGACCACAACTTCACGGAAATGCTCCAGGACATGCTCCCGAAGCGGACCAAACGGCGTACGGTGAAGGTGGCGGAGGCGCGGCGGATCCTCATTCAGGAAGAGCTGGATCGCCTGGTCGACATGGACGAAGTGGTGAACGAAGCGCTCGACCGCGCCGAGGAGACCGGTATCATCTTTCTGGACGAGATCGACAAGATTGCCGGTGAGCGCGGCGCCAGCGGTCCGGATGTGAGCCGGGAGGGCGTCCAGCGCGACCTGCTCCCGATCGTCGAGGGCTCCAACGTGCAGACCAAGTACGGCCTCGTTCGAACCGATCACATTCTATTCGTGGCCGCCGGGGCCTTCCACGTCTCCAAGCCCTCCGATCTGATCCCTGAGCTCCAGGGACGGTTTCCGATCCGTGTGGAGCTGCGGTCCCTCACCGAGGCCGACTTCCTCCGCATCCTTACCGAACCGAAGAACGCCCTGATCCACCAGTACCGGGCAATGATCGAGGCCGATGGTGGGGCGATCGTCTTCGAGGAGAGCGGGATCGCGGAGATCGCGCGGATCGCCTCTCTCCTGAACGATCGAATGGAGAACATCGGAGCGAGAAGGCTCCAGACCGTGATGACCACGCTCCTGGAGCAGGTGCTCTTCGATCTTCCGGAAGAGAAGGCGGTCGAGGAACTCGTGGTGGACCGGGACTTCGTTCTTCGCAATCTTGCCGATATCGTGGAAGACGAAGACCTCCGACGGTACATCCTCTGAACGGGGCATGCGGGCAGTGACCATTCGACATTTTCTTGAACTGACGGATCTTGAACCGCTGGCGCTCCTGGAACTCCTCGATCGCGCGGCCCGTCTCAAGGCGGGAGTGGAGGGGAGCGATCGGCCCCTCCTCGGGAAGACGCTGGCGCTCATCTTCCGCAAGAGTTCGACTCGCACCCGCGTCTCGTTCGAGGTCGGGATGCACCAGCTCGGGGGACACGCGATCTTTCTCGCCGATCGTGACAGTCAGATGGGGCGGGGCGAGCCCATTCCGGATATGGCCCGGGTTCTCTCAGGATTCGTGGACGGGGTGATGATCCGGACCTTCGCTCATGAGGAGGTCCGGACTTTTGCCGAACACGCTCGAGTGCCCGTGATCAACGGGCTCACCGACCTCTACCACCCATGCCAGATTCTGGCCGACCTCCAGACGATCCAGGAGGAGTTCGGTGCGGATCTGCGGACGCGCCGGGTGGCATGGGTGGGGGATGGCAACAACATGGTGAATTCCTGGCTGAATGCGGCCCATCTCCTGGGATTTGAACTCCGGCTTGCGATTCCCGAGGGGTATGACCCTGACCCGCATACGCTTGCTCGCGCCCAGGCCTCCGCACCGATCCTGCTCACGCGGGATCCAGCGGAGGCGGTCGAGGGGGCGCACGTGGTGAACACGGATGTCTGGGCCTCGATGGGTCAGGAGGATGAAGCCGAGCTTCGGGAGGAAGCCTTTGCGGGGTTCCAGGTCGACGAGGCTCTGATGTCCAGAGCCGACCGGGGCGCGATCTTCCTCCACTGCCTCCCCGCCCATCGTGGGGAGGAAGTGGCGGCGGAGGTGATCGACGGACCCCGTTCGCGGGTTTTTGCCGAGGCAGAAAACCGCCTGCACGCTCAGAAGGCTCTGCTTCTGGATCTTCTGGCTTCATCCCCCCCGACTTCCTGAAGGAGGATCCACCGATGACGGAATCACTCAGGCGGACCCCCCTCCACGGGGAGCACCTCGCGCTGCACGGAAAGCTCGTGCCCTTCGCCGGTTGGGAGATGCCGGTGCAGTACCCCTCCGGAATCCAGGCGGAGCATCGCGCGGTCAGGGAGCGGGCCGGACTGTTCGATGTCTCCCATATGGGCGAATTCGAGATCGAAGGCCCGGGCGCACTGGCGCTCCTTCAGCGACTCACGGTCAACGATGTCTCCCGGATTGAAATCGGCCAGGCCCAGTACTCGGCATTCTGCGCCGACGACGGAACCGTGATCGACGATCTTCTCGTGTACCGGACCGGTGAGGACGCCTACCTCCTCGTGGTCAATGCGGGAAACCTTGCCGTCGACTGGGCTCAGGTGGCTGAGCACGCCTCCGGCTACGATGTGCACGTCGCGGACCGGTCTGACGCCTACGCCCTCCTGGCGCTTCAGGGCCCCAGGGCGCAGGAGATCCTCGCGCCGCACACCCCGCTGGATCTGGATGGGATCGGATACTACCGCTTCCTCGAGGGTGCCGTGGCCGGGGTGGAGGGGATCGTGGCCCGAACCGGATACACGGGGGAAGACGGGTTCGAGCTCTACCTGCCAGCCGAGCAGGGTGCCCATGTCTGGAACACCCTGCTGGACTCCGGTGATGCGGCCGGTCTCATCCCGGCCGGTCTCGGTGCACGCGATTCGCTTCGCCTCGAAGTGGGCTATCCTCTCTATGGGAATGACCTCGACCGGGATCACTCGGCTCTCGAGTCGGGGCTGGGGTGGATCGTGAAGCTCGACAAGGGCGAATTCATCGGGCGCGAGGCGCTCGCCCGGATCAAGGCCAAGGGAGTTCAGCGCAGGCTCATCGGACTCCGTCTCGGCGAGAGGGGCTTTCCCCGTCCCGGATATCCTCTCGTCGTCGGGGGGGAGGAAGTCGGAGTGGTGACGTCCGGCACGGTGAGTCCAGCCCTCGGGGTCGGGGTGGCGCTCGGGTACATGCCGGTGGAGTTCGCTTCTCCTGGAACGGAGATTGGCGTGCGCATCCGGGACCGCGACATCCCCGCCGTCGTGGAACGTCCTCCGTTCTACAGGGAAGGCTCCGTCAGACGATGATCCGAGTGGGCATCCTGACCGTGAGTGACCGGGTTTCTCGTGGGGAGGCCGAGGACCGAAGCGGGGCCGCGGTCGCCGAGTGGTGCCGGAAGCGCGGCCATCCGATCGCCCGTCAGGCCACCGTCCCCGACGGCACCGGGTCGATTGTCCCCGTGCTCCTCGAGTGGTGCGATTCCGGTGAGGTGGACCTTCTGATCACTACGGGCGGGACCGGCTTCACCCCCCGCGATCTCACGCCGGAGGCTACCCGTGCCGTTATCGACCGGCCTGCGGTCGGCGTTGCGGACGCGCTTCGTCGGGGCGGTGAAGCCAGTACGGCCTTTGCGGTCATTTCGCGGGGAGAGGCGGGAGTGCGCGGGGAAACGGTGATCGTGAATCTCCCGGGGAGTCCCGCCGCAGTGCTGGACGGCCTTTCCACCCTTGAGCCCCTCGCCCCTCACCTGGCGCGCCTCGCCGCCGGGGAGTCCGGACCCCACCCGACCGAGACTGTATCCAGCCGGGGTGGCACGCGGGGGGACGAATGACGGATACCGTTCTGATCTCGACCCACCGTCTTCCGATCGCGGGTGCGCTCCGATCCGCCTTCCGGGAGGAAGGATACGCGGTGGAGCTCGTGCCTTCCCCCGATCAGATGGAAGGGGCGGAGGAGGCGGTTCTGCTCATCCTGACCGGCGTGGAGAATGCGGAGATCTGGGCGGAGCGCGCCCGACGGGAGTTCGGCCTCCCCCTGTTCACCTCCTTCCCGGGCCCCGACGGGCTGCGCCGGGGGCGAGCCCTCGGCGCCGAGGAGTCCTTCCCGGTCGACCCTGATCCGGGTGAGGTTGCACTCCTCGGCCGGCGCCTGATCGAACGGGTTCGTCTGCAGCGACTCATCGGGATCGTCGGAGAATCGGAGGCCATTCGGGAAGCGCTGGAGAGGGTGGTCCAGATCGCACCGGTGGAATCGACGGTTCTCATCACCGGGGAATCCGGTACGGGGAAGGAACTCGTTGCGAGGGGAATCCACGCCCTCTCCCATCGGCGGCATCGCGCGTTCCTCGCGGTGAATGTGGCAGCGCTCACCGACACGCTCCTCGAGTCGGAGCTGTTCGGACACGAAAAGGGTGCGTTCACCGGCGCGATCGATGCACGCAAGGGATTCTTCGAACTGGCGGACAAGGGGACGCTCTTCCTCGACGAGATCGGCGAGATGCCCCTCCCCACCCAGACGAAGCTCCTCCGGGTGCTGGAACAGAGGGAATTCCTCCGGGTCGGGGGCGAGCGGTCGATACGCTCCGACGTCCGGATCATTGCGGCCACGAACCAGGACCTGCGGACCGAAGTGGCAACCGGCCGCTTCCGAAGGGATCTCTACTACCGCCTGAACATTCTCGGCATCCACCTTCCGCCGCTCCGGGATCGCCGTTCGGATGTCCCGATCCTCATCCGTCACTTCATTTCCGAGGTGAGCGACCGGATGGGCAGGAGCTTCCCGGGAGTCTCCGACGAGGCCATGGAGGTCCTCACCCGATACGGGTGGCCCGGGAATATCCGGGAGCTCCGGAACCTCGTGGAAAGCATGGTCGTCCTTTCACCGGGCCGACCCGTCACCCCATCGGACCTTCCGCGGGAGATCACGTCTCCAGTCGAGGCACAGCGGCTCCTCCCGGTCCTTGCCCGGGGGGAGACGCCGGAATCAGTGGACGAGAGGCTCCCGGCAGGTCGACGTCCTGAACTGGAGTTCGTCTTCCGGACGCTGGTCGACCTCCGGGTCGACATGGATCAGCTCCGCCAGGAATTCGAGTCCTTCCGGGAAGAGTCCGGCGAGGGCGCGATCCTGCTCGGCGGTGCGCTGAGCGAGATGGAGGTCGGCCTCGCACGACGAAGTCTTCCGGGCGGTGGCTATCCCTTCACAGACTCACCGGAGGGGCCCTTTGTCGACAGGAGCGGACGTTCCTCCGATGACGAGGAGGAGGCTCTCTTCTCCCGCCCCCCGGACGGGGAGGAGGTGGGAGGCGTCGTATTCCGGCCCGGGATGACGATGGAGACACTCGAGCACGAAGCGATCCGCGCGGTGCTCGAGGAGTTCGAGGGAAACCGGAGGAAGGCTGCGGAAAGCCTCGGTATCGGAGAGCGCACGCTGTACCGGAAGATCCAGAAGTACGGGATCGAGCTTTAACCCCCCCCGGAGCGCGCCCGGATTCGGCCCCTTTCCACTTCCACGTCCAGCAGGATCCGTCCCCACTCCCGGCTGCGGATCTCCCGGAATTCCACCTCCAGGTCTCCCTCGAGGTCGACCTGCGGCGGGAAGGCATAGACTGCCATCAGCACCTCCCGCGGCTGGATCCTTCGCGAGTCCCACGCCCGGGTCACCGGACGAATCTCGACGGGACGGAATCTCAGGCCACGGCTCACCAGGTTCAGGTCCTCCGGTTCAAACGCCACCTCCACGGCTTCCGTATAAAGGGCCACGAGGAAGAGCTGGAAGGGCAGAGCCGACCCCGTGCGTTCCTCGAAGATCTGATGATGGCCCCTCGCGAGGGCAGAGAGCCGCTCGTGAGTATCCGGCGCGGTAGTGCGGATCACCGATTCATGCAACGGGGTGATCTTGATCTGGAGTTCTCCGTAACGCAGATCGATCGAGATCTCGTCCTGGCGGAGAGCTCCGAGCCCCTCCGGAAGAGTGTCGCCCGTCGACGCCTCGGGAATCGCCACCGCCGTCCTGCCAGGCTCTTCCTCCTCCGGGGAAACCGGTGCCTCCGAAACGAGGAGGCCGCATCCGGACAGGATGACGGCGACCGCAGGAGCGAGTCGGCCTGCGATGCACCTCACCTCCCCTCCTCGGGCGAGGGCACTCCCTGATCACGGAGAAGGGAGCCGAGGGCTTCCAGAAGAGCTTCCTTCCCTTCGCCCGTGGTCGAGGAGAAGGGAACGACCTGCTCAGGATCGAGGGCCGCTCCCTTCGTCACCTTCCCCAGGCGCTCCGCCCGCTTCGAGCGGGTCAGCTTGTCCACCTTGGTCACCGCAACAAGGGTGGGAACCCCGAGTCCGGCGAGGAAATCGAGCATCCGGAGGTCGTCGGGCGAGGGGTCCCTTCGCACATCCAGCAACTGCACGACGGCTGCCGGCCCATCAGGTCGGGCCAGATACCCTTCGACCAGATTCCGCCATCCGGATCGCACGGATTCCGGTGCGGCCGCGAACCCGTATCCCGGAAGATCCACCAGGAAGAAGTCGTCATTCACCCGGAAGAAATTGAGTGCCTGGGTCTTCCCCGGACGCGACGACACATGGGCGATCTTCTTCTTCGTTCTCCCGAGCAGCGTGTTGATGAGCGACGACTTCCCGACGTTGGAACGCCCCGCAAAGGCCACCTGAGGCAGCTCCGGAGGAAGGGGCGCCTTCGGATCCACGACGGAAATGACGTATTCAACCGAACGAATGACCATCGAGGGGCCCTTCCCGGGCGGAGCGGGGGACGTTTTCATTGCGAGAGGTGCAGGCCCGAATCCGTTGAGACTCCGGAATGGGAGCCCGGATTTCGGGGCTCATTGATTCCCGCGTCCGGTGCTGCAACCAGAATCAGGTCCAGCACTTCGTCCATGCGCTCTACCGTTCGGAAGGCCACCCGTTCCAGCACCTCGGTCGGGAGCAGCTCGAGCTCCATGGCATTCCCCGCAGGGATGAGGACGGTACGCATGCCGTTTCGCAGGGCCGCGACCGCCTTTTCCTTGATCCCACCCACCGGGAGAATGCGGCCCCCAAGGGTGATTTCGCCGGTCATGGCCACATCATGCCGCGTCGACACGCCGGTGAGGGCCGAAATCAGGGCCGCTGCAATCGTGATCCCTGCGGAAGGACCGTCCTTCGGGGTAGCGCCTTCCGGGATGTGAATGTGGAGGTCCACCTCCTGGTGAAAGTGGGGGCGCAGTCCCAGGAGGCGGGAGCGGGAGCGTGCGAAGGTGAACGCCGCCATCGCGGACTCCTTCATCACGTCTCCCAGGGTTCCGGTCAACCGCATCTCCCCGGTTCCCGGCACGACAACGACCTCCACTTCCAGCACCTCTCCCCCGACGGGGGTCCAGGCCAGACCGATCGCCATTCCAACCCGATCGGATTCCGCCTCCCGTTCGGTCCTGCGGTGAGGCGGAGGTCCGAGCAGCGCCTTCAGCTCCGAGGGTTGGACCGGTGCCCGGGTTTTCCCTGACGTTCCGGCCTCGGCGGCTTCCCGAGCCAGCTTCCGGGACACCCGCGCCAGGCTCCGGTCCAGCTCCCGTACCCCCGCTTCCCGCGTGTAGTCTTCGATGATCCGGCTCACCGCCTCGCTCGAAACGCCGAACTGATCGGGATCCAGGCCATGACGCCTGAGCTGAGCGGGAACGAGGTACTGTTCGGCGATCGTCCGCTTCTCGGTGTCGAGGTACCCCGGGATCCGGATGACCTCCATCCGGTCACGCAGCGCATCGGGGATGCCTGCAAGGGTGTTGGCGGTGGCCACGAAGAGGACCTCCGAGAGATCGAACTCGAGCTCCAGGTAGTGGTCCTGAAAGGTGCGGTTCTGCTCCGCGTCCAGGACTTCGAGGAGCGCGGCGGAAGGGTCTCCGTGCCCGTCCCGGGCGACCTTGTCGATCTCGTCGAGCAGGAAGACAGGGTTTCGCGTCGCCGCCTTCTTCATTCCCTGGAGCACGCGGCCCGGGAGGGCGCCGACATAGGTCCGACGGTGTCCCCGGATCTCCGCCTCGTCTCTCACCCCTCCCAGCGCCACCCGTACGAACCGCCGGTCGAGGGAACGGGCGATGCTCATCCCGAGCGACGTCTTCCCGACGCCGGGAGGCCCGACCAGACAGAGGACGGGACCCTGGAGTCCTCCTACCAGCGAAAGGACGGCGATATGGTCGAGGATCCGGTCCTTCACCTCGTCCAGCCCGAAGTGGGCTTCCTCGAGAACGGAACGCGCGTGACCCACATCCACATTGTCCACGCTGCGCTCGTCCCAGGGGAGCGTGAGGATCCAGTCCAGGTACCCCCGAATGACTCCGGCCTCGGGTGAAGCCGCGTTCATCCGCTGGAGACGTTCGAACTCTCTTTCCGCCCTCTCCTGCGCGGGGGGGGGGAGCCTCGCATTGGCGAGCCGCTGCTCGAGATCAGACCATTCGCCGTCCACATCCCGAAGCTCCTTGCGGATGACCCTGAGCTGCTCATTCAGGTACCCCTGCCGGCGCTCCTCGTCGATGTGGCTCCGCATGTCCCGGTCGAACTGATCTTCGATCTGGAGGATCTCGATCTCGCGGGTCAGCGTGTCACCCAGGAGAGTGAAGAGCGCCTCCAGCGATTCGGCCTCGAGGAACGCCTGCTTTTCAGGCGCCGGGACGATGAGGTGGCCTGCGATGAGATGTCCCAGTCGGACCCGGTTTCCGATTTCGGCAAGCCTCGCGGCCAGATCTTCGGGGAGTTCACGGTGCAGATGCACATACTCGCGGGTCATCCGCTCGACACGGCGGAAGAGCGCCTCGGCGTGGGCGGTGGGCTCAGTCGCCGCGTCCGGGTAGTCGAGAGGGGCTATCTCGGCTCGGAAGTTCTCCTTCCCCGGAATGAAGCGACGAACGGCGGCTCGCGTGATCCCTTCGAAGACTACACGCCGGGTGCCGTCAGGAAGCTCCGTGCTCTGGACGAGCCGAACGACGGTGCCCACCCGATGAAGGTCGCCCGTGGTCGGATCCTCGAGCTGCGGGTCCCTCTGGGCGAGGAGGAGGAGGAGCCCCGCGTCCTGCTGTGCTTCCACGAGGGCGGCCTCGGACCGAGGGCGCCCGACGAGCAGCGGGAGGACCATCGAGGGGAAGAACACCAGGTCACGCAGCGCCAGAATCGGCATGCGGCCCGGGAGTTCGAAATCGCCCTCGGACCGTGTCGTGTCGCTCATCGGTGTGTCCTCCCGACCGGGTGGATCACGCCTCCTTCTTCCGTGACTCGTTGTCGAGCACGAGAAGGGGAGGAAGATCGTTTTCGACACATTCGGGCGTCACCACGACTTCGCGGACATCGTTTCTCGAGGGGAGCTCGAACATCACGTCGCGCATGATGGATTCGATCACCGCGCGAAGTCCGCGCGCTCCCGTTCCCCGCTTGTGGGCCTTCCGGGCGAGCGCGCGGATCGCCTCCGGATCGAAGGTGAGCCCGATCCCCTCCAGCTCGAACATCTTGGCGTATTGCTTCAGGAGCGCATTCTTCGGTTCCTGCAGAATCCGGACGAGGGCATCTTCGCTGAGCTCCTCGAGCGTCACCATGACGGGAAGCCTGCCGACGAGTTCCGGAATGAGTCCGAAGCGCTGAAGATCTTCCGGCTCCGTCTGCACGATCAACCGGTCACGGCTGTCCTCACCCTCGCTCCCATCCCCCTTCACCTCCTCGCCGAACCCGATCCGGCGTGCACCGATCCTCGCCTCCACGATCTTCTCGAGCCCGTCGAAGGCACCCCCGCAGATGAAGAGGATGTTGCGGGTGTTGATCTGGATGTATTCCTGCTGAGGATGCTTCCGTCCACCCTGAGGGGGAACGGAGGCGATCGTGCCCTCGAGGATCTTGAGGAGGGCCTGCTGAACTCCCTCCCCCGAGACGTCGCGCGTGATCGAGGGGTTCTCGGACTTCCGCGAGATCTTGTCGATCTCGTCGACATAGATGATTCCTCGCTCACACTCCGTGATGTTGTACTCGGCAGCCTGAAGAAGACGGACCAGAATGTTCTCCACATCCTCGCCCACGTAGCCGGCTTCGGTGAGCGTCGTCGCGTCGGCGATCGTGAATGGAACGTTCAGGATGCGCGCGAGCGTCTGGGCCAGCAGGGTCTTTCCCACTCCGGTCGGACCCATGAGCAGGATGTTCGCCTTCTCGATTTCGACATCATCGAGGAGCCCCTGGTGGTTCACCCGCTTGTAATGGTTGTACACCGCCACGGAAAGGGCCCGCTTCGCCTCTTCCTGACCGATCACATACTGGTCCAGGACGGCCTTGATCTCCATCGGGGAAAGCGTTGGAACGGACCCCGATGGAGTCCGGCGTTCGTCCTCCTCGGCGAGGATCTCGTTGCACAGCGCCACACATTCGTTGCAGATGTAGACACTGGGTCCGGAAATGAACTTCCGGACCGAGTCCTTGGACTTCCCGCAGAAGCTGCAGCGCAGGTGCTTATCGGTGGACATCGTCTTGTCCTGGGTCGGGGGCCGAGTTCGTCATCGTACCGGCCGCGCTAGAAGGCTGCTGACATCAGGATTCGCCCTTCGGCTCTGCACCGTCCTGAGGCTTTGAAACGGCGCCGCGACTGCGGATCACCTGGTCGATGAGGCCGTACTCCACGGACTCCTCCGGGCTCAGGAAGCGATCACGGTCCACGTCGGAAGCGATCTTCTCAGCGGTCTGACCCGTGTGGTCCGCCAGGATCTGATTCAGGCGCTCCCGGATGTTCAGCACTTCGCGCGCGGCAATCTCGATGTCCGCTGCGGTTCCCTGGTAACCGGAGGAAGGCTGGTGGATCAGGATCCGCGAATTCGGGAGTGAGCTCCGCTTCCCCTTCGCCCCTCCGGCCAGGAGAATGGCCCCCATCGATGCGGCCATCCCGACGCAGAAGGTGGACACCGGTGCCCTCAGATGCTGCATCGTGTCGTAGATGGCGAGCCCTGCGTAGACGCTCCCACCGGGAGAGTTGATATAGAGGTAGATATCGCGCTCCGGGTCTTCCGCATCGAGGAAGAGGAGCTGAGCCACGATGATGTTGGCGACGGTGTCATCAATTCCGCTTCCCAGGAACACGATCCGGTCCATGAGAAGGCGCGAGAAGATATCGTAACTCCGCTCGCCCCGGCTGGTCCGTTCGATCACGTAGGGGGGGTAGATCGGCATGGCTGTCGTTCTCTCTTGCAGGGGGACGGGGGCCGGGTCAGGCCGCCTCGGTGATCGTCGATCCGGCCTTCAGGAAATCGAACACCCGCGTGTCCGTGATCTCTCTTTCGAGCTGTTCCAGGCGTCCGGCCTTCTGGAGTCGAGCGTAAACCTCGCCCGGGTCGGCCCCGCTCTCCCTGGCGATCGCGTCGATCCGTTCGTCGATCTGCTCTTCGGTGGCGGAGAGGTTGCGGGTCCTGGCCAGCTCCGCGACAACCAGGAAGCGCTTCACGGCGTGCTCGGCCTGAGGGAGAAGCTGCTCCCTGGCACGGAGCATCGCTTCGTCCGACAGCTTCTCATCATTGCCCAGAAATGAACGGATGTACTGATCGATCATGGAACTGGGAACGTCAAAGGGATTTGCGGCGATGAGCTGCTCCATCAGCCCGGCGCGAACCACCGCGTCCGCCTCGGCATTCGCCTCCTGCTCGAGATCTTCGCGAACCCGCGCTCTGAGAGCCTCAAGGGACTCGAAGTCCCCGACCCTCGCCGCCAGTGCATCGTCGAGGGGGGGAAGCTCGAGTGCCTTTCTCCCATCGAGGAAGATCCGAAGCTCATCGGATTCGCCACGCCGTTCCTCATTCGGGAAGTCGTCGGGGAACAGGATCGTGAACTCCCCCGAGGCTCCGACCTCCAGCGTCCGGATCGACTCCTCCACCTGGGGGATGGCTTCGTTTCTCCCAAGTGTGAACTCATAGGGGCGTGGCTCATCGCCCTCGACACCGAGCCGCTGGATCCGGACCGATACGCGGTCCCCCTCCACGGGCGTGCCGTCCTCCACGGGAGCCCACACACCCTCCTGCTCCCGCACCCGCTCGAGCACCTGATTCACCTCCTCATCCCCGATCTGCACCTTCGGCCTTTCGACCTTGAAGCCCTCGACGATGCCCAGCTCCAGGGTGGGGGCCACATCGAAGGAGACCTGGAAGCTCAGCTCCGCGTGCGGCTGGTACTCAATGGCCGCGACATCCCCTTCGGAAATGGGACGAAGCGCCCGATCGTCCAGAACGCCGCGATAGGCCTCCTGCACCACCCGGTCGATCAACTCCTGATCGACCACAGGGCCGAACCGCTTCTCAATCACTCCCACCGGGACCTTCCCCTGGCGGAACCCCGGCAGCTTGAGCCGCGTCGAGAGTTTCCGGATGGCTGCCTGTCGCTCAGCCTTGAGGTCGTCCGCGGGCACGGTGATGTGAAGCGTGCGCCGCCACCGCTCGCCTTCCTCGAGAGATACCTTGAGCTTCGAAGCGTCGATCGTCATATGTCCATCAGTCCGGGTTCGTATGAGAATGCGAAAGGGGGGACTCGAACCCCCACGGCACAGGGCCACGAGATCCTAAGTCTCGCGCGTCTACCAGTTCCGCCACTTTCGCGTGACCTCTGGTCCGGCTTCCCTTCGGAAACATAACCGAGCCCCCGGAGGCCATCAACGCGAAGGACCCGGATCCGGCATCCGCCGTACCCGGGTCCCTCCAGTAGATCAACGGTCGGCTGGGGCGCTGAGCCTGCCGGTGTCTCCCACCTTGCGCCCCGGAGGATCAGAAGGTCAGCTCGGGATGCGCACATTCACCACCCGGGTCGACTCATCGGGTCGGCCCAGTCTGAAGGAGACCACGTCCCCCGGAGCGGCGGCGCCAAGCAGCCGGTTCACATCCTCCACGGTGTTCACCGGTGTGCGATCGATGGAGAGAATCCTCTCCCCGGGGAGCATCCCGGCCCGGGCGGCCTGCCCGGATGGAGCCAGATCCCGAATCACCACTCCCCCGGGCTGGCTGTACTGGAAGCGGTTGGCCGTAGCCTCATCGAGCGGACCCACCTCGAGGCCAAGCCGTTCCTCAGTCCTGGTCTCCGGGGTCACGGCCGTCGCGGTCCGCGGACCGATCGGGGCCTGTTCGAGGCGGACCGTGAACTCCCTCGGTTCCCCGTCGCGATACAGTCGGACGCGCACGCGGTCCCCCGGACGCCTCTGGGCGATGAGCAGCTGCAACTGTCCCATCCGCTCCACCGGGAGGTCGTCAATCGACACGATCACGTCTTCCTGCTGGAGGCCGGCGGCCGCGGCGGGCCCGCCATCCACGGCGCTCTGTACGAGGACTCCGGTGGGGCGAGGCAGGCCATAGTATTCGGCATCGACGGTGCTGACCGGTTCCATCGTGATCCCGAGGTAAGCACGGCGAACCTCCCCGTATTCCACGAGGTCCTCCATGATCCGACGCCCCAGGTCGATCGGAATGGCGAATCCATATCCCTGGTAGAAGCCGGTTCGCGATGCGATCGCCGAGTTGATTCCGACGACCCGGCCCTGCATGTCGACGAGTGGACCCCCGGAGTTTCCGGGGTTGATCACCGCATCCGTCTGAATGAAGTCCTCGATCGCGAAGCCCGCGACTTCCGCCCACTCTTCCTGCCGGGCCAGCTCACCCTGAATGAGCTGGAGGGGGCGCCCGAGCGCACTCACGATCCCGGCGGTGACCGTGTAGTCCAGCGCAGAACCTCCCCCGAACCCGGGGTTTCCGACCGCGAGCACCCATTCTCCCACACGGATCTCGCCGGACTGGCCGAGACTCAGTGTGGGCAGGTTCCTTTCGTCAATCTTGATCACGGCGACGTCGGTGGTCGGATCGGTTCCCACCAGGGTAGCCTGGTATTCGCGCCGATCCTGCAGATAGACGCGGATTCGGGCCGCCCCGCTCACCACATGGTCGTTCGTGAGGATGTAGCCGTCGGGGCTGACAAGAAACCCGCTCCCGCCCGAGGTCTGGATCTGCTCGCGCGGCGGCTCTTCCTGTCTCTGACGCGGTTGTGGGCCTTCGAAGAACAGGCCGAACGGGTCGATGGTCCCCCCGCCAGCCACAGTACGTGAACGCTCGACCTCAATCCGGACGACCGCCGGAGTCACCGCTTCGGAAATGGAGATGAAGGCATTCGAAAGCTCCACCGCCGGGCGGACTGCGTCCTCGGAAACCTGCGGCGCCTCGGAAATCGATGGAGTGGCAAGGGAGAGGCTGGTCCAGCCGAGCAGTGAAGCTCCCCCCATGCCGAGCAGAAAGACCCCTGCCGTGAAAGCGAGAACTCTGGCCTTGCTCTTCAGTGGATCAAACATCGATCAACCCTCGTCTTGTCGGTGGTTTCGCACTGTGCTTCCGGGTGTTCCGACCGCGACTCCGTCCTACACGCGTCCGGGGCGGCGGGGTCCGGGTGGTCATCGTTCCTGAGACGCATACGGAGGTCCGAGCCGTTGCCCGGACCTCCGCCTGCACCGCTGCGGTCGCCTCAGCGAGCCGGAGGAGGCCCTACTTCTCCTCCTCGACGATCTCGAAATCGGCTTCCACCACGTCCTCGTCATCGGTGGTGCCCGCCGCGGGTTCCTCCTCGACGGTGGCGCCTTCGTCGCCCGAATCCTCGACCCCGGCCTCCGCAGCCTGAGCCTGATAGACCTGCTGCCCCGCGGCGCTGAACGCCTGCATGAGTTCGTCGCGAGCCGCATTCATCCGCTGGGCGTCGTCGCTCTTGAGAGCCTCCTTCCCCGCCTCGACCGCCTGGTCCAGACGCTCCTTCTCGGCGGCGCCGACCTTGTCGCCCCATTCTCCCGAGTCCTTCTCGACCTGATATACGAGGGAGTCCAGGGTGTTGCGGGCCTCGACGCCCTTCCGCCTCTCCTCATCCTCGCCGGCGTGCGCCTCGGCATCCTTCACCATCTTGTCGATCTCGGCGTCGGTGAGCCCCGAGGAGGCTTCGATCCGGATCTTCTGCTCCTTCCCCGTGGCCCGATCCTTCGCGGAGACGTGAAGGATCCCGTTCGCGTCGATATCGAACGTGACCTCGACCTGAGGAAGACCCCGCGGTGCCGGAGGAATGCCGGTGAGCTGGAAGCGGCCGATCGTCTTGTTGTCGATCGCCATCTTCCGCTCTCCCTGGAGAACGTGGATCTCGACGGTGGTCTGGTTGTCTTCGGCCGTCGAGAACGTCTCCGTCTTCTTCGTCGGAATGGTGGTGTTTCGATCGATGAGGGAGGTCATCACCCCTCCCAGCGTTTCGATTCCGAGCGAAAGCGGGATCACATCCAGCAGGAGAACGTCCTTGACGTCTCCCGCCAGGACCCCGCCCTGGATGGCTGCCCCGATCGCCACCACCTCGTCCGGGTTCACGCCCTTGTGCGGGTCCTTCCCGAAGAAGTCCTTCACGATCTGCTGGATCTTGGGGATTCGTGTGGAGCCTCCGACGAGGATCACTTCATCCACCTCGGACGGATCCATCCCGGCATCCTGGAGGGCAGCCTTCATCGGGGGGATGGTGCGCTGAATGAGGTCGTCCACGAGCTGCTCGAAGCGAGCCCGGGAGAGCGACACGTTGAGATGCTTGGGGCCCTCCTGGGTGGCCGTGATGAAGGGCAGGTTGATGTCGGTCTGCATCGTGGACGAGAGCTCCATCTTGGCCTTCTCCGCAGCCTCCTTCAGGCGCTGGAGCGCCATCGCGTCCTTCGAGAGATCGATGCCCTGGTCCTTCTTGAACTCCTCGACCAGCCAGTCGATCACGCGCTGGTCGAAGTCGTCTCCGCCGAGATGGGTATCACCGTTCGTCGCCTTGACCTCGAACACCCCGTCCCCGAGCTCGAGTACCGAGATGTCGTAAGTGCCGCCACCCAGGTCGAAGACCGCGATCTTCTCATCCTTCTTCTTGTCGAGACCGTAGGCGAGTGCCGCAGCCGTGGGCTCGTTGATGATCCGCAGGACTTCGAGCCCCGCGATCTTCCCTGCGTCCTTCGTCGCCTGACGCTGTGCGTCATTGAAGTAGGCGGGAACGGTGATCACGGCCTGGCTCACGGACTGCCCGAGATAATCTTCGGCGGTCTGGCGCATCTTCTGAAGGATGATGGCCGAGAGCTCCGGGGGACTGAAGGTTGCACCGGCGTTCGGTGCCTTGACCTCCACCCTCCCCTTGCCGTCGTCGCTGACGGCGTACGGGACCTTCCTCCGCTCATCGGCGATCTCGCCGAATCCACGTCCCATGAACCGCTTGATCGAAAAGACGGTGTTGGTCGGGTTGGTGATGGCCTGCCTGCGAGCCACCTGTCCGACGAGACGTTCCCCATCCTTCGCGAAGGCGACCACGGAAGGGGTTGTCCGCCCGCCCTCCGAGTTGGGGATCACGACGGGCTCACCACCCTCCATCACCGCGACGACCGAGTTGGTGGTCCCGAGGTCGATTCCGATGACCTTTCCCATTTCTACTCCTTCCATGTGGGTTTGCGCTGTTCCGTGCTTCTTCCGACTGGGTCACCGGAGTGCAACCTCCATGCCGCGCCGCGGGCGCAACATCCCCGCCAAATCGGCGGAACTGCGCGGGTGTCCCGGTCGGAGTGGCAGAGGGCGACTCGAGTCGGTATCGTACGACCGATCAGAACATGCCCGACTCCGCGCCGATGGTCCTCCCATCCACCCGGCAGCCTCCCAGCCCCCGACCCCCGACCATGACGAAACCCTCCCACGGCGTCCTCTTCCTCTGGGTCATCTCCGCCGGTCTCCTTCTGGCCGGAGCCTGGGCCGGATGGGCCCAGGACGGCCTCGCTCCCCCCCCGGTCGGACCTGAGTCATGGACCACCGGATCGCTCGACACCCCTCTCCTGGACAGGCTCCGATCTCTGTTCGGCCTGCTCCTGATCGGGGTGATCGCATGGCTCCTCTCCGTGGACAGGCGACGGGTGCCCTGGAGGGTCGTGGGGTGGGGGCTCGCTCTGCAGTTCGGCTTCGCCGTCTTCATTCTGAAGACGCCGATCGGCGCGGAGCTTTTCGCGGTTCTCAATACCCTGGTGGTGTCGCTCCTTGGGTTCACTGTCGAAGGAGCCCGCTTCATCTTCGGTGATCTCGTCTACAACAACGTTCCGGTCGGGGTCGGCGATGCCGGGAACGTGCCCATCTCCGAGTCCCCTCAGCTCGTGGCGCGGACCGGGGCGTTCTTCGCTTTCAATGTCCTGCCCACGATCATCTTCTTCTCTTCGCTCATGAGCCTCCTCTATCACATCGGGGTCATGCAGATCCTCGTGCGCGGGGTCGCGTGGGTAATGCAGAGGACGATGGGCACCTCCGGAGCCGAAACCCTGTCGGCCGCCGGAAATATCTTCGTGGGCCAGACCGAGGCTCCCCTCCTCGTGAAGCCCTTCGTAGCCGGGATGACCCAGTCCGAACTGATGGCGGTCATGACGGGTGGATTCGCGACGGTTGCCGGGGGGGTGCTCGCAGCGTTCGTCGGGATGCTGGTCGCCTATTTCCCGGACATCGCAGGACATCTCATTGCCGCCTCGGTGATGTCCGCTCCCGCGGCGCTCGTGATCGCCAAGATCATGGTGCCGGAGGATGGGGTTCCGGAAACCGCCGGCCATCTCGCGGTGGACCCCGAGAAGAAGTACGCGAACGCGATCGATGCCACGGCGGGTGGGGCGGGGGAGGGGCTTCACCTCGCGCTGAACGTGGGAGCCATGCTTCTCGCCTTCATCGCCCTGATCGCCATGCTCAACGCCGGAATCGGATGGCTGGGAGGGATGGCCGGAGCTCCCGAGCTGTCGCTGGAACGCATCCTCGGCTGGGTGCTTTCTCCCCTGGCCTGGATGATGGGGGTTTCCTGGACGGACGCGCCCACCGTGGCCTCGCTCATGGGAGTGAAGACGGTGCTGAACGAGTTTGTGGCCTACCTCCAGCTCTCCGCCATCCTGGGCGAGGGTGCCAGCCTTGAACCTCGATCGATCATCATCGCCACCTACGCACTTTCGGGCTTCGCGAACTTCTCTTCCATCGCGATCCAGATCGGGGGGATCGGCGGGATTGCTCCATCCCGAAGGGCCGATCTGTCCCGACTGGGGATGCGAGCGATGATCGGCGGTTCCCTTGCGGCCTTCATGACCGCGACCGTAGCCGGGATGCTCCTGTGATCCGCCCTCCTGCCGGGACCTCCGCAGACTCTACCCGCCCGTTCGACATCGAGGCCGCCGCGGCCGGGCTCCGTGCACATCTCCCCTGGGACCCCGAGGTCCTCGTCGTTCTGGGGTCAGGGCTCGGGGGGCTCGCCCAGGCCGTAATCGACAGCGTTTCCATCCCTTTCGGGAAGATCCCGGGTTTCCCGGATGCCGGTGTCGAGGGGCATCTCGGACAGTTCATCGCGGGCGTGATCGACGGTCGCCGAGTCCTCATGCAGGCAGGACGGTTCCACTTCTACGAAGGCTACGGGGCAGAGCTCGTGGTTGCCCCGGTGAGGATTGCGGCCTCTCTGGGGGTGACGGCGGCGATCTTCACGAATGCTGCCGGGGGGATCAATCGGGCGCTCACTCCCGGTTCGATCATGCTCATCGAGGATCACCTGAACCTGCAGGGGAGAAACCCCCTCGTGGGCCCCGTCCTCCCGGGTGAGCCCCGCTTCCCGGACATGAGCGTTCCCTATGATGCCGAACTGCGTGCTCTGGCACTGGAAGTGGCGTCGGCAGAAGGGATTCACCTCCACCCGGGGATCTACGCGGCCGTATCGGGACCGAGCTATGAAACTCCGGCTGAAGTGAGGATGATCGAACGCCTGGGTGGAGACGCCGTCGGGATGTCCACCGTTCCCGAGGTGATCGTGGCGCGCGCGCGGTCGCTCCGTGTTCTCGCGTTTTCTCTCATCACCAACGCCGCGGCTGGGATCAGCCGGCAGGCACTTTCGCACGCCGAGGTGCTCGAGGCGGGGAAGTCAGCCTCGGGAACGCTCGAGCGTCTGGTGCGCGGGGTGCTCAGGCAGAGGTGGTGACGCTGCCGGTGCCTGTGCGCAGGACACTGCTTGCCGACAGAGCCCGGGGACCCTAACGTCAACCGGTTCCCCCGCGCCCGATCGTACCATCACCGGACGAACCGCCCGTGCATCCTTCCCTCCGCTCTCTCCGCGCTGTCGTCGCTGCGCTGCTTGTGACCTCGACTCTGACGGGATGCGTGGAGGACCTTGATCTCACGGAGAGTCAGGGGCCCGTGACCCTTTCGGTGTCGATCCTCCCGCAGCTCGCGCCGGGACTCGCGAACACCGAGGCTTCACGGCGGATCATCGGGATCGACCTGGAAGTCAGAGACACGCAGACCGGCACCGTGATCTCGGAGGGGGTTGTCGACCGCGATCCCGACGCATCCGATATGGCTCTCCTCCTCAGGGTTCAGGTGGAGGAGGGCGCCACGCTGGAGGTGGAGGGGTCGCTCAGGCTTCTGGGGGAGTCCGGCGATGTGGAGTGGAGTGGGGTGTTCGGCCCCATCGCGCTGTCGACGGGGCAGGACGACTGGGAGATCCCCGTGGTGATGGGCCGCGGCGACCTGGAGAACCTGTCGATCGAGTCCCTGGTCCTCTCGCTCCAGGTGCCGCTGGGCGCCCCATCCGCGAATGTCCAGGCCGACGGCGGGGCCCGGTTGACAGAAGGCGGGACGGGGCAAGTGGTGGCCGAGACACCGGGGGGGCCACCCGAGCCCCGAATCTTCTGGTCCACGGAGACCCCCGCGATCGCGCAGATCGATGAGGCCGGCCGAATCATCGCCCTCCTTCCCGGGACGGCCATCCTGAGGGCCACAGCCGGAATGCATGCGGCAGATCTGGTGGTCGAGGTGGGGCAGCGGATCGCGCGGGTTACCCTCACGCCGGGAGAGGCGCTCCTCACTGCCCTCGGTGAGGAAGTGCAGTTCGAGGCAAGGGTTCTCGACCCGCGCAACGACCCGGTGACCGGTGCCGTGGTGGAGTGGAGTGGAGGCGGGGAAACGCTGACGGCCATCGCACCGGGACGCTACCGTGCCGCAGCACCCGGAGCCGCCTCGATCACGGCATCTGCCGGTGGCGAGAGCGCATCGGCTGAAGTCCGCGTCGAACAGACGATCGACCGCGTCGAGGTGGCTCCGGATGCCTGGGTGGCGGAAGCGATCGGGAACACGAATCTGTTCTCGGCGCGGGTCCTCGATCGGAATGGCTTCGACATTCCCGGCGCCTCCGTGAGCTGGGCCTCGACCGACCCGTCGGTCGTGACCATCGATGAATCCGGCTTCGCCACGGCCCAGGGGGTGGGAGACGCACAGATCACGGCCACCTCGGGCGATGCGTCGTCCGGCGCCCATGTCACGGTTCGCCAGGTCATCAAGGAACTCAGGGTGACCCCGGAAGAGGCCGAGGTCCTGCGGGGTGAGCTCCTGACCTTCGCCGCGACCGTTGTCGATCAGAATGGAAACCCCGTTCCCGGAGATGCCCCGATTATCTGGGGGTCCGAAGACACCGGGATTGCCACCGTGGATCGTTTCGGGAATGTGACGACGCTCACGGCCGGGGTGACGTCGATCGTCGCCACTTCGGGAAGTGCTCGCGGCTCGGCCACCCTCAAGGTGGTCGTTCCTCCCCCACCCGAAGGTGGGTTCGAAGGGACGGTCCTCTATTTCTCCGACTTTGTTGTCGGCTCTGACAGGATCCTTCAGGGACTCCAGCAGCTCGCGGATGAGGAGAAGATCACGCTCACCATCGCGACCTCGCGGGAAGACGTGCTCACGAAGATGGCCGCGAATCCGGACGTTCTTGTCTACTTCAACCAGAACAACTCCCCCCCCGGAAACACCGTGACGGCCCTCGTGAACTGGGTGGCCGGAGGGAAGAGGTTGATCTACAGCGACTGGACGAGAAACGGGACGGTCCTTGCAGCTCTTGAAGCGGCCCCCGGAACACACAACAACCGCCTGTCCGCGACCTTCACGGATACGCGCCTCGCCGAGGGCGTTCAGCAGCCGATCCCCTTCACCAACCCCGGCTGGGGGATCTTCACGATGGGTCTCGTACCCACGGGGAGCGGTGTTTCGGGGTGCTCATTCACCGGTTCTCCGACGTCCTGTCTCATCTATGGGAATTCGGGGCGGACGGCGGCGGTCGGCTTCCTGAACGATACGGTCACCGAGCCCGACGGGGTCAACTTCATCCGGAACCTCCTTCCGATCATCGGTCTGGGGACGGCTCCGGAAGGGCCCCCGCCCGGGCAGATCGCGGCGGATGCCGTTGCGGCGCCTGCCGCTGCCGTTGACTCCGCGCCCGCGCCCCC
>JBGTMU010000070.1:0-23299 GCA_041743405.1 Longimicrobiales bacterium | reverse complement strand
GACGCCATCGGATAACTGACGCGTTTCCGGCTCCGGGTCGCCTGGCGGCGCCCCTCCGACCTAACTTCCCTGCGTGTCACGCCTCGTGCGGTTGCACGAGTCGCGCCACTCCGGGAAGTTCGGAAACGCAGTGAACGTTATCCGAAATTGAACCCCTTTCACATCGAGGCAGTTGCGAGATGCGCACGAAACCATTTCGAACATCGGTGCAATTGATCGGCGTGCTAGGGTTCCTTGCAGGCGGGCAGATATTGGCTCAGAATTCTCCGCCATCCCACCAAACCACCGTGGCGACTTGCTCAGGTCAGGTGAGCTCTGGTGGTCAGACCTTCCGCATCACCCTCTCGGAAAGAGGGGATTGGCTCGAGCGGTTCGAAGCTGCGGGGCTTGGAGCCGACTTCTATCCTGTCGTGGCGAGGCTCGAGAATCGCTTTGGGAAGATAATTCGATTCCATGCGGGCACGGAGCATTTTCTCGCGATCGCAGAGGACGGTGTGCAGTTCCGAAATGTAACGTCCCTTAATGGCGGGGAATTCCGCATCCCTTCCCCGCATCGGGACACGCTATGGAATTGGTACCTCGATGTGGTGGATGGTGCGACGGCCGAGCTGGTAATCCCATTTCCTCGTCGAGTGGGCCCGGTCAGGTCTTGGCAACGCGCGGTCTTCATGAATGATTGGGCGGGCAACGTAGAAGGGATGATCGAAATCGAGGCCAAGCTGCCCGGGGCTCAGTTGGCGCTAGATTGCAATCGGTAGAATCCAATTTCTGCCTCCTCACCACCTACGACGCGGAAGGAGGGCGGCCTGTGGCAACCGACCATCGAATGAATGGGCCCTCGGGTCCAGTGCCTTTCACATGTGAAAACCGGCGATTCCGGACGGACGTGTCGAAGGGCCAACCCCATGGTAAGAGTCCGGCGAAAGGGGCGGTTACTGGGAAACCGCTGGTGGATGTCGGCGGCTACTCGCTATGGCTTGAGCATGTGGAGACCACGGACGACGATGGACCCACAGGCGATTACTACTGGCTCATGTGGTATGACCCAAGCGGTCTGCCCACAATTCCGATGAGTGGTGTCTTCGGACCGGACGATCTGGCGAGAATGGTCGAGCAGCTGATGGCCTTCGTTCCCCGATAGTGTCCGGCCGGGGTTCAACTTCGGATAACTGACGCGTTTCCGGCTCCGGGTCGCCTGGCGGCGCCCCTCCGACCTAACTTCCGCCCTGTCACGCCTCGTGCGGGGCACGAGTCGCGCCAGGACGCAAGTTCGGAAACGCAGTGAACGTTATGTGACATGCCTTTTTTCTTTCACTACACTACGCGCTGCGCTGAACGAATCGATCGGAGTACCGGTGGCTCGCAGCCGCAGAACCTCAGCAGGAAACGGCCCTGATGCAAATTGATCTTGAACAGCTGATCGCTGGCATGCCCGGTCTTTCGCCCCGGAGCGGCGCTGCCATGGCCGAAGCCGCTGGCGTCTGTTTCGACGAGCAAGATCATCCCTGTCCCACGGAACTGGACCTCGCCATGGGCGGAGGTAATGGAACCGCCCGGGTTTCATGGAGAGAGCCAAGTGAACAGGTGAAGCGTAGCTGGGCCGACGAACCCTTTGCGACGGAGCAGGGAGCATACGCCGTCGCGATCGGGTTAGCTCGTGAGGCACGGGGCTTGGTGGCGTTGGAACGGTCCAGGAGGTTCAACGGCTTCGATTATTGGCTGGGAGAGGACGAGCAAACCCTGTTCGCGGACAAGGTGAGGTTGGAGGTTTCCGGGATCCGACACGGGACGGACGCTCAGATCAAAGCCCGCGTGAAGCAGAAAGTGGAGCAGGTTGCCGTGTCTGATGGAGAACTCAAGGGTCTGGTGATCGTAGTCGAGTTTGGGAAGCCTCGAGCTGAGGTTGTAGAGCGATGAATGATCCGGTCTCGCTGCACCGAGAAGCGATGGCCCTCGCGGATGAGGCCCAGCACGAGTTGCATTGGGGACAGGCGACTAAGGCCCGTGAGCTCTTCGGACGGGCCTTCGAACGTGAGTTGGCAGCAATCGAGCAGATGCACGACGCCCCCGTTCTCGAGCAAGCGGTTTTGATCAGGAGCGCTGCGGCGTTGGGCGTTGAAGCTCAACGGTTTGGAGCGGCCGAGCGAATGATAGCCCGCGGGCTTCTTCTGGACGGGGCACCAAACAAGATTTTGGATGAAATGCGTGACCTCCTCGAACAGGTTCACTTTCACAGACACTTGGACTTGAGGGGCCTGGTGCTCGACGACACGGATGTCCAAATGTCCATAGCAGGTCAGGCGATCGGTTTTGGGTTCGCCAATGCGGATGAATTCGTGACCAGAGTGAACGATTTCGAGAGGATTCTTTATCGTGCGGCTGAAAGGAGGGCTGGACGGCCCTATCGAGAGGGCGGGAGTCCGAAGAAGAAGCTCAAGGAGAGCTTCGAAGTATACTTGTCTGTTCCTCGCGCGGCTTCATTTGCAGTGACGCTCCGGCTGGGTCGTCCGAAGGAACAACTCGAATGGAGTGAGATTGTTGGCGAGCCCGGTGTCATCGCCGAAGCACTCGACCTATTGGAAATAGCCCAGGCTCGCGATATGGAGCTACTCCAGAAACGAATCCCGGAAGAGTCGTACCGGCGCAATTTCGTAGCCTTGGCCAAACGGATGGCGCCGGATGGGAAGAACGTAGCGATGGTTGGTTTTACAACTCGGAGAAATGGGCAGGAACGACGCGTATCTCTGATCCATACCCGAGCAGACTTAGAGTCCTTGAGGCTTCCGGAACCGTCGGTGGCCGAAGTGAAGGCGGTCGAGGTGCGAGGCTTTCTTAAGTTCGCTGACGACACGCGAGCTGGGGATGGCCGGATCAAGCTGGTCGAGGCCTCCGGGAAGACCCACCAGATTGTAGTTCCGGAAGGCATGATGACAGATATCGTGCGACCACTTTGGGATGATGAAGTCGTTGTCCGGGGTGAACTGCGTGGTTCCGAAATCCGGCTGGACGAAATCGATTCGGTTTAGTGGTGAGGGCCGAGAGCGGCACGTCACATAACTGACGCGTTTCCGGCTCCGGGCGCTTGCGCGCCCTCCGGCCTAACTTCCGCCCTGTCACGCCTCGTGCGGGGCACGAGCCGCGCCAGGACGTAAGTTCGGAAACGCAGTGAACGTTATGCGACATTGCCTTCAGAATCATGGAGGTGAGTGATCGCAAGAGCGCGGGCGAGAAGGACGGATGGAGCCCTTTGACAGAACGGAGGGGATTGAGTGAACTCCACCAAGGGGAAGATCGTGATTTGCGGTGCCACCGGGAAACAAGGTGGCGCGGTACTCCGGAGCCTGCTGGCGGCAGGCCACCGGGACCTGCGAGCATTGTCTCGAATTCCAGGGGGATCCTCGGCGGCATCCATCCGAGCCCAGGGAGTCGAGGTCGTTGCGGCGGACCTCGACGATCGGGCCAGCCTGAACGCTGCGTTCAACGGGGCATATGGCGTGTACGGAGTCACGACGATGATGTCGTCGTCAGGCAAGCTCGACATGCAGATGGAGAGGCGCCAGGGAATCAACATCGCGGAGGCCTGCGTCGAGAATGAGGTCGAGCATCTGGTACTGAGCACGATTCCCTCGATCGGCGACCAGGTGCTCGTGCCCTACATACGCAGCAAGCTGGACATCGAAGCGTATGTTCGAGAGCGAGGCATTCCCTTCACCTTTCTCGGACCTGGATCCTTCATGGATGAGATCGGAGGTGAATACCTCCCTATCAAGAACGGAGTGGTTACGGGTCAGGCCGCAGACGATGTGAAGATCCCGTATGTAGCCTGCGAGGATATCGGTGAATTCGCGAAGCTCGCTTTCGAGAATCCGGACGCGTTCCGAGGACGAAAGCTGAACCTGATTGGCGATTTCATTTCTGGCGACGAACTCGCGGCGGTGCTTAGCCGGGTGAGTTCAGACCGCCCGATCCGCCACAAGGCACCTCCCATCTGGCTCATGTGGATCTTCGCGAGGGAGTGGATCGCCCTTCGAAAACAGTTCGAGTCATGGGGACGCCCGCCCTACCCCGAAGCGATGCTTCAAGGGATCGAGGAAAGCAGGCGACTCCATCCTGGGATCTTGTCCTTTGAAGCCTACCTCAAGAAGTCCGGCTTCCGAGTAGAAGCTTGAGGAGTAGAGAGCGGGGTTGTTGGAGGGGGCAATCGGCAACGTCGCATAAAGGGAGTTAACGGACATGTCGTCAGTGAAATCCTGAACAGGCAAGGAGGGGTGCGAAGTGGCCAAGACCAGAGGCTCGTATGCCCGGCTCGCCGGTGAGTTTGGGGTGATCGTTGTGGGAGTGCTGACGGCACTAGGGTTGGAGGGGGGGCGGCAGCTCTGGCGGGATGCTGAGACAGAAAGGGCGTACCTCGTAGCACTCCGTGATGAAGTCGATTTGAACGCCAGTTTGATTTCTCAATATCTCAATGGGACAGAGCGCGTCGCGGCGGGTCTCGAAGGGGCCATCACGCAGATTGAAGGACCGTACGTGGAGGAAGCCAGGTCTGATATCTTGTTGGCGCTCATGAGTGCGGCACGACAGTCTGGGGTCGTCACGGGAGTGTCCACGGCGGTGTTCGACGACCTTCGCAGCACTGGGAACGTACGGCTAATTGGCGACCTAGAGCTTCGTAGGGGCATGGCGCTGACATATGCCCGCCTCGAAAGCCGAATGGATCGGATCGACGTGTATTCGGAGCGTACTGATGCGCGCCTGCTGCACACTCTGACCGGCTACGGGATCCGACTGCGTGTCCGATCCGCCGAAGACATAGATCCGACGGTACTGGATCGCCTGGCTGAAGACCCCGCCCTCGTTCCGGAGGCGCACCGCGAACAGGCGCGACTTGAGGGCATCCTCCGGACGCTCGAGCTGGTCGTGGCGGGCCTTGAACGGCTTTCGACCAATCTCGACGCAGCGATAGCGGGCGAACCTCTCCCCAATTGAATCGTGGGAAGTCAGAACGTTCCCAGCCGTTCCACCGTACGATCGACGTCAAGGGAAAGTGTAGCATGCGGCCTTCATCCCCGGTGACACGTCCGCTAACAACGGGACTCCGGCTCGGGTCGCCACAGGCGCCCCTCGGCCCAACCGGCCCGCGGTCAGCGTCTATGCTTCGGTAAGCAGTGTGGCGCTAGTGCGGAAGCGGGCGTAACTAGACTGGAGTGGACAGCCGGTTCGGAGTCCCTGGAACGTTATGAGAAAGCCCGCGGAAAGCCCGTGGCGGGTAGGGTTAGCACATCCTGCGCACCATGCACATACAGCTGGCTGCTTCAAGTGGCGCTGCCAGGGAGCCTACATGACGAGGTCACTCCGAATTGCCTTCTTGGCACTGTGTCTTTTTGATGCTACTCCCACTGGCGCCCAGGAAGCGCTGACGCATCGATTGGACTCGCTTGCTACTCACTTCGCGGCATCGACAGGTGCTCCCGGAACAGCCGTCTCGGTTGTTCTCGGAGATCAGATGTTGCTGCAGAGTGGATATGGGTTGGCCGACGTGGAGCTTGGCATGCCGGTTACAGCCGAATCCGTATTCGGTATCGCGTCGTTGACGAAGCAATTCACTTCAGCGGCGATCATGAAATTGGTCGAGGCGGGGAAGGTCAGCCTGACTGACTCGGTGTCACAACACATTCCCGAGTACCCGGGCCCGGGCGGCGGAGC
Source organism: Longimicrobiales bacterium (assembly GCA_041743405.1). Classification (GTDB taxonomy): domain Bacteria; phylum Gemmatimonadota; class Gemmatimonadetes; order Longimicrobiales; family Gaopeijiaceae; genus JBGTMU01. The sequence continues at coordinate 17,596 of JBGTMU010000070.1, read as the reverse complement.
GACCCTTCATCACCTCCTCAGCCATACGTCAGGTATTCCCGATTTCCAGTCCCTGGGGCAGCGGTATTGGAGCAAGATGCACCTCGATCTGTCGACCGCGGAGATGATGGAGCTCTTGCGTGATGAGCGCCTGGACTTCGAGCCGGGCACGGCCTGGTCGTACAGCAACTCCGGCTACTACTTGCTCGGGATGGTCATCGAGAGAGTCACGGGCCAACCGTATGCGAGTTATCTGGAGGACGTGTTCTTCGGGCCCCTCGGCCTGACCAGCATTACGCAGTGCGACTTCAGCGAAGCCGTGCCGAATGGAGCTCGCGGGTATTTCCTAGAGGGCGACACGCTGGTGAATGCCGATCCCATGAGCGCGCACATATCGTTCTCGGCGGGCGCCTTGTGCTCGAGCGTAGCGGATCTGGTCAGGTGGAGTTCTGCGCTTCACTCCGGCCGAGTCGTCAGTCCCGCATCCCTCGAAGCGATGACCGCGCCCACGACGTTGGCCGATGGCTCCGTTCATCGCTATGGCTACGGCCTGTGGAGTGTCGATTTCCACGGAGCGCGTTCGGTCTCGCACCCTGGCGCGAGCAATGGCTTCATCACTGAACTGGCTTCGTATCCCGATCACGATCTGACCATCGGGGTCCTGATCAACGGCATCGGGAATCCCGGCAAGCTCGAGGACCAGCTGGCTGCCGAAGTCCTGGGGTTTGAGCTGCCCAAGTTTGATCCCATCCCGATGGACGAGGCGGGCTTGCAGAAGTTCGTCGGGACCTATCGGGTCGAGTCCCTCGGACCTCTCGGGTTCTACGTCAAGGACGGTGGCCTGTACATGAATGGCCTCGCGCAGAGGGAGATCGCGGTTCATCCGTACGCTGAGCTAGGTGTCTATTGGGAGGACTTCGGGCTGCAGATGATGTTCGAGCGGGCTGAGTCCGGAGACATCACGGGAGTCGTTGTTCGAGGATGGGGTCCCCAGGAGATGGCGGGGTCAAGAGTGCGGTAGGTGTCGCTGCGACCGCGGGCCATCTCATAACAACCGGACTCCGGCTCCGGCCGCCTGACGGCGGCCTCCGTCCCAACCGGCCACAGACGTGTGGCGCCTGGCGATGAGAAGTGAAGGATTGAAGCTGTGGGAGCCGGGGGACCCGAGTGGTGTTGGCCGGTTCGGAGTCCTTGAACGTTATAGGACAGGGACAGAAACGTTCGTGGAAACCATGCGGTAGGTAGCGCGTCTGGCTTGTTGCGTGGTCCGAAGGCGGAATGGGTTCCGCCTGTTGCGGACCTCAGTCCTATGCGACGTTAGAACGCTCACGACGATATGGGTGGACCTTGAAGTCTAGAATCCCTTGGCCACGAGTCCTCGCCGAAGGCGCGGTGATAGTCGCTTCCATTCTCCTGGCGTTTGGGATCGATGCCTGGGGGGAGCGAGTTCAACAAGCCGGCAACAGGGCTACGCTTGTCGAGAATCTTCTCGAGGACTTCCAGGTGACCCGCGATCGTGCTGCCGAAGGCGCGACGGATGCTGAAGAGATGATTGCCCGAACCGAGGGGTTTCTTATGGCGGTGGGCAGTGACGAATTGATTCCGCTGGACTCAATGCGATACTTAGCCCTCGGCCCATTCATGACAATGGACTTCCAGCCGACCCTCGGCACCTACCAGGCCGCAATCTCGACGGGAGCCTTGCAACTGCTTGAGGGCCCGGACCTGAAGAGGGCATTCTCCGCATTCGACGAGGCAGTGCGCTACTTAGAATTACGTAGCGACATCTTCGTCGAGGAGTATAACACGGGGCCCACAGCCGCCGTGCGAGCGGAGTTCGGATCGATTCGGGTTCTGTATCGGGACTCGGTGCCCTATCGCCAGGTCAGTGAGTCCGAGTACAGACGGATCGCGAGCAGTCCGTCCGTAACGGGTGCTATGGAGGGCCTATTGGTGCTCATTATCAATCTAAGAAGTGGCCTGTTTAGGATTGAAGAGCGGGCCGCCGACGTGATCGAGGCGCTACAAGCGATTCGGTAGTGGGCGAACTGAGCGCGGCTGGGGAGCTCTCTAAACAAGTTTTCGCAGGAGTAAGGATTGTGAGGCCACGCGGTCCAAGTCCCCGTCCTATAGCAAACAGTTCGCGCCTGCGTTCGCTATCGCTCACTCCGGTGAATCACGGCCCGAAAGCGGGTGGGCTTTCACACCTTGGCTGATCGGCACGGGTGCTTGGCGAACACGCCTCGTTTGGGGCCGCGCCGCGGACTTTGAAACGTTATCCGGCATGTGCCTAGAAGTAGCTGGTGGGCCCTTGGGGTCTAATACGTCGGGCACGACCCCGTTTCAGACCAACGTCACTTGCTCATGTGTGCCGTATGTGGTACCATGTACCTCATGAGGTGCAATGTCAGAATTCAAGAAAGTACCGGCTTCCTTCCACCAGACCGGGCAAGGCAGGGAGCCTGTGCGGGACTGGCTGGTGGGGTTGGATGCCGAGAGCCGCAGGATTGTCGGACGAGACATCGCGACGGCGGAGTTTGGCTGGCCAGTTGGGATGCCGCTGTCCCGCAGTCTCGGCGGCGGACTATATGAGATCCGGTCGAACATCAGCGGTAAGCGGATCGCACGCGTGATCTTTGTGCTACACAGGGGCCGGATGGTGCTGCTTCATGGCTTCGTGAAGAAGAGCCAGAAGACCCCTAAGTCGGACTTGGATCTCGCGCGGCAACGAGCGAAGGAGATCGGGACATGAGTAAGAAAGGACGAGTCGGTTCGTCGTTTGAGGACTTCCTCAAGGAGGAAGGCGTCCTTGAGGAAACCAACGCGATCGCTGTGAAGCGCGTCCTCGCATGGCAGCTGGAGCAGGCGATGGAGAAAGAGCAGATCAGCAAGCGAGCTATGGCTGCGGCCATGAAGACCAGTCGTAGCCAGTTGGATCGGATCCTGGACCCGGACAACGATCGGATCCAGCTCGACACGCTGACGGCTGCTGCGCACGTTCTTGGACTCAGCCTCAGGATTGAGCTGGTCTAATAGACGTGCGTGCTTCGGGCCGCCTGCGGTTCGGCGTCGCTCACCTGGAACGCTATACGGCATTGCAACGGCCGTCTCGACGGGTCGTGGAAGTTGCTCGGCCCGCCCGGTGGGAGTCGCCAGCATCGGTGGTGCCGGGGTAGCCCACTGACTGTTCCGGCGATCGGAAGCGGAGACGGCGTCGCACCCAGACGGAGCGCGGCACTTAACGATGGGCGCTTTGCTTTGGTCCATCTCACGAGTGGCACCGAACTCAGACCGATTCCTGGGACGGACGACAGATGCGTAGACGCACAGCTGTACTGGTGCTCCTGCTCTTCGGAGCCTGGGGTTCGACCCCGCCCGCGGGGACCACGAGAACGACGTTCGACGGCGAGATCTGGGTGGACAACTGGTTCTCGGTCCACGTCGACGGGGAAGTGGTTCTCGAGGACCCGGTGCCCATCACGACGGAGCGGTCCTTCAACGCCGAGTCGTTCACGTTCGAAGCGGAGTACCCGTTCACGCTGTCCGTGGTCGCGCGCGACTTCATCGAGAACAATACGGGTCTGGAGTAGATCGGACGCCGGAACCAGCAGGCCGGGGACGGCGGGCTCATCCTTCAGCTTCGAGATTCCGAATCGGGGGAGATGGTTGTGGTAAGCGACTCGGCGTGGAGTTGCCTCGCGATCCATCGCGCGCCGCTCAACCCCGACTGCGCCTCATCCGCGGACCCGGAGTCGGACTGCCAGTCGGAGATCGAACCCGAACCGGAGGGTTGGGAGGGTGACGACTTCGATGTCAGTGGCTGGGCTCAAGCGACCGAGTTCACGGAGGCCCAGGTCGTGCCGAGGGGCGGCTATGACGAGGTGACATGGCACGCCGCCGCCCGCCTTATCTGGTCGTCGGATCTGGTCATCGACAACACGCTTCTATGCCGGGTCACCGTTTCAGGAGACGTGGTCCACTGAGCCGCGACCAGGCTCCTTCCGGCATGCGCTTGAGTCTCGACGGCCGTAGGATCGTGGGTGTGTTGATTCATCGAACTGACCGGAGGCGCGGCGCGTGGAAAGAGAAGGAGTCGTGAACCGAATTCCGTGGGCGCGATTCGCCGCCGAGTTCGTTGTCATCGTCGTCGGCGTGCTGGTCGCCCTCGCGGTGGACGCCTCGGTATCCGAGCGTTCTGACCAAGCGAATGCCGCGCAGTACCTGGAGTGGATTCGAGACGACCTCGACGCGACGGCCCCGACCCTCTCGGAGGCGATGGGGGTCGACGCCGACGCCAGCGAGGCTGCGACCCTCCTGCTGGACACCCTCGATGCGGTTCCGCTTCCGGGTGCCGATACACTCGTTCGTATGTTCGGCCGCCTGACCCAGTCCGTGACCTTCACACCCGTCCTTTCGACGATCGACGCCATGATCGAGTCGGGCGACCTGCAGTTGATCACGGATCCGACCGTGCGCCGCGCGCTCCTGAGGTACAGATCGAGTGCCGAAGCCTTCGAGGGCGTCGTCGCGAAGTGGAACCCGTACGAGGCGGCTGCAGTTCATAGCATCGGCCGTGTCACATGCCCGCGCTTCGAATGCGGTGTGGACTGGAGCGAGTTGGCCGGTTCACCCGCTTTTCGAAGCGACATCTTCAACCTCGGACGCGCGGCTCAGAGTCGAGTGCAAGGGATGAGTGACGTCGAGGCGGCGATCACCGAGCTCAGCGATGCCCTCGAAGCTGCCGGACTTGATCCGCTGTAGTGCTCGACAGTCCGATCGGCGTTCCGGGCCACCATCCGGAGAGGTACCCATGTTGCGACAACTCCCGCTCTTTCTGACCACTAGTCTGATCATCGGACTCAGTGCCGGCTGCGGTCCTGGTGAGTCCTCCAACGAGCCCTCTGAGGAGCCCTCGGAATCGGGATTCGGTCTCGTCGCCTTCGCCGAGCGCTTTGAGCCAGGCTCGGTGATCGGGGCCCCCCGAATCGTGGACTGCACCCTGTCCGAAGGTGCGGAGACGCTCTGTGTCGCGGTGACGCTTCCCGCGAATCCGCAGACCTTCGACATGGGCCCGTGGTGTCCCTCCCACATCACCGACGGGCCGGAACTGGGTGGAATCTGGCCGGAGGACGGAGTCGTTCACGACGTCGATGGCTCCTTCATCGAGAATCTTGCTCGCTTCTATGACGACTCCATCTGGCAGATGCATGACCCGGCTACCGGGGAGATCAACGTCACCGATACCCCTGAGGCCTGCGCGGCGGCGGCTCGCCCCGATGTAGATCCCGAGTACACGAACTTCTGCGTGCAGTGTCTCGCTTCGTACATCGAGGAAGGACTGACGAACACCTATGTCATCCCCATGACACCGGTCGCGGCCAGCGGCATCGCGCCCCGGGTCGGCCACGATGGTGTGGGTATCGCCTGGAGTGGGGTGCGGCTGGATGCGCCGGCACCGACCGACGACATCCTCAGCGCCCACACCCTCGCTCCTTTCGACGACTGTGGAGGCCACGTGAACCCCAACGTCGGATACCACATCCACGCCGTGACCGACTGCCTGCGTGAAGACTCCGCCCAGGGCTCGCATGCGGTTCAGCTTGGTCTCGCGATGGATGGCTATCCTTTGTACGCCCAGCTGAACCTCGACGGATCAGCACCGCAGGACCTTGATTCCTGTCAGGGACATACGACCCTCGACGAGGGCTACCACTACCACCTCGGGTCGGCAGGCTCGAACCAGATCCTGGGCTGCCACACCGGTCAGACCGGTTGTGTCCTGACAGACCCCGATGCGCCCTGCAACGCGAGCGCCACGACGCGACCCGGTCCCCCGGGTGGAGGTCCGCCGCGGGATCGGGAGCCTCGGGGCGGATAGGCGCGCCGGGACGTTCCGCTCTGCGTCGGAAGCCGCGCCGGCGCGACGGACGATCCGGCGCGCTACCTCACATCGGGTGGGCGGGCCCACGAGTATGGAATCCGATTCCAGGGCGTAGGTCCGCCATCGTGTCGGCAAGGTGTGAGTGCCGACCGTGCGGTATGTACGCTGTTTCGCGTTGGTCCGGCTCGGGCAGCTAGGCTCTCTTTCCGGACCTATCCGAACCTATCGGGGGCGTCGGTCGTGCGGACGGACACGGCGCGAGACATTGAAATTCCGGACGCCCGCCTGCGCAGGTCCAAGTCCTGAGCTAGAAATCCAGACGATGGAGGTGGAAGTGGGTGAGGCGAGACAGATTGTCGGCGTTTATCTCGGGTACTTGGCAGATCACGCCCTTGAGCAGGCCTTGGCCTGTCTCTCGCCCGACTTCGCTCTAGAGTTTGCTGCAGCAGGTTTCAGCATGACCAGGGCTCAGGCCGCAACCGCGCTCGATTGGGACGCCGGAGTGAATGGCAGACTGGACTGGGAAGTCTCTGACGAAACGCCGTCGACAGTCACGATTCAGGGTTTCGAGGCTAACGACTTCCTGGAATTGATCGGAATCGGCCGCCTCGCTTTTCGCTCCGTCTTTACGGTGTCGGCTACCGGCCTAATCTCCCACCAGTTCCACGAGACCTCGTGGGGCGAGGTCTCGCTGCAAGACGCGATGGCACCGTTGATTGCCTGGGCGTCCGAGCATGAGGCTCAGGAGTTGTCCGAGATCTATGCAGAGCAGCAGATGTCGTACACACGCCCGATGGCAATCCGGTGGGTTCGACTCGCCAAGAAATGGAAGACGGCGGTCTCATCCGACGCTTGAGGTGTGCGACAACAGCTCGAGACCTTTTAGCTGGTGATGCGCCCGTGGGGCGACAGCGCTTGTTCCAAGCCGGTTCGCGGGACCGCGCGGACGGAGGCGACTTCACATAACAAACAGTTGCCGCTGCGGGCGCGTTCGCGCCCTTGCCCTCCGCTTCGCTACGGGACATGCCTTCGGCACGTCAGGCAACTTTGAACGTTGATGTGGAAAGGCTCTGTCAAGTAGCGAGTTCCAGGAGGGGAGGCGGGGGCGTCTTCGACGATGAATCCTGCTGATATTCGATGGTTGAGCGGTGGAAGGCTCAGAGCATCATGAGACGGATTCGTCGGGAGCTGGCCGGAGTCTATACTCGGGGGTTAAGCGCGGGGCCGTACCCCATAACGTTTCGAGGCGTTCTCCGATCGTGCCCCGGACACTCCCCCCCTGGAGGTTCAGCTCAAGCGGCGCGGGTCACCTCCGGCGTTTGGAGTGTGGACGTGTCCAGATCATGAAGTGCGGCCGAGAGGAACCCCACCATCTCGCGAGCCACCGCGGTGGCCAGCACCATGGCGGCCTGGGTCTTGAACCCGCGGAAGCAGCTGATCCGGTCCACGACCGGCTTGTAGCGGGGCGTGAGGGCCAACTCCTCGATCCGGCGATCCAGATCGTCGCGGCGCTGGAGCTTGTACTCGAGCAAGGCAAGATACTCGCCGAGCACGATCCGGTCCTCCTCCGGGAGCTTGTCCGGCATGAGGATGTGGCGGATCCAGTTCATGTGCCGGGTAGTCCAGTGGGTGCCGTCGCGATAGATGAACCCGCGCCGCCTGAGGAACTTGAGGATGTAACGGCGGGACTTGATGACCTCGCGCTGGAAAGTCTCCCGGCACTGCACGAGATCCCGGACGCGTGCGTCCTCCTCGGTAGGGATGTGGATCAGGACCAGGTGGTCGTCGCGGAAGTCACGGGCGCTCTTGATGGCGTCGCGGCGGATTCGCTTGGGGTCGTTCGGGATCCGATCCACCCGAAACGGCTCGGGGTCCCGCCCTCGGAACACGGCCGCGGTAATCGAATCCTTGTGCACATCGAATCCCACCCAGAAGATTACGGATCGCAAGGACATCGGCTGGTCTCCTTTCGGTTGCGGCCCCAGGCCGCATGTGACTCTGGTGTCGCCTCCTCGAAACGGCACGCCAACCCACGCACTCCGGAGGAGGCCAGCGTTTCCATTGTGTCCAGACGCCGTGATGCGGAGGACAGATATGACGGAAGAACTGACTGATCTAGTGCGACGCTTCTTCCAGTCGAATGCCGCCGAGTTCGGCTTGGACGGGACCCGTGTGGAGGTGCGGTACGTCCTGAATTGGGGGGGATTCGTGAACACCTCCCTCCAAGTCTGGGATGGCCGAAAGGGACTGCATGTAAAGCTTTCGACGACCGACAGTGGTCAGGCAGCGCTCCGACGGTGGCACGAACTGGAGTCGGCGCTACGACCCCACCGCGCTCCGCCGATCCTGGACTGGGTCGATGTCGGACCAGCAGCCGGATTGGTCTTTCCGTTGCTTGAGGGCTCGGCGCCCTCGCCGAGCACCGAGGTGATTGAGTCCGTACTCCATCAGGTCCAGAGCTTGTGGGCGGATGCTGAACTGGCGGAGCATCTCAGGGGCGGGACCGCCGTGACGGCCGCTGACTGCTATTTCGGTACGTTCCACGACCGCTTCCGCGCAGATCTTGCTGCCGTTGCTTCCGAACGCCCGCGGTTTCTCACAGAATTGGATCTGTCCTACATGCGAGAGCAGGTCGCCAGTCTGGAGAGCCGAGTGAAGGAGAGTCCGGCGTTCCATGAAGAAGTGACTTCGCCGACGCACGGCGACCTTTGGCTGAACAACGTGTTGTGGCAAGGTAGTCGCTCGTGGTGGCTTTTGGATTGGGACGACCTCCAGCTCGGCGACCCGGCGATGGATGTCGCGACGCTGACAGGCCCCGCATCGACCGACCTCCGGCCGCTCAAGTATCCGAGTCAGGCCGTTGGTGCGTTGAGCGGCGAGGCGCGAGAACGCCTGAGTCTGCTCGCGAGGGCCTCGTTGCTGGACTGGGTCATCGACCCGTTGGCTGACTGGATCGATGCGAAGGCGGCGCCGGTGCATGAGGCCGAGGTGCGGGCCGAGAAGGAAAGGGTGCATCGTGAGGCGCTGACGCTGTATCGTGAGATGTACCGGGCGTAGTCGCTCCAGGGGGAACGGAGGCGCGAGGGCAGAAATCACCGCGACCAACACTCAGTCTCAGCACGCGCGGCCTGCGGGGTGCGGCCAGCTCGCAGGGAACGCACGACCAGGTCTTGTGTGAAGAGGCCCGGACCCGACTCTCGGCCGGGGACGTCTGCGTCGGCGTGGCCTTCGCCAGTGGACTTCACCTGCTCGGCGGTCCCGGGCGGTTTCAGGTTGTTGAGACGCATCCTGGGGCAGCGATGGCGCTTGGTGGTGCGCCGGTCGAAGCGGTACGAGGCTTCCGAGATGACCTCAGACACCGCGAGACGTTGCTGCAGTGGTTGACCGATCGCGGGGTCCGCGGAATTCCGAACCATGTGACGCACTCGGATCATTCCGTCGCGGCCTTTGCGGCCGCGTGGGCGGCCTGGCGTTGGACAAGAGGCGAGTTCGCCTGTTAGTGGCACCGGTCTTATCATCGCCACGGAGTCCGTTCAGCCGTGGCTTGAGGAGTACACGTCTGATCCAGCCGATTTCGCCGCCGAACTCGATGAGACTGATCTTCCTGCATGGTCCGCCCGCCTCAGGCAAGTACACCATCGCCCGCATCCTCCACGAGTCCCATGGGGTCCTCAACTTCCACAACCACCTCACGATCGACGTCGCCAAGTCGCTCTTCGACTTCGGCACACCCGAGTTCTGGGAGCTGACGCACCGACTCCGGCGCACGGCTCTGGCGGCCCGAGCTGAGGCGGGAGCCAGGAACGTCGTGTTCACCAACTGCTATTCCTCACCCGACGACGACGCCACCGTTGCTGCTCTCGAACGCGAAGTCACGTCTCGCGGAGGCCAGTTCCTTCCGGTGTTCCTCGAGTGCGGCATCGACGAGCTCCGGCGCCGGGTGGGCAGCCCCTCACGGAAAGAGATGCGGAAGATCCACACGCCCGAGGGCCTCGACCGGTACCTCAGTGAGTGGAACTTCGCGGCGCTTGACCGACCGAACACCTTCTGTGTGGAAACAGAAGGTCGGACGCCGGAGGAGTGCGCCGACGAGATCGCGCAGCGTGTCCTTTAGATCTCGGGGCTCGTCTCGATCAGGCTCCGCCACCCAACCAGCCTTCGCGGGGCTTCCTTGCGTTCGACGGTTGGGGCGTGGGCCCGGAGCATCGTGTTGCAGCCGTCCCTTCCATCGGTCTGGACGACATCGCTTGGGCGTGCGGGCTATCAGAAGCAGGATTAGATTTGAGATATGAGTTCACGCCCATTTGATACGGCCCGAGCCGCCTGGTCTCAGTATGAGGCCGTCCTCTCTCGGATGGACGGTCCGGCGCGGCTTCGTGCCGCGGTGGAACTGAGCGACGCCGTCCACGCGATTCGTCTGACGGGAATCCGGTCTCGCCATCCTGAACTGAGCCAGCGGGAGGCCGTGGCACAGCTCGTGGCCGAGGATCACGGGGTCGAACTGCCTCGCCTGAAGTGAGTCTCGCGGCATTTCTGGAGAGAGTCGTCGAAGTCCTCGACAAGGCAGGGGTCTCCTACATGCTAACCGGATCGCTTGCGACGGGAGCAACGCCGTGAGACCATCAAGTGATGCCTTCGCTTACTTCGTTCGCTCCGGAGAACACGGCTCGCGCTGCGAGCCATGTGCACATCGAGTCCCACCCAGAACATTGCGGATCGCATGGGCATCGGCTGGTCTCTTTTTGCCTGCGGCCCGATGCCGGATGTGGCTCTGGTGTCGCCTCTTCGAAACCGGCACGCCAGTCCACGCGGACCGGCGGACCGGAGGAGGTAGGCCTTCCCATTGTGTCTATCTGAGAGCGCTATGGACGGTGGGCAGCCTACCCGAATAGACAGTAGCGTTGCGGTTCCGACCTTCCAGGCCGCAGCTTCCCGGATGGTGTGTACCAGCGTGGCTCGCACGCTCTCGCACACCACTCAGAAATAGAGTGATCAGGAGTCGTATGTCGGATTCTCGCAGGCCCATGCGCCTCGCGTCGGAGGCTGCGGTCATCATCGTCAGCATTCTTCTCGCGTTCTCGATCGACGCGTGGTGGGAGAACCGACAACAACTATCCAGGGAGCTGACACTCCTCGAATCCGTTCGTGACGAGGCCGAGGAGAACGGTGTTCAACTAGACAGAATGATCGAGCGCAACCGGCTTGACCTCGAGCGGGCTGCTCGTTTTCTGGGTTCGACTCCCGAAGAATTGCGGTCGCTGGCGGCTGACAGCGTGTCGCCCTGGGTTGGAGCGATCGTAATCGCCTGGACCTACGACGGTGACGTGTCCGCGGCGAAACTTCTGCTTGACTCTTCAACCCCCGTCACCGATCGAGGCTACCAGGCCCGCGCCGCAATTGCGGAGTGGGTACGGGTCCTGGAGGACGCCGAGGAGGAGAAGGCGACGATGTGGGCACTCGGGACCGAGCTGACCGGTCGCCTCGCTGCGTGGGCGACCCCGGTCGCGGGCCAAGGACAAGGGCTCCTGCCCGCGGTTGCCGGCCGCCTCGGGCCTGAGGTCCTGGCTCAACTGCGAATGGACGAAGGATTCGTGGCCGCGACCCTGAACAAGATGCACCACCAGAACATCTACCTCTTTGAGCTATACACAGCGGTGGAAGCGCTGAATGAGGTCCGATCGGTACTCGAAGTAGTTTCGAACAGATCTCGGTGAGGCCGCTCCAACAACCTGAGCGCAGCCGACGGGAACAGTTGCGGCGGCGCCGTCAGATAACAAACGGATTCCGCCTCCGCTCGCCAGCACTCGCTCCGAGCAACATGGCCCTGTAGCATATCTGCCAGATGAGGCACAAAGGGGGAGGCCACACCTTGTCGGACCATCTCGAGGTTGCGGGGCGCTGCAAGGGCTGCGGCACGATCTCCGTTGGACAATTCTGTCACGAATGCGGGCAGATTGCGGAACCCCATCTCCCCGGGATCGGCGCTCTTCTTCGAGACACCCTGCGCGAGACCTTCGCGGCGGACGGCCGTCTCTGGCGCTCACTGCGAACGTTGGTGACGAGCCCAGGGAAATTGAGCCAAGCCTACCTGCGAGGTGAGCGGTCCCCGTATCTATCCCCCGTCCAGCTCCTGCTCCTGAGTGCGATTCCCGCGTTGCTCGTTGCGGCCAAGGTGCCGCGACGGTTGTGGGGCACTCTCTACGACTTCACCCTTCAGGTGCCAGGCGACATCCTGGGTGAGTGGGCAGCGTGGGGCGTACTCTTGCTGGCTACTCCGGCCATGGCATTGGCGCTCGCCGTCCTGTTCTTTCGCGGCGGCAAGCGTCCCGTCGAGCACCTGGTGGTGTCACTCCACTTCTTCAGCGCGCTACTGGCATTGGCGACACTTCAGACTGCCCTGGTTCCCGTCGCGATGAGACTGCCGCTTGGGTTGGCCGTGCTTGAGTGGCTGGGCGTCGTGTGGGTCCTCGTTCTCGGATTCCGTCTTCTCCGCCTCGTCTATTCGACCACGGGGTGGGAGGCAGCCTGGCGCATGGCTCTCCTTTCGGCGTTGTACCTCCTCGGCTACATGTGGCTGGGGAGGACCTTCTCATGAAGCGCCGACGGTTGGGCGCCTCCGGTAGTGACAGGTTCTCCACACGAGCACGTGACGAACGCGGGCGTTTCCGACTTTGCGGATCGCAGGGACATCGGCTGGTCTCCTTTCTCCTGCGGCCCGAGGCCGCATGTCGCTCTCGTGCCGCCTCTTCGAAACCGGCATGCCAATCCGCGCGGTCCGGAGGAGGCCGGCCTTTCCATTGTGTCCACCAGAAGCCCGAAGCCGTCAACGGAGCCGAATGCATGTAATCGGGGTGGATCTGTCGGGACCTGGGAATCCCGAGAACACGTCGGTCGGAGTCTTCCGCGCGGGGAAGAACGTCCTCGACTACCTGACGCTTATCGTATCGGCCACCGATCAGGTCTTGTATGAGGAGACTCGGACCCGACTCTCGGCCGGTGACGTGTGCGTCGGCCTGGACGCGCCTCTTTCGTACGGATCAAGCGGAGGCCAGCGCGAGTCGGATGCTTCTCTGAGAAGAAGAATCGTAGAAGTGGGACTGCGCCCCGGCTCGGTCATGGCACCCACGGCGCCCCGAATGGCATACCTGACCCTCCGCGGGGTGGCCGTCGCCAGAGGACTTCACCTGCTCGGCGGCCCCGGGCGGGTGAAGGTCGTTGAGACGCATCCTGGAGCAGCGATGGCGCTTGGTGGTGCTCCGGTCGAAGCGGTGCGAGGATTCCGAGACGACCTCAGGGCCCGCGAGACGCTGCTGCAATGGTTGACCGATCGCGGGGTCCGCGGAATTCCGAACCATGTGACGTACTCGGACCATTCCGTCGCGGCCTTCGCGGCCGCGTGGGCGGCCTGGCGTTGGACAAGAGGCGAGTCCGCGTGGCGATGGGAGGCGGCTCCTCCCCATCATCCGTTCGAGTTCGCCTGTTAGCGGCGCCGGTCCTATCATCGCCACGGAGTCCGTTCGGCCGTGGCTTGAGGAGTACACGTTTGATCCAGGCGAATCGCCCTTCGATGAATGCCCAGCCAGGGATGAGCTGTGTATAGCACCTGCATGTTCTGCAACCGATCGCTCGGCACAAATGACGTTGTTGAGCACTTCTCGGTGGGTCGGAGGCTCGCTTTCGATGCCACGAAGGGCCGCCTGTGGGTGGTGTGCAGGCACTGTGAGCGGTGGAACCTCTCTCCGCTCGAGGAGCGGTGGGAGGCGGTGGAAGCATGCGAGAAGATCTTCCGCGCGACCCGGCTCCGGGTTTCGACCGAGAACATCGGCTTGGCGCGTCATGCCGAGGGGCTCGAGCTGGTGCGGGTCGGTGCACCCCAGAGGCCGGAGTTCGCGGCATGGCGCTACGGGGACCAGTTCGGGCGCCGTCGCGTCCGTTCGCTCCTCTGGGGCGCGGGCGGCGCCGCGCTCGTTCTGGGCGTGAGCTTCGTCAATCCCGCCATTCTCGGTGGATCGGGAATGGGTGGGTACTTCCTCTGGCAGATGTTCGACGGCATTTCGGCCTCGCGGACCCAGACGAAGCTGCGAACGGACGATGGGCGGATCGTCAAGCTCAAGCGTGACGACCTGCCGACGGTACGCCTGCGTCCGGGTGGCGACGGCTCGGGGTTCCGCCTGGCCGTGTTCAAAGGCAAGAAGCAGGAGTGGTTCCAGGGCGACCAGGCGGAGCGTTTCGCCAGTCAGATCATTCCGAAGGTCAACAAGGCCGGTGGAAGAAAGCGCACCGTGCAGTCGGCGGTTCAGGAGATCGAGTACCATGGCCATCCCGATTCCTTTCTCGCAGATGTGGTCTCGGGAGATCGGTTCCGCGGGAGGAAGGGTGAACCGGGGTATGTGGCGAAGATGCCGGCCGCGACCCGGTTGGCGCTCGAGATGGCCCTCCACGAAGAAGAGGAACGGCGTGCGCTGGAGGGCGAGCTGTGGCGTCTGGAGCGTGCGTGGGAAGCAGCCGAGGAAATCGCCGCAATTTCGGATGACCTGTTGATCTCACCGGACGTTGAGCGGTTTCTGACCGAGCATGGACCGAGGCCCCCCGAGGGATCGGGTGACTCCGGGTCGTGAGGGCGTGGCTTCTTCCAACAAGCACTTTCCGGTTGCGTTCGCTCGTCCGTGCTTCTTCATCGCTCAACCTGGAGGATGTGGTTCGGGATCCGGCAGTCCATGGGATTCTGTACCGCCTCTTTCTGGCGAAACGCGGTCTCAGGGACTCGCGGGACCTCATGAGGCAAGGTTCGGAGGCGTTGCTGGAGCAGGTTCAGGCGGCACTGAGAGGATAGCCCTGCGCCGCGGCCGATCTGGAAAGGCCCTGTGGAGTAGCACGTTCCAGGGCATGGAAGCCGGACCCCACATCGGTCCGAGGGATTTTCCTCCTCTGGCCCCGGAACCCTCCCTGGATAGTGCAAGTCGAGGGGAGCAAGTCACCGCCGAGGACTGAAGTACGGAGGTGTCGAGTACGTGACGAACGGGGTGTTGCCGGTCCTGGCTCGTCTGCCTCAGTTTTCTGGAGATTCCTGGATCGGTCCAGCCAAGTCGATCCTGCGCACGAATGCGAGGCACAGAACTCCCAAGGGGTCGATGATGCAAGAACCGCGCTCGATCAAGCGATTTGCCGCCGAGGGTCTGGTAATCGTTCTCAGCATCCTCATCGCATTCTGGATCGATGCGTGGTGGGATGGACGCCAGGAGGCAGAGCAGGAAGCCGGGGTTCTGGAAGCGCTCCACGAGGAGGCCGATCGGAACCGCCTGGAGTTGGAACTCTTCATCGCTCGGACTGAACGCGATCTGGATCGGGTCGACCGCTTCTTTCGGGCGAGCCCCGCGGACCTTCCACGTCTCCCTGAGGACAGTACGAATGTCTGGCTGCGAGCGACCATGGTTCCGTGGACCTTCGACCCGGATCTGACGGCGTCGGCCGTTTTGCTCTCTCGTCCACACCCCAGATCTCGACGCGCTTCCGAGATCCGGCCAATCGTCGCAGAATGGACGCGTCTCATTGAAGATGCCGACGAGGAGAAAGCGGCGCTGACTCAGCTCGGCAATCACCTTCTGGGGCGAGTTGCCGTCCATACGGTTGAGACGGTTGACGCCGGGCTCGCCGCACTCGATGTGATGGCGTCGAGGCTGGGACCTCCGCTCCTCCGTGATCTTCGCCTCGATAGCGGTTATGTCGCGGCCGTTTCGGAGAAGACTCATCAACAGGCCGTGTACCTGGAAGAACTCAAGGCAGCTTCGGCACTCCTCGACTCCTTGATTGCTGAACTGCGGCGGAGTGGCGGCTAGATTCGCCGGGGCGGGTGCCCCCCTCCTGGATGCGCCGAAGTCACGAGCCAGTTTCCGAGGTACACCGAGCAGCACAAACACCTGGCCAGGCATCACCTGGCGAAGGAGGCAGCATGCGGAGAGGTACGGCAGTCATGATGACGGCGTTGTGCACCGCAGGATGTAACGTGCCTCCGGCCGAACCGGATGCCCAGGAAACGTCACAGGTCGCTTTCGTCACCAACCGTGATGGCAATTTCGAGATCTACCTCTACGATCTCATCGCGGACTCTTCATGGAATCTCACCAACCACCCAGGGATGGACTTCGGGTTCTCGTGGTCGCCAGACGGGGCGGCGATCGCGTTCGCGTCCGATCGCGACGGCGATCAGGAGATCTACGTGGTCGAGCTCGAGAGCGGTGCGGTGACGCAACTCACGGATCACGAGGCCCGCGACGGAGCGCCCAGCTGGTCGGCCGACGGACGACAGATCGCCTTCGTATCACGCCGCGACTCGGACTCAGGTGAGATCTATGTGATGAACGTGGATGGGACAGAGGTGCGGCGGATCACGCGGAATGAACGCTATGAAGAAGTGCCTTCGTGGTCCCCTGATGGAGCCTCACTCGTTTTTGGGGCTCTGGGCGTCGGAATCGCCGGGGCAGAGCCCACCCTTCAGATCTTCGAGGTGGATCTGGCTTCGGGTGAAGAGGTCCAGCTCACCCACCTCGGCGGCCACAACTCTGCGCCGAGCTGGACGTCCGACGGGCGAATTCTTTTCTACGGTCAGGTCGGAGAGGGTTTTGAGGGGGCGGACATCTTCGCGTTGGACCGCTCCGGAAACGAACTCCGGAACCTGACCAACGGTCCCGATCCGGACTGGCAACCGGATGCGAGCCCTGATGGCCGCGAGATCGTCTTCGCCCGAGGTCCAGGCGAACCGCTCGATCTGTGGATCATGAACGCCGACGGCACCAACCAGCGAGTGCTTCTCGAGCACCCGGGGCGAGACGAGCAACCGAAGTGGCGACCCATTCGGCGGTGATGCCCAACCGGTCTTCGTGGCTGTTGTGCCGACAGAGGCCTCGCGGACCCGGACGAAGCTGCGGACGGACGCCAGGCGGAGCGTTTCGCCAGTCAGATCGTTCCGAAGGTTCAAAAAGGCCGGTGGAAGAAAGCGCACCGTGCAGTCGGCGGTTCAGGAGATCGAGTACCATGGCCCTCCACGAAGAAGAGGAACGGCGTGCGCTGGAGGGCGAGCTGTGGCGTCTGGAGCGTGCATGGGAAGCAGCCGAAGAGATCGCCGCAATTTCGGATGACCTTTTGATCTCACCGGACGTGGAGAGGTTCCTGACCGAGCATGGACCGAGGCCCCCGAGGAATCGGGTGACTCCGGGTCCTGAGGACGTGCCTTCAGTGCTGCGTGGGCAGCGTATCACCGGACACGCTGGTGTCCGTGTGCCCCGCATCGCCGATCTCTACGGGGCGCGGCTGAGCCCCTCCAGCTCCACGCGCGCTTCGTCGACGATATGCCGCACGCTCGTCTCCGCGTCGGCCCAGAGCTCCAGGAAGCGGCCGTAGGCGGTACGTGCTGCCCCGACGTTCCCCAGGCGCGTGTGGATGCGCGCGCTGCGGAGCAGCGCAGAGGCCCGCCAGCCGAGCTGCGCCGGCGCGTTCTGGCTGAGATCCGGGAACGACCGGTACCAGCGCAACGCGTCCTCGTCGCGGCCCAGCGACTCCAGGGCGAGTCCCATCAGGTAGCGTTGGTTCGCGTTCGGTTCGCCGCCGAGCCGGTCCAGCGTCATCACGACCCGCTCCGGATCGCCTTCGACCCACGCGAGCTCGGCCTCCAGGCTCCGGATCAGGAATGGCGCGCGTTGCGCGTCCGCGCCGTCCGTGAGGCCCTCGAGCAGGCCGATG
>JBGTMU010000069.1:0-11923 GCA_041743405.1 Longimicrobiales bacterium | reverse complement strand
CCGAGGTCGGTCCGGAAACGGCCGATCGGGCGACGGGCGCCGCACGGAGCGGAACCGCGGTCGCGGGCGACCCCCCGATGACTCCGTCCCGGATTCCGGCATCGGCCGACTACGAAGAACTCCGCGCACTCGCGCTGAACTGCACGCGCTGCGGCCTGTCGGAGGAGCGCACGCAGGTCGTCTTCGCCGACGGGAACCCCGACGCGCGACTCATGGTCGTGGGGGAGGCTCCAGGGGCCAATGAGGATCGGACCGGCGTCCCCTTCGTGGGGGCCGCGGGGAAGCTCCTTGACCTGCTCCTGGCTGCGGTCGGATTTTCCCGGGAAGACACGGTCTACATCGCGAATGTGATCAAGTGCCGACCGCCGGGCAACCGCAACCCTCTCCCGGCCGAAATCGAGAGCTGTGCCCCCTTCCTGAGACGTCAGATCGAGCTGGTGAAACCGGAGGTGATCCTCGCGGTGGGCACCTTCTCCGGACAGCTCCTCACAGGGGAAGATCGACCCCTCGGGCAGCTCCGGGGCGAGGTCTACGCCTACGAGGGGACGCCCCTGGTCGTGACCTATCACCCAGCGGCACTTCTCCGGAATTCAGGGTGGACGCGGGCCACATGGGACGACCTGCAGCTCCTCCGGCAGGTGATGGACGACGCGTGAGATCCTTCCAGGGCCAGACTTCAGGAAGAACGTGAACACAGAAGCCCTACATACCGCCCTGCAAAGCAGATACGACCGTGACCCCCCCTTCTCGATGGAGGCGGAGGTCTCCGTTCTCGGGGGCGTCCTGATCGACCCGGATGCGATCACCCGGATCGAAGACGTGGTGAATGACACCATGTTCTTCCGCGAGGGGCATCGTCTCATCTTCCGGGCGATGAGCCACCTCCACGGGCGAAAGGACGCCATCGACCCCGTGACGGTGGGCAACCACCTCTCGAGCTCGGGAAATCTGGAGAGGGCGGGGGGGCTCGAGTACATCGGGGAGCTTCTGGATGCGGTCCCCACCGCCGCAAACATCGCGTACCACGCGCGCATCGTCCGCGACAAGGCGCTCCTCCGTCGACTGATCGACGTTTCCACGAAGATCATCCAGGATGTCTACCAGCCGGGAGAGCGCAGCGTCGAGGAGATGGTCGACGAGGCGGAGAAGCTCATCTTCCAGGTGGCGGAGAGCCACGATCGAGGGGGGTTCGTCTGGATCAAGGACCTGCTCTGGCAGGCCTTCGAAGACATCGACAGGCTCCAGAAGTCGGGGTCGGGAATCACCGGGGTCCCGAGCGGATTCCGGGGCCTCGACAAGATGACCACGGGTTTCCAGAAGGGCGATCTCGTGATCGTGGCCGCCCGGCCTTCCATGGGGAAGACCTCCTGGGTCATGAATGTGGCCGCTTCGGCCGCGATCGAGCACCAGACCTCGGTGGCGCTCTTCTCGCTCGAGATGTCGAAGGAGCAGCTCGTCCAGCGACTCCTCTGCTCCGAGGCCCGCGTGGATGCGCAGCGCCTCCGGATGGGGCGCCTCACGCCTTCGGACTATCAGCGGGTCGCCCAGGCGGCCGCCAAGCTCAACACGGCGCAGGTCTGGATCGATGACTCCCCCGGGGGCACCGTGCTCGACATGCGGGCGAAGGCAAGGCGGCTGAAGGCGGATGCCGGGCTCGGACTCATCGTGATCGACTATCTCCAGCTCATGGAAGGCGGGGGGCGGGTCGAAAGCCGGCAGCAGGAGGTGTCCCAGATCTCGCGGGGGCTGAAGGCGCTGGCGCGCGAGCTCGAGGTGCCGGTGATCGCGCTTTCCCAGCTCTCCCGCGGTCCGGAGCAGCGCACGGACCATCGTCCGCAGCTTTCGGATCTCCGCGATTCGGGCTCCATCGAGCAGGATGCCGATCTGGTCATGTTCCTGTACCGTCCCGAGTACTACAGTTCGGATGGAATGGACAAGGACGGCAACTCGCTCGAGGGGAAGGCCGAGCTCATGGTCAGCAAGCAGCGAAACGGCCCCACCGGAACCGTGAAACTCTACTTCCACAAGGCGTATACCCGCTTCGACGAGCTGGCCAGAGATCATGGATCGGCCGATCCTCCCCACGCTCCGATGGAGGAATCTCCGTTCTGAGGGGGCGATCCGAGCCAACCGCGTGGGCGAGAACCCGATGCGTGGATCCACGCCTCATGTCGATTCACGCGACAACCTGAAGCGAAACCACCGATGCGCGCCGACGAACCATCCGTGAGAGAGGGCCCTGCGGTAGGGGTGGCGATCCCCGCCGCCGGGGCGGGTCGACGCATGGGAGGGGCCAGAAAACCCTTCCTCACACTGGAGGGAGAGCCGCTCCTCCTCCACGCGCTCCGGCCTTTTCTCGAGCACCCGCAGGTCACGTCGATCGCGGTAGCGCTTCCTCCGGGTGAGGGGGGCGCTCCCCCGGACTGGCTGATCGACCTCGACCCCCGGATCCGGCTCGTGGCGGGCGGCGCGACACGGCTCCATTCCGTCCGATCGGCGCTCACTGCTCTTCGACCGGAGGTGGAGATCGTGCTCGTGCACGATGCCGCGCGGCCGCTCGTGACCCGTGCCATCATCGATCGCTGCATCCGCGTGGCCGCGACAGGAGAGGGCGCCGTCGCGGGGTGGCCTTCGGTGGATACCCTGAAGGAGATCGACGCGGAGGGGCGGGTACTTTCGACCCCGGATCGGAGTGCGCTCTGGCGCGCCCAGACGCCGCAGGGATTCCCCCGCCTGGCCCTCCTCGAAGCCTATCGCAAGGCGCTCGACGAGGGGGCCACCGGCACGGATGACGCCACCCTCTTCGCGCGGGCCGGAGGGCGGGTACGGATGGTGGAAGGCTCCCCGTGGAATCTGAAGGTGACGCACCCCGAGGATGTTCCGGTGGCCGAACTCTTCCTGCGGATGCAGCGCGCTCCACTCACGCCGGAGGGGGACGGTTGACTGCGGAAGACGGGGGCGTTCCAGAGGTCGTCCAGGCGCACCCGGTGTCTCCGGAGTTCCTCGAGCGGATCGCTCGCCACCTCGACGACGGAGGGCTTCTCGTGTACCCGACCGAGACGGTTTACGGGGTGGGCGGCGCCATCCGGGTCGAGGTCGTGGAGGCGCTCGCCGAGCTGAAGGGGAGAGACCCCGACAAGCCGTTCCTCGTGCTCCTCCCTGAGGGGCACGACGCGGGGCTCGACTGGCCCCCGGAGGCGCGAGCCCTCGCGGATCGATTCTGGCCCGGCCCGGTCACCCTCGCTCTCGACGCACCGGAGGGGGCCTTTCCCCCGGGGGTGCGGAGCCCCTCGGGGAAAGTGGCCGTGCGTCGGAGCCCGCACCCTTTCCTCGAGGCACTCCAGCGCCATTGGCCCCACCCCCTGCTCTCGAGTTCGGCCAACCCTTCGGGGGAGGCGCCCGGAGCCGATGGACGGGAAATCGCCGATGCTTTCCGCGGACGTCCGGGGTCGGATCGCCTCCTCGTGGTGGACGTGGGCGTCCTTCCAGCGTCGCCGCCCTCATCGGTCGTGCAGTTCGCCCCGGATGGTACACTCGAGGTCATTCGCGAGGGGGCCGTGTCGGAGGAGGCCCTCCGCGCGGCCGTGGACCCGGCCATCCGGATCCTCTTCGTCTGCACGGGAAACACCTGCCGCAGTCCGCTGGCCGAGGCGATCACCCGGCGGGAGATCGCGGCCCGCGGGTGGGTCGGGATCGAGGTGGCTTCGGCCGGAGTGGCCGCCGGTTCCGGGGGAGAGGCGAGCGAAGGGTCGCGGGTCGCAGCCGCCGAGGCAGGGCTCGATCTTTCGGCCCATCGCAGCCGTCCCCTCACGCCGGAGCTGATCGCGGCCTCGGAGCTGATCCTGACCATGTCGGATCGACACCTGGAGTGGGTCGAGCGACTCGGTGGGGAAGGGAAGGCCGCCGTGATCACGAGCTTTGCCCGAGGCGAAGAGGTACAGCCCCCCCGCCCGGGAGAGGGGGTGACGGATCCGTTCGGGGGCGATCTGGAGGCGTACCGCGGTACGCTCGCCCATCTCGAGGCGCTCATTCCCCGGGTGCTCGACCGCGTGGCACCGATCGTGAAGCCATGACGGAGGTGGCCCCCGGCGGAACTCGCCTGCTCGCCCTCCTGGGAGATCCCGTCGCGCACTCGCTCTCGCCCCGCATCCAGAATGCGGCGCTGCGGGCCCTTGGCCTGAATGCGGTCTACCTCGCGCTCCGCGTGGCCCCTGACGACGTGGAAGGGCTGCTCCTGGGCGTGGCGCGCGCCGGAGGAGGGGGGAATGTCACCCTTCCCCACAAGGAACGCGCAGCGATGGCCGTGGAGGTACCCTCCGATGCGGTCCGGCGCACGGGAGCCTGCAACACCTTCTGGCTGGAGCAGGGGAGGGTTCATGGCGACAACACCGACGTGGAAGGGTTCCGACTGGCGCTCCTCGAGCTTCTCGGACGCCCGCTGCTCGGAGCCCGGGTTCTGCTCATCGGGGCAGGGGGGGCGGCCCGTGCGGCGCTCCTCGCACTCCTCGATGAGGGAGCCGAAGAAATCGCGATCCTGAATCGAAACCGGGAGCGGGCCATCGAGGTGCGGGAGGCGATCGCCAGGGATGCCCGGAGGGTGCGGGTTCTCGGTGGGGTTGCCGATGCGGTCGCCACTCCGTGGGATCTCGTCGTGAATGCCACCCGGCTCGGGATGGGTGACCGGGATGAGACTCCCTTCCCCCTCACCGGGGCGCCCCGCCCCGGGGCTGTCATGGACCTGGTCTATCGTCCGGATGAAACCGCCTGGGTGCGCGAGGCCCGAACGTTCGATATTCCCGCGGCCGATGGCGGCGCCATGCTGGTCCATCAGGGGGCGGCGGCGTTCTCCCGGTGGTGGGGTCGGGACGCGCCACTCGGGGTGATGCGGGAGGCTCTCACGGACGTCCGTGGGCGATGATCCGGGTCCGCTCCCTTCTCGACTTCATCCTGCCTCCCGCCTGCGCGGGGTGCGGTACCGCCCTCCCGACCGGATCCTCGGGAGCGCGGAGCTGTCCTCGGTGCCGGACTCGCCTTCGTCCGGTTCCCCATCCACGGTGCGCGCGCTGTCACGCCCCACGCGGAACCGGGCTCCCGGAAGATCGTCCCTGCTCCGAGTGCGCCGAATGGCCATCCGTCCTCCGAGCCGCCCGATCGGCGGTGGTCCTGGCGCCTCCCGCCGACGCCTTCGTCCACGCCCTCAAGTACGGGGGATGGGAGGCGCTGGCCCTCGAGATGGCGGAACGCATGATCCGCCCGGAGGTCTGGCCCTCGGATCTTCCCCCGGGAACCCCGATCGTCCCTGTGCCGACCACCCGGGAACGCGAGCGGGACCGCGGATACAACCAGGCCGAGCGACTGGCGAAGGCGGTGGCTGAAGGGGTCGGTTTTCCACTCGTTCACGCCCTCACCCGCAGGGGCTCGGGCGGGAGCCAGGTTGCCTTGCACCCGGACGAGCGCAGGGCCAACGTCGAGGGGGCGTTCTCGACCGATCCCGCCTGCCGTTTCCGGGTCTCCGGCAGGGCGGTCGTTCTGGTGGATGACGTACTCACCACCGGTGCCACTGCCTCGGCGGCTGCGCTCGCCCTGGAACAGGGAGGAGCCACCGGGGTGACCCTCCTCGTGTTCGCCCGCGCGCTTCCCGGCCTCGACGGTCGGGACTCCTGACCCGGGCTCGCTTTTCATTTCCACCGCGGACACGGGCCGCGGACCCACCGACCCGGAAAGGGGAGTTCTCGATATGTCGACTCGCGTGGCCATCAATGGATTCGGGCGCATCGGCCGCCTCGTCCTCCGCTCCGCCCTCCAGTCCGGGCGGGACGATCTCGAGTTCGTTGCGGTCAATGACCTCACGGACAATGCCACCCTCGCGCATCTGTTCAAGTATGACTCCGTCCATCGGATCTTCCCCGGCACCGTGGAGGCCACGGAGCAGGGGCTCCGAATCGATGGGAAGGAGCTCCGCGTTTTCTCGGAGCGGGACCCCGCCTCACTCCCCTGGGGCGATCTGGGGGTCGACATCGTCGTGGAGTCCACCGGCTTCTTCACAGGCCGCGAAGGGGCCGCGAAGCACCTCCAGGCGGGGGCACGGAAGGTCATCATCTCCGCTCCAGCAAAAAACGAAGATCTGACGGTGGTGCTGGGGGTGAACGAGGATCGCTACGACCCCGATCGGCACGACATCATCTCGAACGCATCGTGCACCACGAACTGCCTGGCCCCGGTGGTCAAGGTTCTGCTGGAGTCGTTCGGGCTCGAGCGGGGACTCATGACCACGATCCACGCCTACACGAACGATCAGGCGATCCTCGATTCTCCGCACAAGGATCTTCGCAGAGCCCGTGCGGCCGCCGTTTCGATGATCCCGACCACGACCGGAGCGGCAAGGGCGACCTCGCTCGTGCTTCCCGAAGTGAAGGGGAAGCTGGACGGTATGGCGATTCGCGTTCCGACTTCGGATGTCTCGCTTGTGGACCTGACTGCCGAGCTTTCCCGCGACGTGACGGTCGAGGAGGTGAATGACGCCTTCCGCGCCGCGGCCTCCGGCCCTCTGGCAGGGATCCTGGATGTCACGGAGCTGCCCCTCGTGTCGGTCGATTTCACCGGGAATCCGCACTCTTCCACGGTGGATGCGCTCAGCACGGCCGTGATCGGGGAGAGGATGGTGAAGGTTCTTTCCTGGTACGACAACGAATGGGGCTATTCCACCCGGGTCGTCGACCTGGCCGGCTACGTGGCCGCCCGTCTTCCGGCGCGCGGAAACTGAGGCGAGCGTGATTCGCACCCTCTCCCTCTCCGACCTCGCGGACGCCGATCTGCGGGGTCGGAGAGTCCTTGTGCGCGTCGATTACAACGTCCCTCTCTCCGCAGAGGGACTTGCCAGCGACACCACCCGGGTCGACGCGACCCTCCCGACGCTGGAGCGACTCCGTGCGGCGGGGGCGCGCACCATTCTCGTATCGCATCTCGGGCGGCCGGATGGCGCTCCGGACCCGGCTGGGTCTCTGGCCCCCGTGGCCGCACTTCTTGCCGAACGTCTCGGCGTTCCGGTGCCCCTCCTGGCGGAGGCCCCGGACGGCAATGCCCTTCTGGATCGGGTCGAGGGCCTCACGGATGGGGATGTGGCGCTTATGGAGAACATTCGCTTCCATTCCGGCGAGACCAGGAACGACCCGGCGCTCGGCGCGGCGCTCGGCCGCCTCGGCGAGATCTTCGTGGGCGATGCGTTCGGGGTGGCTCACCGCGCCCATGCCTCGAACGTGGGAGCCGCGCAGGCCATACGGGACAGGGGTGGCCGAGCCGTCGCCGGGCTCCTGATGGAGCGGGAACTCCTCTTTCTGAGGAAGGCGATCCAGGCCCCCGAACGCCCCTTCGTGGCCGTGATGGGGGGAGCGAAGATCTCCGGAAAGATCGATCTGATCGAGGCGATTCTTCCGCTGGTCGACCGCATCCTGATCGGGGGCGCGATGGCGAACACCTTCTTCCGGGCCCTCGGCCTGGAGACCGGGCGCTCGCTGGTCGAGGAGGATCGCGTCGAGATGGCCCGGGGACTCATGGAGCGCGCCGGGGACACCCTCCTTCTTCCCGTGGACGCGGTCGTCGCAGAAGAGATCGAAGCCGGAGCCGACGTCAGGGAGGTCGATCGCACGGACGTTGAGCCCCGCGATCGGATCGGGGACATCGGCCCACTTTCCCGCGCGATTTTCGGGAAGGCGATCCTGGACGCGCGCACGGTGCTCTGGAACGGGCCGATGGGCGTGTTCGAACTCCCTCCCTTCGCCGAGGGAACTCTTCACATGGCCGGAGCCATCGCCGAAGCCACCGATCGGGGATCGACGACGGTGGTGGGCGGGGGCGATTCGGCGGCGGCAGCGGAGGCCGCGGGGGTCACGGACCGCATGAGCCACATTTCCACCGGAGGAGGCGCCTCCCTGGATCTGCTCGCCGGTAAGCCGCTCCCCGGTGTCGAAGTACTGGAGATCACAGGGCACGGAGACGAATGATGAGGAAGCTCATCGCGGGAAACTGGAAGATGCATCACGGACCCGACGCCTCGCGTCGGTTCATCGCGGAGCTGGAAGTCCCGGCCGACGGCGATGCCGGGCTCATCCTCTTTCCTCCGGCGATCTCGCTCCTGGCCGCCCGCGAAGCGCTCAGCGCCCGTCCCGAGCTGGTTGTCCGGCTCGGCATTCAGAACATCCACGCCGAGAGCTCGGGCGCCTTCACCGGCGAGATCGCCGCCGAGATGGCGGCCGGGGCCGGTGCCGAGCTGGTTCTGGTCGGGCACTCCGAACGACGCCACATCTTCGGGGAAGCCGACTTCGAGACGCGCATGAAGGTGGAGGCGGCGCTCCGGGCCGGGCTCACCCCGCTCCTCTGCGTGGGAGAAACGCTCGATGAACGACGGGAAGGTCGCCTCCAGGAGGTTCTGGACCGGCAGCTCCGGGCCGTTCTGGCCGGGGGGGATCTCGCGGATCGACTCGCCGAGAGCGGGCTGATTCTCGCCTACGAACCCGTCTGGGCCATCGGAACGGGCGAAACGGCCACCCCGGCCGATGCCTCAGAAGCCCACGGCTTCCTGCGGGGGCTCCTGGACGCCGGGGTCGGCTCGGAGGCGGCTGCCGCCACTCCCATCCTCTACGGGGGCTCGGTGAAGCCCGACAACGCGGCGGCTCTTCTGGCGGCGCCGGAGGTGGACGGGGTGCTCATTGGTGGCGCGTCCCTCGAGCCCGCCTCTTTCAGCGCCATCGCCGCCGCCGCCGGTTGACAGGCTGTTGGACTGTTGACACCCGCGCCTCCTCCGGCGACTTTTTTCTGCTGATCCGGTGCCCCCAAAACGACGACGTTCATGTACGGATTCTTCCTGACACTCCTGGTCCTCGACGGGATCTTTCTCTCCGTCATCATCCTTCTCCAGGCGGGGAAGGGCGGTGGTCTCGCCGCCATGGGTGGCGGGGTCACGGCCACCGAAGGGGTGCTCGGAGGCCGACAGGCCACGAATTTCCTCGTGAAGGCTTCCTGGGCCTCCGGTGCGGCTTTCATGGTCCTCGCGCTGATCCTGGCCATCCTCTCGTCCAGAGCGGTGGCGCCCAGCTCGATTCTGCAGGATCTCCAGCAGGCCCCGGCAGCACCGACTCCGGTCCTTCCCGGCGCGGAGCCCGCACCCGGAGGCGATCCGGAAGTGATTCCCCCGGGTACCGACCCCGCTCCGGAGGGTGAGGGCGGAGCCGTCCCCCCCGGGCAGCCGTAAGCACGAGGGCGACCGGCCTGATGGCATCGGACCTCGGCGCCAGAGCTCCGGATCCTGATTTCGACCCTCCGGCCTTCTTCACGCTGATCACGCGCGCGCGGGCCCTCCGACGCGCGCTGGCCGAACTCGAGCTCTCGAGCCCCGAGTACGGGGATCCTTCTTCCGACGATCTCCTCCGGCGAAACCGACGGGAAGAGGGAGTCGAACTCGCGGTTGCCCTCGCGCTCCGTGCCCGGACCGACGGTTCTGGTGATATTCTGATCCCTGCGCGGGATTCGCTTGCTGCTCCCCTTGCATTCGGTGCGACTCCCCTCGAGGTATTCCGCCAGGCGATGGGGCGGGCCTCGGCCCCGACCGGCGGCTGGGAGGGGGGAGCGCGCTGGACGGATCTGGATCGCGGACTCCTCGCACCGGTCTCGCCTGAAGGGACGATGATCGAGGTCGCGAGCGGGGTGGGACTCAGCCTCAGGATGCAGGCTTCGGAGCGGATCGTGGTCGTTCTGGCCGGCGACGGGTCTTCGTCGGGCGGGGCCTGGCACGAGGGACTGAACTTCGCAGCCGTGCAGCGTGTTCCTCTTCTTCTCGTCGTCATCCGCTCCGGATCCCCCACGGGAGCGGGCGGACGCCCACGGCATTCCCGCCTCGTTTCCTTCCTCGACAAATGCGCGGGATACGGGATCGAGGGGGACGCCGCAGACGGGGACGATCTGCCGGCCATCCATCGAGCCACGGCCGAGCGGGCGAACCGGGCACGCTCCGGTGCCGGTGTTCAGCTCCTCGAGATCCGGGCCCCGGAAGCCGACGCCTTCCAGACGTTCCGGAGCCAGCTTCGTTCCTCCGGAGAATTCGAGGAGCCGGAGCTCTCGCGCATCGAAGACGACGCCGACGCCGAGCTCCGCGAGGCCCTCGAAACCGCACGCGCCGAACCGGAAGCTTTCCTCACCGCAGGAGCAGAGGCCCAGTGAGCATCGACAGACCGGAACATGTGTCGAAGACGGCGAATGGGGAGCCGGTGACCTTCCTCGAGGCGATCTCCGAGGCACTCTGGGAAGAGATGGAGCGGGACCCGTCGGTGTTTCTGATGGGGGAAGACATCGGCGTGTATGGCGGCGCATTCAAGGTGACCCGGGGATTTCTGGACGGATTCGGACCCGAGCGGGTCATCGACACCCCGATCTCCGAAGCTGGCTTCACCGGGGCCGCGGCAGGAGCCGCGCACATGGGGCTCCGCCCGGTGGTGGAGATGCAGTTCATGGACTTCATCTCGCCCGCATACGATGTGATCACGAACTACATCGCGACCTCGCGCTACCGCGGAAGCGGCCCCCAGCCTCTGGTCATCCGGGGCCCGGTGGGAGGCGGCAACCGGGGAGGCCCGTTCCACTCGCAGAATGTGGAAATGGCCTTCTTCCATACCCCGGGGCTGAAGATCGTCTACCCGTCCACTCCCTACGACGCCAAGGGGCTCCTCAAAGCGGCCATCCGGGACGACGACCCCGTGATCTTCGAGGAGCACAAGGGGCTCTATCGTGCCCCCTACCTGCGGGAGATCCTTCCAACGGACGACTACGTGGTTACCATCGGGAAGGCTCGCACTGCAAGGCAAGGGGAGGGCCTGACCGTGGTCACCTATGGGCTCATGGTCCACCGGAGCCTCGAGGCCGCAGAACGTCTGGCCGAGGAAGGGGTTCAGATGGAGGTGCTGGACCTCCGGACCCTCCTCCCGCTCGACGACGAGGCGATCATGACTTCGGTGAAGAAGACGGGCCGCCTCCTCGTGGTCCATGAAGACACGCGGACCGGAGGAATCGCCGGGGAGATCGCGATCCGGGTGAATGAGCAGGCCTTCGAATGGCTCGACGCACCGATCCTTCGAGTCACCTCGATTGACGCGCCCGTGCCCTATGCCGCGGCGCTCGAAGACCATTTTCTCCCGGGGGTTTCAGACATCGTCGAGGCCGCCCGGTACCTCGCCCAGTATTGAAGGGCCGAGGAGGGCGGGTTAGACTGATCCACCCGCTTCCTCGCACTCTCTACCTGACACAAGCACGCATCGCGGAGAACTGAAACGTGGCCCGAATCGAAGTCCCCATGCCCCAGATGGGCGAGTCCATAGCCGAAGGCACCGTCTCCAAGTGGCTGAAGCAGGTCGGAGACGCGGTCGAGCGGGATGAGCCGATCCTCGAGATCTCCACGGACAAGGTGGACGCCGAGATCCCATCGCCTCAGTCGGGGACGCTCGTCGAGATCGCCGTGCAGGAGGGTGAAACCGTCGAAGTGGGGACCATCGTGGCCTTCATCGACACGGAGTCCGGCGCTTCCGCCACCCCCGAAACGACGTCGGACGAGGCTTCGGCGACCGAGGCCCCTGCCGCCGAAACTTAAACCGAAACCTAAACCGACTCTGCCGCTGAGCCGACACCCGCGGCCACGGAGGGCACTTCGGCGCCCGCAGCCTCGAAAGCGGGGGAACGCGCTCCGGCAACCGCGAGCTCCGGAGGGGGTGAGAGCGCCGAAGAGCGCCTCAAGCAGCGCTCGACTCCGGTGGTGCGCAGGATGGCCGAGGAGCACGGGGTGGACATCGCCGCTGTGTCCGGAACAGGTCACGCCGGTCGCGTGACCAAGCAGGACCTCGAGCGCTTCCTCGAAGCACCCGAGGCCCCCGCGGCCCCTGCC
>JBGTMU010000068.1:0-22445 GCA_041743405.1 Longimicrobiales bacterium | reverse complement strand
CCCGCGGATCACGGGCGTGTCATCCCCAGGGAAGTTGTACTCGCTGAGCAGCTCCCGAACCTCCAGCTCCACCAGCTCCAGAAGCTCTTCGTCTTCCACCATGTCGCACTTGTTCAGGAACACCACCACGTACGGCACGTTTACCTGACGCGCCAGCAGAATGTGCTCCCGCGTCTGGGGCATCGGACCGTCCGCCGCGCTCACCACCAGGATCGCCCCGTCCATCTGGGCCGCTCCAGTGATCATGTTCTTCACGTAGTCCGCGTGTCCCGGGCAGTCCACGTGCGCGTAGTGCCGCGCTGGCGTCTCGTACTCCACGTGCGCCGTCGCAATCGTGATCCCGCGCGCACGCTCTTCCGGCGCCTTGTCGATGTTGTCGAACGACACGAACTTGGCCAGCCCCTTCGCAGCCTGAATCTCCGTGATCGCCGCCGTCAACGTCGTCTTCCCGTGGTCCACGTGCCCGATCGTTCCCACGTTCACGTGCGGCTTCGTACGCTCGAATTTCGCCTTGCCCATGATCGTCCTCTTTCTCGTGTCCGTTCGTTTTTCTGGAAACTTCGCTTCACACATTGTCGGCGGATTTCACCGTCCGGTGCCGCCACAGAGCTCCGGGAGGGAATTGAACCCTCGACCTCTTCCTTACCAAGGAAGCGCTCTACCACTGAGCTACCGGAGCGACGAAAGCGGGAGACGGGACTCGAACCCGCGACCCTCAGCTTGGAAGGCTGATGCTCTAGCCAACTGAGCTACTCCCGCAAACGTCTTTCCGCACTGCCCTTCAATCAGACAGAGGCGCTCGTCCGATACCGGAGGACCGCCTCGAACCTCGTCGGCGCTCCCGAACCCGTACTGGTGGGGGTAGGATTCGAACCTACGAAGGCATGAGCCAGCAGATTTACAGTCTGCCCCGTTTGACCGCTTCGGTACCCCACCTTCATGGCTTCGCCGCAGCCTGCCCGGGCCGTGGCGGAGGAGCTGACGAAGGGACTCGAACCCTTAACCTGCCGCTTACAAGGCGGCTGCTCTACCAGTTGAGCTACGTCAGCGGGAACAGAGCTTTGAAGTGTAACCGAGGTCCCATGGGGTGTCAACCGTTCTGGCGGACTGTTGAGCTACTTGAGTGCGCCATCTCCGGTGACCCGTTTCCAGCGTGTCCCGGAGGGTCCATCCTCGAGCACGATCCCCCTTTCGGCGAGTTCGTCACGCACGGCATCGGCGGCTGCCCAGTCCCTCGCGGTACGGGCCTGCGCCCGGGCCTCGATCCTGGCCTCGACCCACGCCTCGAGCTCGGCGTCGACGTTCCGACCGCGGCGGCCCACTTCGAGGAGCCCCATCACTTCATCCATGGAGTCCAGCACCGCGATGGCGCGCGCCTTTGCATCCGGCGCGAGTACCGGCGTGCGATCGAGCTCCGCGTTCCCCTCGTTCAGGAACACGAAGAGAGCCGCCATCGCCTCGGCCACATTCAGATCGTCGTCCATCCCTCCCGTGAAGCGCTCGAGTGCACGTTCGGCCACGGCATGCATTCCCCCTCCCGCCCCCACCGCAGGATCGACCGGGTGTGCACGCACCCGGGCTTCGAAGTCCAGGAGCCGGGAGACGGCCCGGCTCGAGGCAGCCAGGCCTGCGCGGGTGAAGTTCAGCTCGGTGCGGTAATGCGCGGAAAGGAGCAGGTGCCGAATGGCCGCGGGATCGATGCCTTCATCCAGAAGCTCGTGCACGGTAACGAAGTTTCCCCGGGACTTGGACATCTTCTCGCCCTCCACACGAAGGTGCTTCACGTGAAGCCAGTATCGCGCGAAGGGCATCCCCGTAGCGCCCTCGGACTGGGCGATCTCGTCTTCATGGTGCGGGAAGATCAGATCTTCCCCACCGAGGTGGATGTCCAGCGTCTCCCCGAGCTCGGCCATCCCCATCGCGGAGCACTCGATATGCCAGCCCGGCCGGCCGCGCCCCCAGGGCGCATCCCACGCCGCACCCACCGCTTCGTCTTCGGGCTTCACTCCCTTCCAGAGCGCGAAGTCGCGGACGTCATCCTTCTCATATTCATCCGCAGCGACCCGCTCTCCCCTGCGGCTCCGGTCCAGGTCCTTCCCGGAGAGTTTCCCATAGCCGGGAAAGGCCGAGATATCGAAGAAGACCGAGCCGTCCGGTGTGGCGTACGCGAGCTCCTTTTCGAGAAGACGCGCGATCAGAGCGATCATCTCCCCCACGTACGCCGTAGCCTTCGGGTAGAGATCCAGCCGACGAAACCCGAGCGCTTCGGCCTCTTCAAGAACCGAGTCGGCGAAGGGGCGGGTGAATTCCTCAAGGGGAACCCCCTCTCCTGCCGCACCCCGAATCGTCTTGTCGTCCACATCGGTAAGGTTCATCACGAAGCGGACCGAGTAGCCCTTCCACTCGAGCGTGCGGTGAACGAGGTCGTAGAAGAGGAAGGTGCGGAAGTTCCCGATGTGAGCGTGATCGTAGACGGTCGGGCCGCAGCCGTAGACCCCCACCCGTCCGGGAACGAGGGGGTCGAAAAGGTCGAGCGATCGCGTGAGCGTATTGTGGAGTCGAAGAGCCATAGCGGATGAAGATCAACGCGAAGGGTGCGGCACGTCTACCCTTCCTCGGAACGGGTGCGCCCCTCGCCTCCAGGGGAGGGTCTGTTTCAGGGCCGTACTTCCGCGCTCCGGTGCAGTTGCTCGAGAAAGGCGGGCGGTCGCGAAATCCGGCGATCCCTTGCCGCTGAGAACCTCGTCGAGGATCTCGATATGGGGTGCGGCCGCGCGCACGGGTCGTGCATGGTTCAACATGGGAACGACGGCGAATCGTCGCGAGAAGCGTGGCGGGGCACAGTGGGAACCGGGGCCCTGTCCACCGGGATCAACTCCACCGCCGACGTATCGTGCGTGTTCGCGGGCGGGGTTGATCCCGGAAATCGGGACGAAGTCCGCCGCCGATGGCGTCACGGGATCGCCCGGGCGGGGTTAGTCCCGATTTCCGGGATTAACCCCGCCGATGATGCGCCGGGAGAACACGATGGCGAGGTTGATCCCGCCGGAGCGCCCCGTGGGCAAAGTGTGCGAGGGCGACGAGACGACCTGGACGGATTCGCGCCCGTGGTTCCACTGGACCTCCGCCTCGCCCCGCACACGCAGGACCCCGCCGGGGCGGTCCCTTCAGCAGTTCAAGTGCCCGCTACCCCTCGCCTTCGCTCAGGATGGCCACCACTTCCGACATGGCGGATTCCATCTGCCTCAGGCCGGCCAGCATGTGTCGGTTCACGATGAGCATCCGTTCGCTCGCCGCATAGACGTCACGCGCGGACACGATGTCCAGGTACTCCGCATCGCTGAACCGGGCGGGCACGCCCTCGGCACCCGTCAGGATCCCCATCGCACCGAGGCGGGAGGTCACTTGAGCCTGGGGACCAGTGTAGAAGATGTCCGCGCTTACCTGCATATGCGTGACGACCATCTGATCGCTGAACTCCAGGAGCGCGAGGGCGTCCATGAGCCCCTCGTGGTCTAGCAGGCTGCTGAACTACTGGAGGGACCACCGTTGGGAGCGCCAGGGGGCCGAATCGTAGGCGGCTCGTCGAGGGCAGCCGTGGCTACGTCGAGGCGAGCCAACGACCGAGGCGGCCCCCTGCCGCCCCAACCCGGAGGGCGAAGGGGGGTTTGCGGCCCTTGATCTTCGTTGGCACCCCTCACCGATGCTACCGCATCGCTGTCGGGGCGCCGCCTTGACCCGGGGCACCCGCGCGCTTGCGCGTGGGTCGCGCAAGACCCCTTCGCGGTGGTCCCTCCAGTAGTTCAACAGCCTGCCAGGATGCGAAACTCACCTGTCCCCATCACCGCCCGGTAGCTGGGAGGGAGGGGTACACGACCCACCGGCCGCAGGGTTGCCCCGAAGAGGGCCTGGAGCGAGTCGGCACCCGTCTCCGCCGGGCGATCCAGACCTTCGAGAAGCCGGGCGCTCCTCGCGACCAGCGTGTCACCCGCTTCGATGAGCTGCCCGAGGTAGGTGAGGGTGGAAGCAAAATCTGCGCGCATGGCTGCCCGCATGGCCTCCTGCCGTTCCTCACCCTCCCTGTCGTCCCTCCACGATTCCAGCGAGAACGCGAGCAGGATGCTCACCACGATCACCACCATCTCGACAACGAGGATGCCCCAGCTTTGCCGCCGTCTCGCTTCCGTCATCGGTCCCTGTTCCGGGATGGGAGGAGCGTTCGTTTCTCCACCGATCCCAGCGGGAGAATCGTCAGCCCCGAAGGCTGTGAGACAAATCGACGGCGCCCCGATGGGTAACGCCAGAGCCGGGTGGCGGCCAGGGGCGGGAAATCAGCGCAGGAGGCGCAGCTCGTCCACCCTCCAGCCGTCTTCCTCGAACTTCATCCCCACGAAGAGGTTCCGGTTCAACTCCTGGGAAGTCCCCGCAAGCCTTGATGTCCAGCGGATTTCCGCGAAGCCGCGGTCTCTCGATCCATCGACCGGAGCCGCGCGGCTTACAGTGGCGACGCCCCCTTCATATCCCCCCAGGAAGTCCCTGAGGACCGCGGAGGCCTGGCGTGCGGAAAGTGAGCCGTGCGAGGCCCCATCCAGCTGGAGGCGGATTCCAGAAGGGGAAAGAAGGGAGGACAGTCGATCCACGGAACCCGACCCCCACGCACCGGCAAAGGACTGCGCAGCGGACTCGATCCCGTTCTGGGCGCTGGCCGTGACAGGAGCAACGAGCATGGCGACCCCGAGCCCCACGAGCGTCAGAACGCGCGCGAGACTCCATTGGTGCCCGCCGTTCGGTGCGCCGAACCTGTCTTTCATGGGCTCTCCATTTCGGAACGGATCCGGCGAAACGCTTCGGCCGGATCGTCCGCCATCGTGATCGAGCGGCCGACCACGAGAACATCCGCGCCGGCAGCGACCGCATCCGCCGGGGTGGCAACGCGGGCCTGGTCATGCATCTCGGCTCCACGGGGCCGGATTCCCGGAGTCACAATGAGCGCCTCGGGCCCCAGCACCGACCGCAGCGCCCGGGCCTCCCTGGGGGAAGCCACGACCCCTGCCGCTCCTGCCAACTGGGCCAGTCGCGCGAGACGCACGACCTCTCCATCTTCGGAGAGCTCCCGGCGCCCCCACACTTCGCGCACCTCCATGGCCGAGAGGGAGGTGAGAAGGGTGATCGCCACAACACGCACGTCGCCGCCCGCCCCTTCAGCCGCCGCAGCGATCATCCGCGTCCCTCCGGTCGCGTGCACGGTGATGAGCTCAACACCGAGTTCCCTCGCGGCCGCGGCCGCTCCCCGGACGGTATTCGGAATGTCATGCAGCTTCAGATCGAGGAAGATGCGCTTTCCCGCGGCTCGAAGCTCCTCGAGGAACGAGGGGCCCGCGCAGGTGAACAGCTCCAGTCCGACCTTGTAGAAATCCGCGTCCGAACCCAGGCGGCCGACGAGTTCGAGCGCCGGTACCGGAGATGGGAAATCCAGAGCCACCGCGATTTCAGACATTCGCACCTCCTGTCAACCGGGTGACCGACGTGAGCCCTTCACTCCGCACGAATCGACCCAGATCACTGACTACACGTTCCGCGGTACGGGGGTCCCAGAAGGAAGCCGTCCCGATCTGCACGAGGGAGGCTCCGGCAAGGAGGTACTGGATGGCATCGGCGGCGGTTGCGATCCCTCCGACCCCGACGAGTGGAAGGGTGGTGTGTGCAGACGCCTTCCACACCGCATGCACACCCGCCGCGCGGAGCGCCGGGCCACTCACCCCGCCTGCTCCCGCTCCGATCACAGGTCTCTTCGTGTCCGTATCCAGAATCAGCCCCGGAAGGGTGTTCACAAGCGTGAGCCCCCGCGCGCCTGCCTCTTCAGCGGCGCGCACGACCGGTGCCAGATCGGGTGTGTTCGGAGCCAGCTTCACGAGCAGCGGTCGGTCCGTGCGTTCCGCCACCCCACGGACGACGAGCCCCACTGCGACCGGATCGAGAGCGAAGGGGAGCGAATCCATCCGGGTGTCATTCGGGCAGGAGAGATTCAGTTCATACCCCAGGAAGCCCTCCCCTCCGTCCAGGACTTCCACGACCTCGAGGAACTCCTCGGGAGTATGCCCGGCGACGCTCACGAACACCTGCAGTCCGGGAAGGTGGTCCCTGATCCAGGGAAGCTTCTCGGCGCGGACCTTTCGCGCCCCGGGGTTCGCCAACCCGATCGAATTCACCATGCCCCCGCGGAACTCGGCCACTCGCGGGGCCGGATTCCCCCACCGTGGCTCGAGGGTCACGGACTTGGTGACGAGACCGCCGAGTCGCCCCAGATCGACGACCTGGGAGAGCTCCTCCCCGAATCCGCAGGTTCCAGCCGCGAGCATGACCGGGTTCCGGAAGGTGGACCCGAAGAGCGAGATCTCGAGAGGGGCGGGTGTCTGTACCTTCTCCGCGCTCATCCCGCGCCCCCCGGAGGATACCGTGCGAAGAACTCACGCACCGCCGCCGCGAGGGCACGCGCCGCATTGCGATGGAAGTCGGGGCTCGTCATCAGCCTCTCTTCTTCCCGATTGGTGACGAATCCCAGCTCCACCAGCACGGAGGGCATGAGGGAATTCGTGATCACGGCAAAGGGCCCCTGCTTCACTCCCCGATCCGAGCCCGGATGAAAGGAGGAGAGTTCGCGCTGCACCATCTCGGCGAGGAGCGCGGACCAGTGCTGATGATCGAAGGTCCGCAGGTCTCGGAGGATGCTCGCCAGAAGAGGGTCCGACGCCGAGGGCGAGTCATCGTCCTGACCGCGCTCCATCGGGGCATTCTCCGCAGCCGCGACGCGGGCTTCGTGTTCGGTCCGGGCCTCCGAGAGGAAGTAGGTCTCGAACCCCCTCACCCCAGGGCGCTCAGGAAGCGCATTGGCATGGATCGACAGGAACACGCCCGGTCGTTCGCCCTTCCACTCCGTAGCCCGAGAGCCTCGCTCCCAGAGCGGAACGAGGATGTCGGTATCGCGAGTGAGGCGGACCTCGATGTCGGGGTCGGCTGCGAGCTCGCGGGCCAGCGCGAGTCCAAGGGCGAGAGCGATATCCTTCTCACGGCTCCCCCCCGCCCCGATGGCTCCGGGGTCACTCCCGCCGTGCCCCGGATCGATCACGACGAGCCGCGGCGCACGGCGGGCTGCGGTACGTACGGACTCGGACGGCTCGGAACCCGGGATGGAAACCGGGGGCCCGGCGGTCTCGGGCGCGGTCACGGACCCGGTGCGGGGAGCCCCGCCCGCAGCGGCTCCTTCCACCAGGAGAAGGGCCTGCGCGGAGTCGTATCGGTAGGCGGCCGGGAAGAGCCCGGGGAAGAGATCGACTACAAGCTGAACCGGAAGGTAGAGCCGGCCCCCCACACGGTAGGGAGCGTGCACCATCTGGAGCAGGTCATCATTCCACCGCAGGAAGGGGGAGCCTTCCGACAGGTGGATCCGGACTCCGGAGCGGTGCTGGAGTGTGGCCGCGGGCGGGGTGTGGACGACCTCCCAGCCGAGAGCCCCCAGGGTCGCCGCGTCCACGGCGGGGAACCCGCGATGTCGCTCGATCGGGAGAGTGGTTCCCTCTCCGCCAGGAAGGCTGACCCGGATCGCCGCGCTCCCTCCGGTCTGTGCCGCCAGGGAAGGCGCTGCGACGACGAGAACCAGGCAGAGTCGCAGGAGGGCCCATATTCCGGAGCTGCGGATGGGGGGATCGGTCGGCGGGAGGCAGTCCACGGTTCCAGGGGAGCGCCCTCCGACGAGGGTTGGTGGACGGTACGGACGTTGCATGGTCAGTCCGAACGGAGAGCCCGTCTGGCCTCCATCTCCTGGGATCGTTGTTTCAGCTTCTCACGCTTGTCGTGAAGCTGCTTTCCCTTCGCGAGAGCGAGGGTCGCCTTCGCATAGCCGCGCCGGAAGTACAGATCGAGGGGAATGAGGGTGAGCCCCTTTTCTTCCACCTTCCCGATCAGCTTCCGGATCTCTTCGCGATGCAGGAGGAGCTTCCGGGGACGGAGCGGATCGGTGTTCCACCGGTTCGCCGCATCATAAGGGGCGATGTGGAGGGAGTACAGCCAGGCCTCACCCCGTTCGATTCGGGCGAAGGCATCCTGGAAACTCACCTTCCCTTCGCGGAGTGACTTGACCTCCGGTCCGGTGAGCTGAATCCCGGCCTCCCACGTGTCCAGAATGTGGTACTCGTGCCGGGCCTTGCGGTTGGAGGCGATGATGCGCCGCCCCTCCGGGGACGAAGCCATCAGAAGATGAGTACCGGCGTACCCACGTCCACATAGTGATAGAGCTGCCGGGCGGCTTCATTGGTAAGTCGGATGCAGCCAGCGGAAACCCGGCGTGCCTCGGGGTCCGGATTGAGGAGAAGGTCCGGCCGATCCGTCCCGTGGATCGCGATCCCATCTCCCAGGAAGAGCGCGCTCGTGCCGAGGGTGTTCTGGAAGAAGCGGGAGGGGTGGTCGTAGGCGGGAATCGGGCGCCCCTCGCGCACGAAGTACCAGTCCGGGGCGATCCAGACAGGGTCCTTCTCCTTGCGCAGCACCTGGAACATGCCTACCGGCGTCGTGAAGGTCCAATCCTGACCCTCCCCCTGCAGGAAGAAGCCGGTTCCGGTTCCGGCTGGCGCGGACCACACCACCTCCGTTCCGTCGAGAACGAAGACGCGGTTTTCGGCAATATGGACCACGACGTAGACCCCGTCATGCTCGACGAGAGGCCGATCAATCGAAAAATCCCTTTCCAGTGTCCGGGAAGCCAGAACCACCGATTCGCCAGCGTCAAGGAGCCCTCCGGACGCCCCGTTCCCGTTCCCGCCGAAGGGAGCGAAGGATTGCGCGGCTGCCGCGGACGGGAAAGCCAGGAATACCGCCAGGATCAGGGTCGCCGCCCCGGTCCCGATTTCCCCGCCTCTCGATGCCTCCTTCTCTAGCTTCACCGCCTCCCTCCTGAGTTCGTATACGCGTGCGACCTGTCCGCCCAGAATGAACACCACCGCGCTGTAATAGATCCAGAAAAAGAGGATCGCGACGACCGACATGCCCCCGTATGCGGTGGAGTAGTTCGCGAAGGATGTGACGTACCATGCGAACCCCCCTTTGAGGAGTTCATGCATGACCGCCGTGAAGGTCGCGCCCACCGCTGCAGTCCGGAAGCCGATCGTCCGGGCCGGGAGATACCGGTAGAGGAGCAGAAAGAGAAGCCATGCGGATGTGAAGGCGAGCACGCTCCCTACAAAGCCCTTGAGCAGAACCGCCCCGTCCGGTCCGAGTCTGAAGAGGTCGGACCCGTAGGCCTGGAGTGCCCGCGCTCCTACGGTCACCCCGATATTCAGGACGAGCAGCAGCCCCCCGACGACCACCACCTGCAGATCAAAGATCTTGCCCGCGATGATTCCGCGGTCCTCGTCCAGTTCGAAGACGTTGCGGAGTACCACACGGAGCGTCCCGACCAGGCGGGTCGAGATCCAGATCAGGATCAGGGCTCCGATGACTGAAAAAGTGGCCCGTCCCTCGATCAGCTTTTCCAGCCCCGTGAGGATCGACTCCGAGAGGTTTACATCTCCACCGATGGAGGGGATGTAGGACAACACGATCTGAAGCAGATCCTGCGTCGCCGTCCCGAAGCGGGCTGAGAGCGCGAAGCCTGTGATCCCCCCTACGAGGAGGAGGATCGGGACCACGGCCACGAGGACGTTGAAAGTGATCGCCCCGGCCATGAAGAAGATGTCGCTGCGTTGAATTTCCCCGCCAAGCTGACGGAGGAACCCCCCGCTGCGACGCAGGACCCGCCGCGGGGCGGATCCCTCCGGCCGGTTCAGCCCGCTTCTCCCTCCGCGGGCTCACCCTCGCCTCGGGCCACTTCACGGGCCGCTTCGATTCCGGCGCGGTATGCGGCCTTGGACCGGTCGAGCTTTTCCTCGAGTTCGACGCGTGCCTCCTGGGCCGTGGTCTTTCCGCTCTCCACCGCCTCGCGAATGTGCTCGACCCTCTCCATCACCTCAGCCCGGGCCTGCTCCAGACGCTGTTCCACCTGCTGCTGGGCCTCCCGCACCTTCTCTTCTGCGGAATCCCGGAGTCGGTAGGCTCGCTCCTTCAGATCCTGCTGTGTCTCCTCGCCTGAACGCGGCGCGAGAAGAAGGGCGATCCCGGCGCCGAGGAGTGCTCCCACCAGGAACGCACCCGTTCCTCCCCCATTCCCGCGCTCCACTATGATATAGGGAACTCCGTCCTGATCTCTCATCTTTTCTCCCGGTTTCGATTTGGGTCCCTCTTCCACTCCGGCTTCAAGTACCTGCGGGGGCCTTCACAGTTCCGAGCTGGATACGCTTCGGTCCGAATCGCACCCGGCAGGCCTCAGACCCGCGGACCGACGTCCTCCGGGGGGAGATCCGGGACCTCCACCCCTTCCCGCCCGAGAAGGCCGTAGGTCAGGCGTTTCCCCAGTTCCACTCCCGGCTGATCCATCGGATCGACCCCGTAGAGCGCCCCGGCATAGACCGTCGTGATCTGGAAGAGCATGAAGAGCGCCCCCAGGGTGCGCGCATCGAGACGCTCGACTTCCAGCGTCAGGCTCGGTCGCCCTTCGCGCCTCAGGGCTTCCGTGGTGGCACGCCTCTCCACATCCAGAAGTTCCTCCAGAGTGTGTCCGCCCAGATAGGCGAGCGCCGGATGTTCGACGAACAGACGGGGGATCGGCACGGGATCGGCCCGCTCCCCGATCTTCACGAAGACGACAATCTTGTCGCGGGGACCTTCCATCAGGAGCTGCAGGAGGGAATGCTGGTCCACCGCACCGAGGGCTGCGATCGGAGTGGGGCCCGACTCCACCCGGGTGCCTTCCCGGTTCAGTGCCTTCCCGAGCGATTCACCCCAGAGCTGCTGGAACCAGAGGGCAAAGGCGCGCAGACGGTCACCATAGGGCATGAGTACCTGCACGGAACACCCCATCTCTCGATGGGCCGCATGCAGGAGCACCGCGAGCATCCCGGCAGGGTTCCGCTCCAGGCGCCCGGTTGCACAGCGGGCCTCCATCTCGGCGGCCCCTGCAAGGAGCGCTTCCACGTCGACACCGGTCACGGCCGCCGGGAGAAGTCCAACTGGCGAGAGCACCGAGAACCGGCCGCCCACGTTGGGAGGGACCGGGAGCGCCGGAATCTCATGACTCTCGGCGAGCCGTCGCAGCACGCCGAGTTCGGGATCCGTGGTGAACAGAAGGTGGCCTCGGACCCCTTCCACCCCCACCGCTTCGCGGAGCGCCTCTTCGATGACGAGAAACTGTGCCATCGTCTCTGCGGTCGAACCGGACTTGCTGACGATGTTGAACAGGGTCGTCCTGAGATCGAGGCGGTCGAGGAGGGCCCGGGTGGTATCGGGGTCCGCATTCTCGAGGAAGTAGAGTTTCGGGAAATGGTCCCTCTCCTCGTCGTCGAGTTCGTTCCAGAAGGGCCCGAGGAGCGCTTCCGAGACGGCCCTGGCTCCGAGCGACGAGCCTCCGATTCCGACGACAACCAGTGCCTCGAACCATTGTCCGAAGGAATCGGCCACCTCCTGCACCTGCTGACGCGCGTGGTCGGCATGAGGGAGGGCGAAGAACCCGAGTTCACCCGACGCGCGCCGGGCCTCGACCTCTGCGTATACCTCGGCGAAGCGCGAACTCAGCTCCTCCGGGATCCTTTCCGACCGAATCCCGCGTTCTCCCAGTGCGGAGGCAAGCACATTTCCATAGTGAAGGGTCACTGGACTCACGGGGAGGGGTCCTCCTGGATGGTGACGGTCAGTCCGTCGTGGGCAGCGAAGACGCCGGAGGGGAGCGCCCGCTCCAGCTCGGCGTGGCGTACCCGGTGCGTGAGGTGCACCAGATACGTGCGTTCGGCGCCCACGGCCTCGGCGGCGGCGAGCGCCTCTTCCACGTTGAAGTGGGTCGGATGCGGGCTCCCCCACCAGAGCGCATTCAGGACCAGTACCGAAACCCCCACGAGGCCGGCCATGGTTTCGGGGGGAAGTGACTTCGCATCCGTGATGTACCCGAGATCTCCGACGCGAAAGCCGAACACCTCGAAGTCCCCATGCGGGACGGACAGCGGGAGAAAGGCGCGCCCCGCCACCCGGGTTTCCACCCCCCGGGCGAGTGGGCGGAGCTCCAACTGGGGCTTGGACGTCCCCTCCGGGGGAATCACCGTCGAGTCGAAGATGTAGTCGAAACGCCTTCGCAGCACCGCCGCCGAATCGCTCGAAGTGAAGAGGGGGAGCGTCCTGCGCTCCCGCATGGAGAAGATCCGCAGATCATCGATCCCGTGGAGGTGGTCGGCGTGAAGGTGGGTGTACCAGACCGCATCCACGTGGTCCACCCCGGCATCGAGGAGTTGCAGTCGGAGCTCCGGGGGCGTGTCCACGAGGACCCGCGTCCCGTCATCCCAGGCCAGCAGAGCCGAATGGCGGGTGCGGCGATCGCGGGGATCCGACGAATGGCAGGTGTCGCAGTCGCACCCCACGACCGGAACTCCGAACGAGGTGCCAGTGCCGAGAAAGGTGAGCTTCAAGGGATCCGTTCCAGGTCAGAGATTCTCGACCCGCATGGTATTCGTAGTCCCTGGCTGATGGAAGGGGAAGCCCGCGGTGATGACCACCGAATCCCCGGCCTTCCCCAGCCCGGCCTCGATGATCGCCCTCTTCCCGAACTCGGTCAGAGCTTCGTAACTCACCTCCACGTCCTCGGCCAGAACCGGCCGAACCCCCCATACGGCCGAGAGCTGGCGGTAGGTGCGCAGATCGGTGGTCACCGCAAAGATCGGGACCGGGGGACGATGAGAAGACACGAGCCTCGCTGAGAACCCGCTGCGCGTAATGGTGAGCACTGCGGGGGAACGAAGGCGCCTCGCGGACTCCACCGTGGACGAGGCGACTGCATGCTCTCGAGGAGTAGCCCCGGTACGAAGGGCATAGTCCGCCTGCCTGAGGTATCGGGGTCCCGCCTCCAGCACGCCACTGTTCTCGATCTCCCGCACGATGCGCACGAGCGCCTCCGCGGCCCGCACGGGGTACTTCCCGACCGCAGTCTCACCCGAGAGCATGACTGCGTCGGTGCCATCCAGAACGGCGTTGGCAACGTCGGACGCCTCGGCGCGTGTGGGGCGAGGATTCTCGATCATGGATTCGAGCATCTGGGTGGCGGTGATCACCGGTCGCCCGTGAAAGTTGGCGAGCTGGATGAGCCGCTTCTGCGCCAGCGGGACCCTCTCGAACGGGAGTTCCACCCCCAGATCTCCCCGGGCCACCATGATCATGTCCCCCTCGTCCATGATGTCGTCGATGGCCGCCATGGCACGGGCCATTTCGATTTTCGCCACGACCAGTGCCCGCCCCTGGATGCGGGTCTTCAGATCGGCCACATCGGCCCGCTCCCGGACGAAGGACAGCCCCACATACTCGACACCCTCGTCCAGCACGAGCTCGAGATCGCGCAGATCCTTCTCCGTGAGACTCGATGTCGAGAGGGTCCCGTCCGGAATATTGATTCCCTTGTTGCTCTTGAGCAGCCCTCCCCGAAGGACGCGGAAGGAAGCTCGGCGACCGTCCGAACTGACACATTCGAGTTCAAAGAGGCCGTCATCCAGGAGGACCTGGTCTCCGGGCCGAATGTCGCGTGCGAGGTCTGGGTAGGTGGTGGGGAGTTCGTCCCCCGACTCCTGGCCCTCCGGGACAAACACTACGGTGTTTCCAGCAATGAGATCCCGAGGCTCGGCCAGCCGGCCCACCCGGATCTTCGGACCCTGAAGATCCGCGAGGATCGCGACAGGTCGGTCCATTCCTTCGCTGGCTTCGCGAACGGCGCGGATGAGAGCACGCTGCTCGTCGGGGGTGCCGTGGGACATGTTGACCCGGGCCACATTCATCCCGGTGCGAACGAGGGCGCGAACCTGTTCGAGGTCTGAGGTGGCGGGGCCGAGGGTACAGATGATCTTGGTGCGAAGCATGGGAATCCGTGCGATCAGGTATTTGAAGAGCGTGAGGGAACCGTGCGAGCCGTGCGGCTCCGTCGGCTGCCCCGACGCATTGCGAAGGTGCGGGCCGCCATGATACCCGGCAACGGGGGCCACGAAATTGATACACCTCGACGCGGGGTTGATTCCATCCGCCTCTGGATCCGCTACTGAGGGCGTCTGAAGCTGCGCGCCCCGTTCGCGCCTGGGGCGGAACTTTCCGGAATCTGAAGGGTTGTGTGCGAGATTCGGGGAAAACTCGTCCAGGCGGCGAGACTTCGGCAGTAAACGGGGAGATCGCGAGCTGGACATGGAAATTCGGTACGTGGACGACGTGGCAGGGCTTGGAGAGGTGGAGTCCGCCCTCCGCAACACGGAGCGATTCGCCCTCGACTGTGAGGCGGCCGGATATCATCGGTACTCGGACCGCCTCTGTCTGGTTCAGCTCACGGCCCCCGCTGGCACCTTCCTGCTCGATCCTCTTTCGGTGGATATTGCGCCCGTGTTGCGCGAGGCCCTGGCGGATCCCGACCGGCAGGTCGTCATGCACGGGGCGGACTATGACGTTCGGCTTCTGGACCGCGACCTCGGTCTCGAGATACGGGGGCTCTACGACACGCAGGTGACGGCGTCACTT
Source organism: Longimicrobiales bacterium (assembly GCA_041743405.1). Classification (GTDB taxonomy): domain Bacteria; phylum Gemmatimonadota; class Gemmatimonadetes; order Longimicrobiales; family Gaopeijiaceae; genus JBGTMU01. The sequence continues at coordinate 7,829 of JBGTMU010000068.1, read as the reverse complement.
CTCGGCCTGCCCGCCCTCGGCCTCTCGGCGCTGCTGAAAGAGCACTTCGGGGTTGAGCTCTCCAAGAAGTACCAGAAGGCCGATTGGGCCGAGCGCCCAATCCCCGCCGAGATGAGGAGCTATGCGGCCCATGACACGCTGCACCTTCTCGAACTGCGCGATCGGCTGGACGCTCGTCTCCGTGAGATGGGACGGGAGGAGTGGGCGGAGGAAGAGTTCCGCGCCCTCGAGCAGGTGCGTTTCGATACGACGGAAGACGTGGATCCGGTAACGCGGGTGAAAAATACCCGTGACCTCCATCCCCGTGAGGTGGATCGGCTGCGAGCCGCTCTGGAATGGAGGGACGGACTGGCCCGAGTCCGGGACCGGGCCTCGTTCCGGATCGCCGGAGACCCGACGCTGGTGGAGGTGGCGCGGCGCAATCCCGGCACCCTGGAGGAACTGGCGAACGTGCAGGGTTTGAATGGCGGCCTCGCGCGGGGTGAGGGACAGCCCCTCCTCGAGGCCTTTCGAGCACTCGACTCACTTCCGGACGAAGAAGTCAGGGGTTACCCGCGCCTGTCCGCCGAAGAGCGAAACGGGAGAGGACGACCGCCACCCGAGGTGGATGAGCGGTTCAACCGGATCAAGGCGATCCGGAACGCCAGAGCCGAGGAACTGGGGCTCGACAGGGCCGCGCTCATTTCCAACGCGATTCTACAGAGAATGGCCGAATCGCCGCCGAAGTCGGTGGACGAGATGCTGGAAATCCGGGGAATCCGGACGTGGCAGGTGGATGTGATGGGAAACGCGGTGCTGAGGGCGCTACTTTGAAATAGACGACAAGCAACGGAGGCGGAATGTCGGCTGAGATGCTACAGCGTGAGGACCTCTCGATCTATCTGGTCGCGGGAGTCCCGAAGAGCTTCAAGAAGCGGTTGCAGAAGTTTGTGGATGCGGAGTCCAAGTCCGACGGGGATGTCATGCTCGTGGACGAGGAGATGACCGAGTGGATTCTGGCGCGCGTGCGCGGGGAGAAGCGTCGGAGTCATGAACAGACCCCGGCGTCGGCTGCGCTCTGGCGTGCTTTCCGGGCACTCAGCGCGGCTCGATACCATCTCCAGGACCACGCGATGGAAGCAAACGTCCGCGAACTGCGCGGTCGGGTCGAGGAGCTCTGGCAGGAGGTGAGCCCTGTCTTCGAGGTGGAGGACGAGAGCGACGAGCTCGCGGAACCCGAAACCGCGGAGCTGAAAGAGGTCGGATAACCCCTTCTTCGGGCCTCGATCCCAGTCAGGGGCGGACCGTCAGGCCGATTCTTCCTTGACCTTGCAATCGATGCAGTAGCGCGCGTGCGGGAGGGCATCGAGCCGCTCGAAGCCGACGGGGCCTCCACAGGTATGGCAGCTCCCGAAGGACTCCGGGGAGTTGTACATGCGGCGCAGCGCTTCCTCGAGCCGATAGAGGTATCGACCCTCCTTCGTGGCGAAGAGGGCGGCCTTCTCCCGCTCCATGCTCTCCGTTCCCTGATCGGCCATGTGGTCCGTGTATGCGGAGAGGTCCGAGTCACCCGATTCGCGATCGGCCTTTGCCATCTGGTCGAACAGCCCGAGCGATCGAAGAGCGCGAGCCCTTTCTTCGAGGAGCCGCTTTTCGATGTGCGCGAGTTGGGTCTTGTTGAGCATCGAACACCCTCACCCTGGGAAACCCGCAGAGCACGACCGGGTAGCCGGTTCTGTCGGGTCCATGGATCCGAATCGGTAAACAGCATTGAAAATTATCAACAACTCAGCCGAGCGTCCACTCCCGGGGCGATTCATCAGGCCCCGCCCTCACCTCGCCCAGCCCGGAGTCACCCGTGACCGATATGATCCATTGCCGCCGATGCGGTGAAGAACGTCCTCCCCTCCCGCGCGCTCCCTTCCGCGATGAGCGGGGAGAACGGATCCTTTCGGAGGTCTGCCCGGATTGCTGGAAGGACTGGCTCCAGCATCAGACGCTCCTGATCAATCACTACGGCCTCGATCCCCGTGAGCCGAAGGCCCGGAAATTCCTCTACGCGCAGATCGATCAGGTCCTGCTCGGGGATGGGGAAGCCGAGCAGGTGGACACGTCGAAGGAAGGGTCGATCGAGTGGTGAGACTCGCACGGTTGGGCGAGCACCGCCGCGATAACGGTGGTCGGGCGTTCCGACGGTGGCGCCCTCCAGCCGTTCAACCGCCGCTCAGCACCGGCGCGATCTCGGTGAGAGCGCCTTCCAGCACCTCGCGGGAGATCGTGAGCGGAGGTGCGAATCGGATGACCTGCCGGTGCGTCTCCTTGGCCAGAATCCCCCGCTCCATGAGCGCCTCGCAATAGAGGCGTGCGAGGCCGGAGCTTTCCCGGATCACCACCCCGATCATGAGCCCCTTCCCCCGGACCTCGGCCACATGCGGGGAATCGATCTCCCGGAGCCGCGCCATGAACCACTCGCCCAGCTCCCGGGAGCGCCGAGGGAGTTCCTCGTCCCGGATCACGGAGAGAGAGGCTCGGGCGACGGCCGCACCAAGGGGATTCCCCCCGAAGGTTGAACCGTGGTCTCCCGGTCGGAAAACGTCCATGAACTCCCGATCCGCGATCGCGGCCGACACCGGGTAGACTCCACCCCCCAGCGCCTTCCCCACGATCAGGACGTCCGGCCGAACGCCTTCCCAGTCGCAGCAGAAGAGCTGGCCGGTGCGCCCGAGTCCGGTCTGGATCTCGTCGGCCATGAAGGCCACACGATGCTCCGTGCAGAGTGCCCGGGCGGCGGAAAGGTATCCTTCGGGGGGCACCACCACACCCCCCTCCCCCTGAATCGGCTCCACGAGGAAGCCGACCGTATCCGGGGTGATCGCGGCTCGGAGCGCCTCGATATCCCCGTAGGGAACCTGGACGAAGCCGGGGGTGAAGGGGCCGAACCCCTCCCTGTACTCCGCCTCGGATGAGAAGGAGATCAGCGTCGTGGTCCGGCCAGAGAAATTCCCCTCACAGACGATGATCGCGGCCCGGTTCTCGGCCACCCCCTTCACCTGATACCCCCACTTCCGCACCATCTTGATCGCGGTCTCGACCGCCTCGGCTCCGGTATTCATCGGGAGCGCCTTCTCGAAGCCGGCCGCCTCGCACAGCTCCCTCAGAAAGGGGCCCATCTGGTCGTTGTGGAAGGCCCTCGAGGTGAGCGTGATCCGGTCCAGCTGGTCGCGGGCGGCCTGGAGAATGCGAGGGTGCCGGTGTCCCTGGTTGAGCGCAGAGTAGGAAGCCAGCATGTCCAGGTACCGGCGTCCGGCCACATCCCAGACCCAGACGCCTTCGCCCCGCTCGAGGACTACGGGAAGCGGTCTGTAGTTGGAAGCGCCCCAGCGATCGGCTTCACTCAGGAAATCGCGGGTCCGCGGTTCAGTTGGCCCGGTCATTCCGCCTCCGGGTCGGGGGAATCAGGGGAGAGGTTCGAAGGCCACGGCGGGGCGGGGAGCCTCGTTCACCCTGAAGTGAAACACGTCAGGGCGCGCATAGTGCCCCACCGCATCGAACTCGAACTTCTGCCGAGGAATCTCCCCGAGATCGAGCTCCGCGTGGAGAACTCCCTCACTCCCGAGGAGCGGGCCCGCCAGGCAGCTCCCGTCGGGCCCATAGATCGCGCTCCCGCCGGGGCAGAGCACCTCCGGAGAACCCTCCAGATCGTGCGGGGTCTCGAGGTCTTCCGGGTACCGGTCCCGGGTCACGTACTGGTTGCACCCGAGTACGAAGCAGCGGCCCTCGACGGCGATGTGGCGGAGCGTGGACTGCCACCGATCCCTGGCATCGGCCGTGGGAGCCAGATAGATCTCGACCCCCTTTCCATAGAGAGCCATCCGGGCGAGGGGCATGTAGTTCTCCCAGCAGATCAGCCCTCCGACCCGTCCGATGGGCGTTTCCAGCACCGGAAGCGTGCTGCCGTCGCCTTCCCCCCAGATGATCCGTTCCGCGGCCGTGGGCTTCAGCTTGCGGTGCTTCCCGAGAAGCGTGCCGTCGGGGCCGAAGTAGAGGAGCGTGCAATAGAGGGTGCTCCCATGACCGGGAAGGCGCTCGATCACCCCGACCGCGAGGTGCGTTCCTGTGTCGCGCGCGGCGCGGCCCATGGCATCGGTCTCGAGCCCGGGAACCGTGATTGCTCCCTCCCAGTACCGCCGAAAGAGGTCCTTCCCGGCCTCGGTGCGCCCCCCCACGACCGTCCCGAATCCGAGCCCCCACGGATACCCTCCCACATAGGCCTCGGGGAGGAGAACCAGTTTCGCGCCGTCCGCCGCCGCCGCGCGCGTGAGCTCCGAGACGCGCTCGACGGCCCGGGGGGTGTCGAAGGGAAAAGGGGCCGGCTGCACGACTGCAACCGGAACCGTGGGTGCGCTCACACCCATGGGAGCGTGCGCGCTCCTAGCCGCATTCGCTGAACCCGCACACATGGCACTTCACACACCCTTCCTCGTAGGCGAGCTGGCCCGTCCCGCACTCCGGGCACCCCCCCAGGAAAGACTGGTCGATCTGGGTGGCGGAGGGGCCGCCCATCGCGGAGGGAGCGGTGCCACCCCCGGTCGGCGTCGGTTCGGAAATGGGGAGCTCGGCCTGCACCCCTTCCTTCTCCTGCAGGTAGCGCTCGAGAGCCTGAGCGATGGCGTCGGGGGCGGAAAGCACCTTGTGCTGACCGACCCCCACGGCCCGATCGCAGGAAATCCCGCGAAGCTGATCGCGGAGCGCGGTGATCGGCACCCCGGAACGAAGCGCCAGCGAGAGCAGGCGACCGATGGCCTCCGAGTCGGCCATGGCGGCTCCCCCGGCCTTCCCGAGGGTGCAGAAAACCTCGAAGGGGCGGCCGGTCTCGTCTTCGTTGATCGTGACGTAGAGGTCGCCGAGCGGCGAGTTCATCTTGATGGTACGTCCACGCAGGAGTTCGGGGCGCTGACGCTTGTGGCGCCCTGCACGGGCGTCCTGATCCCGGGCTTCGAGCTGCCTGCGCGCCTTGTCCAGCTCGATCCTGAGCTGATGCGCCTCTTCGCGGGCGTCGGCGACCGCCTGCTCCAGTTCGGAGGCTCCGCCTTCCCCTGCACCCTCCTCTGTTCCGGTCTTCCCCGTCGAGAGCACCTGCATGGGGCGCGACCCGTCGCGGTAGACGGTCACGCCCTTGCAGTTCAGACGATAGGCGAGTTCGTAGATCTCGCGAACCTCGTCGCGCGTGGCCGAGTGGGGGAAGTTCGTGGTCTTCGATATGGCCGAGTCGGTGTGCTCCTGGAAGGCCGCCTGCATGCGCACGTGCCACTCGGGCGGGATGTCGTGGGAGGTCACGAAGACGCGCTGGACTTCCTCCGGCACCTCTTCGAAGTGGATATGCCCTTCCTTCGCGATACGCGCCATGAGCTCGTCGGAGTACCAGCCCTGCTCCTTCGCGATCCGGACGAAGTCTTCGTTCACGTCCGGCATCAGGGCGCCAGCCTGGTTCCGCATGAAGGCGACGGCGAAGAGGGGTTCGATGCCCCCTGAACATCCCGCGAATATGGAGATCGTGCCGGTGGGGGCCACGGTCGTGATGTTGCAGTTGCGCAGGCGCCTTTCCGGCCGCACGCGGCTGCCATCCGGCCGGCGTGCGCAGCTCGCATCGGGACCCCAGATCGACTCTTCCCATGCGGGGAAGACGCCGCGGTTTTCCGCGAGCTTCTCCGAGGCGTTGCGGGATTCCTCATTCACGAACTCCATGAGGCGGCGCCCCATCTCGACCCCCTCCTCGGCATCGTAGGGGAGTCCGACCCGGATCAGGAGATCGGCCCATCCCATGATCCCGAGACCGACCCGCCGGATCGTCTGCGCGAGTTCGGTGATCTCCGGGAGGGGATAGCGGTTCGCGTCGATGACGTTGTCGAGGAAGTGCACCGAGAGATGGACGACGGTCCGGAGCGCGTCCCAGTCCACCTTGTCGGCCGGATCATCGAACCGATCGGCATCGGGACGAATGAACTTCCCGACGTTCACGCTCCCCAGGTTGCACACATCGTAGGGGAGGAGAGGCTGCTCTCCGCACGGGTTCGTGGCCTCGTAGCTCCCGAGCTTCGGGACCGGGTTGTACTCGTTGGCCCGATCGATGAAGAAGACCCCGGGTTCGCCCGTCTTCCAGGCACCCTTCACGATCATGTCGAAGATCTCGCGAGGGTTCTCCTGTCCCACGACCTCGCCGGTCCGGGGGCTGATGAGATCATAGGAATCGCCTGCGGCAAGCGCCTCCATGAAGGCGTCGGTGATCGCGACCGAGATGTTGAAGTTCGTGATCTGCGAGGTGTCGTTCTTGCAGGTGATGAACTCGCGGACATCCGGGTGATCGACCCTGAGGATCCCCATGTTCGCGCCCCGGCGCGTCCCCCCCTGCTTCACCACCTCGGTGGAAGCATCGTAGAGCCTCATGAAGGACACCGAGCCGGATGCGACCCCCATCGTGGAGCGCACCGTGTCTCCGGTGGGACGAAGCTTCGAGAAGGAGAATCCCGTGCCGCCCCCGGACTGGTGCACGAGCGCCATGGACTTGAGCGTATCGTAGATTCCGCTGGTTCCGTTCGAGAGGGCATCGTCCACGGGGAGCACGAAACAGGCGGAGAGCTGTCCGAGGGGGCGGCCCGCGTTCATGAGCGTGGGAGAGTTGGGCTCGAACTGTCCCGTGGTCATGAGATGGTAGAAGTGGCGGGCGAGTTCCTCGATGGCCGCCTCGGAAGTGCCAAATTTCCGGTCTTCCTCCGCGATGACCCGTGCCACCCGCCAGAACATGGTCTCCGATTCCTCGATCGGGGTGCCCTCCTCGTCCTTCTTCAGGTAGCGGCGGGCAAGCACCAGACGCGCGTTCTCGGTGAGCTCAGCCGCGGGGAGATCGGAGGGGGTGTGATCGTTGAAGATCCAGGGCTGATCGACGGAAGGGGTGGGTTTGGCGGACGGCATGAGGCAGGACTCCCGGGGTGTGAAATGGCGCAGAACCACAAAATACAGGTGCGGATCCCACTATAGACCACGACATATGGGGGGTCAAGGGTGGATTCCGGGAGCCGTTGCCGGGCGTGACTCGAGACGGTGGCCCGCCGTCGATCGGGGCCGTACCTTGTGCAGGTCCGCAGGGAATTCGTGCGTCTCCTTCAGCCAGGATCGACCCACCGCATGCGCCGCTTCCGTCGACTCCTCAACTACGCCCTCCCGATCCTCGGTATGTGCGTTGCCTTCGCCGGCGTGCTCTTCGTGGATGGCGACGTTGGCACCCTGCTCACGGTCCTTGCGGGGATTCTCCTGGTCGAGGCCGGGGTCTGGAACCTCGCGAACCCCTTCCTCCCTTCGGCGCGCAAGTACACCTCGCTGCGCACGGAGGTAGACGAATTCATCCAGCTCGTGCGGGGCCTCAATACCGCGGCGATCGGGGTCCGTGAGATCGGTGGCGAAACGGAGCGTGAGAGCTTCCGGGAGTCGCTCCTGCGGATGCACGCCTCCGTGGACCGGATGGGCGAGCTCGCCGGTGTGGCCGATCAGGAGGAGGAGGCCCCGCCAGCCCCCTAGTGATGTGTCGCCGGCGCCGGAGAGCAGCGGATCCCCTCCAGCCCGGGCTCCCGATCCAGCTCCTGATCATACAGCTTCACGAAGCGCGACGCCTCGATGATCGCCCGGGGACCGTTGCGGGTTCCCCCGAATACGAGGCGGAATTGAGCGGCTCGTGGGGCACCATGGGACTCGGGGCCCTGTCCGGCGGGATCAACTACGCCACCGCCGCATCGCGCTGGTCCGCGGCGAGGATGGTCCCGGAAATCGGGACGAAACCCGCCGACGATGACGTCACG
>JBGTMU010000067.1:0-3451 GCA_041743405.1 Longimicrobiales bacterium | reverse complement strand
CGGAACCTGACTCACGACAACAGCCTACGGAGACGTAGAGGGACCTGCCGAAACCCGATGTAGTCAATTGAGCCGCGTTCTGTGCTCGCGAGGCAGAAGCCGTTCGCCCGTCTCGCAGACCGGCCTGTCCCAGAACGCCGGATCCGCCGGCCGGACTGAGCGGCACGTCGGGGCTGGCGATCAGGAGCGGATTGAAGCGCGCGCACGCCGAACTTTTCTCGTGGGAATGCGCGATACTTCGGCACGTTGTCGTCGCCCACCGGAGCGATCCGGGGAGGTGCTGGATGCAGACCACTACGTCAAGCACCGACACCGATTCGAGCGGCATATCTGCGACCCCACGTGTCCAGCAAGGGCGCTCGCTGTCGCCATGGGTCGTGTATCCGGTAGTGATCCTCGGGATACCAGCACTGCTGATGGCGCTGTGGTTTGCGGGGATCATGTTGCTCGGCCGGGATGACTTCAAGCCGCCGCCGGCTGACACGCTTCCAGTTCCGGCGGGTGCAGGCGTGGTGTTCGAAACGAAGGACTGTGGCAGCGGTGGGTGCCCTGAGCGGCTCCTAGTGATCCATGACCCAGCATCCGACGCTCGCGGACTGGTCGCGAATTTGGGAGCGGGGCTTTCGGCTACGGGATTCCACCTGAGCGATGAGTCCGGCGATGGCACCACCTGGACCAGCGATGACAAGGCGATCTGGGTGCGATTGAGGCCGCTGGCCGCGAGTGAGTGGTTCTGGGGGTCAATGGACAGAACTGGCATGGGTCCCCAACGGCTGCTCGGGCAAGCGGTCGTGGCATCGATGGCCTACGAGGACATGGGGGTCGGGCGGTGGCCCTGGGATCTATGACCCGAGTACCTCTGCCGGGATTGCAACGGGACCGCGTGATGCATCTGGAGCGTGTCTTTGCGATTGGAACCACCGGGTCGTTGTTGCTTCTCACGGTGTCAGTGACGGCCGTGGCGGTCTTCGCTGGAAGGCCGTCGGCGCTCGTCATCGGTCTCCCGCTCGCTGCGCTGTTCGGCTGGGGCACCTGGTCTCTCTCCCCGAGGGGGATCCGGAGCTACCGACCCGGACGACTGGCAAGGGCTCAGGATCGAGTCTTCGACACCAAACTGATGCGCCGTCTTGTTCCTCCCCCCAGAGATCGGTGAGGAGCGGTGGCACATTCCATGAGGTGGAGTTGACCCGGGTTGTTGGACACGAATCCTTAGGTCCTTGGGGTGCTCGTGACCGGTCGTCGGCCGTGGTCACGTGGGAGGCTGTCTAGGTGAGGCGAGTACACATGCCGGTCATGCTTCGCACGCCACTGCCTGGATCTAGCCGCTAGTGGGAGGGCCTGGTGGTCCAGCGCCCCTACCCGTGCCACCTTCGGGTCCGGGCACCGCTAGTGGTTCGCCAAAGTGGCCTTGGGTTGTGGGCGGAGTGGTCTTGCTGCTCCTACTGCCTGTAGTCCTGAAGGGAGCGGCACTGTTCCGGTCTGCCGGGGGCGTCTCCGACTCCGCTGATCGGTACCTAGCGAGCTTGGAGGACGGCGACTACGAGGCGGCGTATCGCATGTCGTGCGCTGATTTCCGATCTGCCATCGAGCTTCCCGGCTTCATCATGCTGGCGCTGTCGGGTGGCGGCGAGGCTGCGGGTCACGAGATCCACCTGGCAACAGCGGCGGACGACGATGTGGGCGCGGTGGTGTATTCCTCCTCCCGTCGCGTCGAGGGCGAAGTGGTTGTAGACCAGGGCGTCGTTGCGCTTCGGCGAGAGAACGGCGACTGGAAGGTCTGTTGGCAGGGCCCGTTCGAGGGTTCACCGCAGTCGAGTGAAGCGCTGAGCGCTGCGCGGGTCCTGCTCGGCTCGGACCCTATCCCTGGCGGTTGTCGAGCGGCGCAGGATCGGGCGCTTGCGTCGCCATCTGTGCCTGGTGTCGGGGAGATCCGGTCCTGGGTCCCAGATCGGCCGCCATCCCCGGGCGAGTGGGTGAGCATCAAGGATGTGGACTCGGGGCTGACCGAGTCGAGCTTCGCGCCCGGTGAACCCGCGTTCCTCGCGCTCCATCCGCAGGAGGACGGGTTGTCGCAGGTGTGGGAGGCGGACGGTCGTCAGTTGGGGCTGCGAGTGCTGTCCTTCGGATCAAGCGACGAGGCCGCCACGTTCGCGGCGGGTCGGGCTGTACTGGATTGTTGGCTCGCCGACGAAGTCGGCCCCTTCTCTAAGATCGCAGAGGCCAACCGATTCACGTTCTCCGCCGAGGGGTCGTCTGTTGAGCGGATCTCATTTCAGGCCGGTCGGCATCACGTCCTTGTCTTCGAGGTCGTGTCAGAGGGGGAGGAAGTCCCTGATGTGGGTGGTCTTGCCGAAGCAATCGCCGAGGCCGCGTCTCCATGACGGCGGGTACCGGTCAGTGACCCGAGCAACCCTGCCGGTTCCACGGCGGGAGCCGGACCGACGGTGAGGACGCGTGCGTGGGCGTATGAGTTCCGGCCGACGAGTTGGTCGGACCTTCGAGCGCGGTACACCGAGCTGTCCGAGATCGACCAGCGGTTCAGGTACCTGCTCGACGTGGTGGACAGCGTCGAGGACGCTGGACTTGGCGACTCGATGGCTGCGTCCACCTCGATGCACGACCTGGTCGTAGCCGACCTGCCGCTCACGGATGTGCCTCTGGAGGTGATCGTGGTGAGAGCGCCGAGCTCCCCCGATCCACCGAAGCCCGGGCAGGTCCTGATTGAGCACCTGTCCCACACAGGCCGGAACGATCGGATCGAACGCCCCGCCGCAGATGCTGTCCCCCTGTTCTGGCGATTCGTGCAGGAGAAGTGGGGCCTCACTGCACCCGGGACGCGCTCATGAGGCGAGTACCTCTGCCGGGATGGATGCGGGGCGTTCTTCGTGGGGGCTCGGCCCTCATGTTCGTCGTCGCGCTGGGCTTCTCCGTCCTGTACTTCGGTGGGATGTATCTGATGGAGGTCACGTGGTGTCGCCTCGGTCTCGATTCCGAGTCGTGTACGCCACAGCGAGGTGATCCTCAGGTACCGGGGCCAGTGTCGCCCAGGGACCGGGGCCGCGTCCCAAAACCGTCAACCACCTACCGGGTCCACAGTGTCCACTATGAACCGGGGTCGCACACCGCGCGCGCCACGCAGAGCGGCATTTTTCTGGCACAAATCTGGCACAATTTGGCACAAATCTGGCACAAATGGCGCATTACGGGGCTCCACGGGGTGGTACGGGAAGGTACGCGACGTACGCCCGATCGGGCCGCAGTAAACGGTAAATCCCCTGGTCAACGGGCATCTCGACGCTGTGACCAGGGCGTTCACAACTGGCACCCCCAACGGGATTCGAACCCGTGCCGCCACCTTGAGAGGGTGGTGTCCTAGGCCGCTAGACGATGGGGGCCGGTTAGTTGTGAAGCCGGCAGGGTAGCTGCCGGAGCTCGGGGGGGAGGACTCGAA
>JBGTMU010000066.1:0-2859 GCA_041743405.1 Longimicrobiales bacterium | reverse complement strand
CGGGCTCCGGGGAGTTTGGGGCTCTTGCGCAGGCGTTCGTGGATCGGGCAGCCGGGCTTTCCTCGCTGGCTCTTGGACTCCACTTCTCCGTCTTCTGCGCGGAGGACGTGCGCTTCATCTCGCGGGCGGAAGTGGAACGGGAGACGGCCGGAACGCTTCTCACGGAGCGCCTGGTGATCGAGATGATCGAAGCGTGCGCAGAGTGGCCCATGCGCGAGCTTCCCGAGGACTTTCATCATCCCCTGATTTCTCCCGTCCCGACCCTGCTCCTCTCCGGATCGCTCGACCCGGTCACACCCCCTGCCTATGCGGATCGGGTGGCTGCGGGGCTCGTCAATTCCCGTCATGTCGTCCTTGGGGGAGGCGGTCACGGGTCGATCCCCAATCCGGAAGTGGAGTCTTGCGTGCGGGCCATCCTCGCGGAGTTCTTCTCCGGGTCCGCTCCGGCGGCGCTGGACACCTCGTGCATCACCCGGCTCGGGGTTCCACGGCTCTGAGACGGCGGTAGTTTCGCCGGAGGGGGCCCGCGTCCGCAGGAAATCGCGTCAGCACTTGACTCCGACCCGGATCCCGCACAAATTGTGACCATGGTCACTTATGACTTGGGTCATTATTCAAGTCCCCGCCTCCGCGAGCCAGCCTCGCGCCGCGAACGGAAAAAGGTGGAGGTCCGCAGGCGCCTGACCCGGGCAGCCCTCGCCCTCTTCGCGGCTCAGGGCTATGACAGCACGTCGGTCCAGGAGATCTGTGATCGGGCGGACGTGGCCAAGGGCACCTTCTTCAACTACTTCCCGAGCAAGGAGTACGTGCTCCTCGGCTTCCACGACGACCTGAAGGAGGGGCTCCTCAAGGCCCTCGGGGATGCCCCGCCATCGGGGGCGGAGAGCGCGGTACGGTACGCGTTCGCCCACTGGGCCGAGCTGGTCCAGGGGCAGCGCGCCCTGGGGCGCATTCTCGTGCGCGTGATGTTCGGGAGCGAACTGCTCCTGGCCGCAGACGCCCGGCAGGAGGAGCGCTTCCGCGCCTGGCTCGATGGACGGGTGGCTGCCGGAATCACCTCCGGAGAGCTCCGCGCCGACCTCGACGGGGAGCTCTTCCTCCAGGTGCTTTTCGCTCTCCTGAGCGCCTCCACCCTCGAGTGGGCGCTCGTGGACGACGGGCCTTCGCTGGAAAGCGTGCTCGACCAGCGCACCGCCTTCGTATTCCTCGCCGCCCGCCGTACGGCTCGCGATGCGGCCGAGGCTCCCTCCGACTCCCCCGACGGATGTGCTCCATGAATCCGGTTCTCCGCGTGCTCAAGGGCACCCGCTGTTTCGCCATCGCTGTCCTCTGCGTCCTGTTCCCCGCCTGCGCCGTCCCCGCTCCGGTCGAGGTCCCTTCCCCCCCGGAGGCGGCGGCCTTCGATCCCGCTTCCATCATGGGGATCTACGCGGCTGACGGGGCCCATGGACGGGTGATCATCTCACCTCGTCGCGTGGGAGAACAGACGGTCCCGCTGTTCACGAGCCTCGGCACGGGGGCGATCCGAGCCCTCTTCCCGGGCGAGGGCGGGAGCCTCGTCGCTGGGGAGACCCTGGTCCGACCTGAACCCGCGGCTTTCCGGCTCGTCTTCGGAAGCGAAGGCAACCTGACCCTTTTCGAGTTCGCCTCCGGGGCCGAGCGGCGGGCCACCCGGATCCCGCTCCGTCACGAGGAGATGGCGTTCCGGGGCGCAGGCGGTATCCAGCTCCAGGGAACCCTTCACCTGCCCTCCTCTGGCCCGGGTCCCTATCCCGGTGTCGTCCTGGCCGGGGGAAGTGAGGACGAGGGCCATCGCCATGCCTTCGACGCCCTGCCCTACGTCCTCGTGGATCGGGGCTTTGCGGTCCTCGCCTTCGACAAGCGGGGAACCGGAGACTCGGAAGGCACATGGGACGTGGAGCACGCGGCCCTGGCCGACGACCTGGCGGCCGCGGTGGAATGGCTCCGGGCGCGGGACGATGTTTCCGGGAACGTGGGGTTGATCGGCTTCAGCGAGGGAGCCTGGATCGCGCCTCTGGCCGCGTCCCGCACCGACGCCGTGGCGTACATCGTCGCTCTCTCCGGGGGTGGGTTGCCGAAGGCGGAGTCGTTTCTCCACCGGGAGCGCGGTGAGCTTGCGGAGGAAGGGTTCCAGGGGGAAGCCCTGGAGGGAGCGATGGCTTCCCGCCGGAGTCTGGTGGAAGGCGCTGAGGCAAGGGTCTCATCCGGAGTGGGGGCCACCCCGTGGGACCTTCGCATGACCCACGACCCTGTTTCCGAGTGGCGGCAGTTTCGCAGGCCAGTGCTCGCGCTCTTTGGCGAATGGGACACGATCATTCCGGCGGCCCGCTCGGCCGAACGCCTGCGACGGACGCTCGACGAGATCGGGCACCCGGACTTCCGGGTCGTCGTCTTTCCCCGGGCCCACCACAGCTTCTTCCTCGGGCGAACGGGTGCCCCGTCCGAGTTTCAGCGGATGGAGGGGCTCGGAGAATACGTTCCGGGATACTGGGACACGCTCCTTCTCTGGCTCGACCGCGTCGGGCGGTAGCGCCGCGCCGTCAGAGGGAGATCCACGTCAGCCACCGCCTTCCCGATGCCTTCGAGGAGGTCCGGAACGACGTCGCTCGCTACGGCCTCGGAGGAAGCAACCGGGAGGTGTCCCGACGTCGATCTTCCGTTCGTGGCGCTCGCCGGGCGGTTGCGGAACATCCACCGCCGCCACAGCGGTCGATCTTCCGTTGGTGTGCCAGCGCGCGGTCACCAGTGGTACATCGACCGTCGCCACAGCGGTCGATCTTCCGTTGGTGGCCGCAGCGTGTCACGAGTGGAACATCGACGGCGGGCTGCGCCTGCAGC
>JBGTMU010000065.1:0-8877 GCA_041743405.1 Longimicrobiales bacterium | reverse complement strand
GCGAGCCAACTGGCTCGGGCTTTCGAACGAGGAGCGGCTGGCCCAGACCGGGGGCGGGGTGTCCGCCTGCGCCGTCTGCGACGGAGCGCTCCCGGCCTTCCGTGACCAGGTGCTGGCCGTGGTCGGTGGGGGAGACTCCGCGATGGAAGAGGCCACGTACCTCACGAAGTTCGCGAAGGAAGTGGTGATCGTGCATCGCCGGGAGGCCTTCCGCGCTTCGGAGATCATGGCGGAGCGGGTGCTCGCCAATCCGAAGATCCGGGTGGAGTGGAACTCCGAAGTCGTGGAGGTGCTGGGGGATGACTTCATTACCGGGATCCGGCTGAAGGATACGGTCTCGGGTGATGAGCGCGAGATCGAGGTCGCAGGGCTCTTCCTGGCCATTGGCCATACGCCGAATACGGCGTTCCTCCAGGGTAAGCTGGAGACGGACGATGTCGGGTACCTGATCCCGGCCCGGTCGTGGCGCACGGAAACGAGCGTCCCCGGGATCTTCGCCGCGGGCGACGTGATGGATTCCTTCTACCGTCAGGCGATCACGGCGGCCGGGAGCGGGTGCATGGCCGCGCTCGAAGCGGAGCGCTGGATGGCCCACGGGGAGGGGTGAGGGGGGGGGTCCTGCGCAGGTAGGCCTGGGTTGCGGAAGGTCGGCTTCGGACGGGGTCCACCTCGGTTCGCATCCCCCCCTTTTTTTCCCCCGCAGGCCGCCTCACTCCCAGTTGCGCCCCTCCCCCGCACATCTGTCCCATTCTGCTATGGACAGCTTTCGAGAGGGCGGGTCGGTACAGGTCTCGGATGGGCGGACAAAAGGCCACTGGAGTCCGCCTGAAGGGCAGCGGACGCCGGAGGGACGCCGTGCGCGGTTCGGAATGACCTGTCAGGGCCTTCCGGGGGCTCCAGCGGACTCCGGTAAAGCCTCCATACCCTCCGTTATATTTCAGGGTATCGTATTGTATGGCTTAAACTTAGGGGGTGGACGATGGTCCGGTTTGCAATGGTGCGGGAGCGGGGGATGGTCGAGTACGGTTCGGGGGATGCGGAGGGTCCGGGGGACCACGAATCTCTTCGGGAGCCCAGTCCTTCCACGGAGCCCAACCCTTCCTCGGACTCCAGCCCTGCCTCGGTGCCCGACCCTTCCTCGAAGCCCAACCCCTTCGCGGAGCCCGACGCCCTGGAAGACCTCGGCGACGAGATTGCGACGATCGCGGCCCGGATTCACCAGGCTACGCACCGACTGCTCGTTCTTCTCGCGGACTTCGATCGGCGACGGGGCTGGGAGCTCGGGGGCCACCGCTCCGCTGCGCACTGGCTCTCATTCCGCACCGGGATCGACCTGGGGGCGGCACGCGAGCGGGTCCGCGCGGCCCGGGCACTTGTGCGGCTTCCGGAAATCGGTGCCGCAATGGCGCACGGGGCGCTTTCGTTCTCGCAGGTACGGGCCCTCACCCGGGCGGCGACGGCGGAGAACGAGTCGGAGCTGCTCGAGTTCGCGCTCGGGAGCACCACGGCGTCGCTCGAACGGCTGATCCGGGGATGGAAGAAGCGGAGCCGAAAAGACGAAGCGGAGTGGGAGCGGATGCTGCACGAGAGCCGCACGCTCTCGGTTTTCCCGGATGACGAGGGAATGTATGTGATCCGGGGCCGGCTCACTGCCGAGGTAGGCGCCCTGCTGATGCGGGCGATCGAGGCGGCGGGGGACGCGCTCTTTCGGGAGAACGGAGGGGTCCCGGAAGAACTGCGCGGCGATGAAGAGAGCACGCGTGAGGCCGCCCGACGCCGGGCGGATGCGATCGGGCTGCTCGCGGAGCGGGCGTTGGGGGTGGGGTTCGGGGAGTCGGCGGACAAAGCGGAGCAGGGAGCGGGCGGCGATGTCACCATCTCGGAGGGGCACGCCCCTATCGGAGACAGCGAGTTCCTCAACTCGAATGGAAGAGTTCGCCCCGCGGACTCGACGGCCCCCATCTCCGGCACCCGCGCCGAACGCTATCAAGTGGTGCTCCATGTGGATCCGGCAACCCTTTCCGCAGACGGCGAACCGGGTCGGTCCGAGCTGGAAGATGGGGTACGCGTTGCAGCTGAAACGTCGAGACGCGTTTGCTGCGATGCGTCGGTCGTCCGCGCGGAGCATGCGCCCGACGGCTCCATCCTCTCGGTGGGGCGCCGAACGCGCACGATCTCCCCGGCTCTCCGGCGCGCGCTCGACATCCGGGACCGCGGCTGCCGCTTCCCGGGCTGCGGACTCCGGTTCACCGACGGCCATCACGTCCGCCACTGGGCCGATGGCGGGGAAACAAGCCTCGGGAACTGCCTCCTCCTGTGCCGACATCACCACCGTCTCGTCCACGAGGGAGGGTGGCGCGTCGAATGGTGGGGGCGCGGACGCCCCGTATTCCACGATCCGCGCGGAGGGATGCACTTCGACGGGAGGTACGCGGGGATGCGGGATGCGGATGCGGCGGCGGAGCGGGTGACCGAGCAAGAGGAGGCGGCGGACGATCTGGCCCTGGGGGGACGTGCTGAGCCGGCGCCTCCTCCAGGTCCCCTGACCGCCTCCGCGCGCTGGCGGCACGATGTCGACATTCCCGATGCGGTTCGACTCAGGGCGATCGAGGCGATGATCGAGGAAGGGGATGGAGAGGAAGCGTGACGAGACGGGCGGACCGTGGGCTCTGGCCGCGGGCATGGAGTTGGAATGTTGCTACCCCATCAGCCGCCCCCCATCCACCACGATCACCTCCCCGGTAATGAACGGCGAGCGATCGAGGAAGAGCACGGTCCGCACCACATCTTCCGGCGAACCGAGCGTTCCGAGCACGGAGCGGCGACGTGACTTCTCCCGCGCCTCTTCATCGTAGCTCTCCGGGAGGAGCACAGCCCCGGGAGCAATCGCGTTCACCCGGACCCGTGGAGCGAGTGCGCGCGCCATCACTCTCGTGAGGTGCAGGAGACCCGCCTTCGAGACCGCATGGTGCGGATACTCGACCCAGGGCTGAAACGCGGACAGATCCACGAGGTTCACTACGTTCCCACCCGAGGCGGTGAGGAGGGGTGCGACCGCCTTAACCATGAGGAAGGGCCCCTTCAGATTCACGGCCATCACGCGGTCCCACTCCCCTTCTTCGATCTCGAGAAGCGGACCGGCGGGAAAGATCGAGGCATTGTTGACGAGCAGGTCGAGCCTCCCGAACCGGCTCTCCACCTCGTCCGCCATCGCCTGAACATCGGCTGAGTTCGAAACATCCCCCTGGAGGGCCATGGCGCGCTGTCCGAGCGCTTCCACCCGGTGGATGACCGAGAGAGCTTCCGCCTCCGAACTGTGGTAGTTCACGGCGACATCGAAGCCGGCCTCGGCCAGACCCAGGGTGATCGCGCGGCCGATGCGAATGGCGCCGCCGGTCACTAAAGCGGTCTTTCCCAGAGGACCTCCTGTACGAAAGGAAACGAAGCAGGCCCAGTCCGGTACACCGAACCGGAAGGAAGTTTGCCTGAGGGGAATTCGCCTTCGGGAAGGATGCCCGCGGAAAATTCTCCCGAAGGGAAGTCTATCCGAGGAAATCTCCCTGACGAAAATTTACACCAACCGCCACTTCAAGGAACAGAAAGGGGTCGACAATGGAAGCGGAAGGAAAGTCGTTGAACGGCACCGTGGCCGTGGTCACGGGGAGCACGAAGGGGATCGGACGGGCCATCGCCGAGGCTCTGCTCGAGGCGGGTGCGAAGGTCGTGATCTCGAGCCGCACCCCGGAGGAAGTCGAGCAGGCGGCGGAGGAACTCTCCGGCTCCGCCCCCGGACGCGCCATCGGGATCCCCTGTGACGTGCGCGATCCGGATGCCTGCCGGCGACTCATCGAAGGCGCAGTGGAGGCGTTCGGTGGCCTCGATGTGCTCGTGAACAACGCGGGACTCGGGCGCTTCGCCCCCATCCAGACGATGGACCCGGCAGACTGGGACCTCGTGATTCGCACCAATCTGGACGGGGTGTTCAACTGCACGCATGTTTCGGTTCCCCACCTGATCGAACGGGGCGGGGGGTGGATCCTGAACATCGGCTCCCTCGCCGGGAAGAACCCCTTCCCCGGCGGCGTCGCCTACAACGCCAGCAAGTTCGGGCTCCTGGGGATGAGCGAAGCGATGATGCTGGACCTGAGGCATGAGGGGATTCGTGTGAGCTGCATCATGCCAGGGAGCGTGAACACGCATTTCTCCGGCGGAGATCCGGATCCGGCTGCGGACTGGAAGCTCACTGCGGATGACATCGCGCAAGTGGTGACGGACCTTCTCGCCTTCCCCGGCAGGGCGCTGCCGTCGCGCATCGAGATTCGGCCGAGCCGCCCCCCGAAGAAGTGAAAGCTCGCTAGATTGCTTCACTGCGCTGGCTGGATTCATGAGAACGCGGTTGAACAACGGGAGACTAACGTTCATGTCTGACGGGTTCCGCATCGAGAAGGACTCACTGGGTGAGGTGAAGGTCCCGGAAAACGCGCTCTACGCCGCGCAGACCCAGCGCGCCGTCGAGAACTTCCCAATCAGCGGCCAGCGCTTCGGGAGGCGGATGATCGAAGCGCTCGGCGTCATCAAGCGGGCAGCCGCGTTCGCGAACGCCGAGCTCGGGAATCTGGACTCCGAGGTGGCCGAGGCGATCGCCGCTGCAGCGGGAGAGGTCGCGTCCGGGAAGTGGGACGATGAGTTCCCCGTCGATGTGTACCAGACCGGCTCCGGGACCTCGTCCAACATGAACGCGAACGAGGTCGTGGCTGAACTCGCCAATCGGATCCTCGAGGGGAAGGGGAGGCACGTCCATCCCAACGACCACGTGAACTTCGGGCAGTCCTCGAACGACGTGATTCCGACCGCGATCCATGTGGCGGCGCGGCTTGCGCTCGTCCGCGAGACAATCCCCGCTCTCCAGAAGCTGGCCGGGGCTCTGAGGGAGAAGGCAAGTGAGTTCGACGGGATCGTGAAGTCGGGACGCACCCATCTGATGGACGCGACCCCGGTGCGGCTCGGTCAGGAGTTCGGCGCCTTCGCCACGCAGATCGAGAAAGGAATCGAGCGACTTCAGGGGGCCTCCCACGCGCTCTCGGAACTCGCTCTCGGAGGCACTGCGGTGGGAACAGGGATCAACACGCACCCCCGATTCGCCCGCCTTGCGATTGCGGGGATATCCGAAGCCACCGGGCTCGCGTTTCACGAGGCCGACGACCACTTCGAGGCCCAGGGCGCGCGCGATTCCCTCGTCGATGCGCATGGTGCCCTGAACACCGTCGCAACCTCGCTCATGAAGATCGCGGATGACGTGCGCTGGCTCGCTTCGGGCCCGACCTCGGGGCTCTCGGAAATCCGGCTCCCCGCCATCCAGCCCGGGAGCTCCATAATGCCGGGGAAGGTCAATCCCGTGCTCTCCGAGGCTCTCATGATGGTGGCGGCCCGAGTGATGGGGAATCAGACCACCATCACGATCGCAGGCAGTCGGGGGAATTTTCAGCTCAACGTCATGATGCCGGTGATGGCTCAGGCGTTCCTGGAGTCCACCACCCTCATCGCAAACGCGGTACAGACCTTCACCGACCGGTGCGTGGTCGGCATCACCGCGAATGAAACCCGGACTCGCGAACTGCTGGAAAAGAACCCGGCCATCGCCACGGCGCTGAACCTCCATATCGGGTATGACATGGCCTCCGAAGTGGCCAAGCAGTCGGCCCGGGAGGGACGATCCGTGCGCGATGTGGTCCTGGAGCGTAAACTCCTCGACGAGTCGGTACTTGACGAAGCGCTCGATGTGCGCGAAATGACTGAGCCAGGGTTGCCCGGAGGGGCCGGGGAACGGTAGACGCCGGCGCCCGGAAAGCGATGGACGACATGAACCTCGATTCAGGGAGAGACGCAGGGATGAGAATCGGATCCGACAGAAGTGAAATCGCCGAAGCCAGAACCGGGGTCGATCGACGGTCCTCGGACGACCGCCGGAGCGGAGCGCACCGCCGAGACAGCGAGGGGGGGCGGAGAGTCATCCAACGGCGGGACGGTGACGGTCGACGGAGCGAGGCTTCGAGGAGAGCTGAAGGCGCGAGGAGGGGCGAGGGTCGCGCGGATCAGGCCGAGGCCCGGAGGCTTGTGGAGACCCGGAGATTGAACGGGCCGCGCCGATTTGAGGACGAACGGAGGTCCGGGGGTGAACGGAGGGACGGAGGGTCGCGCAGGAGCGGACTCCGCCGCCGTGTGGGTGAGCGGCGCGGGAGAAACGGGTCCGAGCCCACGGGTTCGTGAGGGTGAACGAGACGCCCGAACAGGACTACACGGATCTTCGGGACGAACTCGGTGCTCACGTATCCACGGCGGGAGGGGTCGAGAATGCGCCGGAGCGGGCACGCGCCATCGGCTCGGTCACGCTCCAGCTCTTCACCAAGCAGCCCAACCGGTGGGCCGAGCCAACGATCGAGAAGCCGCAGGCCGCGGCCTACCTCGCTGAACACTCCGCGAAGGGAATCGTCACGGCGGGTTCGCACGACTCGTACCTGATCAACCTGAGCAGCCCGGACCCGGATCTGTGGGCTCGCTCCTTCGCCTCATTCCGCTCGGAGCTCGAACGGTGCTCGGCACTCGAGCTCGACTTCCTCGTTACACACCCGGGGAACGCCACCGACGGTGACCCAGATCGGGGGATCGCGAAGAACGCCGAAGGGGTGGCGCTGGCGCTGGACGAGGTCCCCGGACCCACCCGGGTTCTTCTGGAAATCACGGCGGGGTCCGGCACCTCGGTGGGGGCGAGCTTCGAGAACCTGGCCGCGATCCTGAGCCGGATCCCCGAACCAGCTCGAAGCCGGGTGGGCATCTGCTTCGATACCTGCCATGCGTATTCGGCCGGGTACGATCTGGTGGGAGACTACGACGGGGTCTGGGCGGCCTTCGAAGACATTCTGGGGCTCGACCGACTGGGCCTCTTTCACCTGAACGACTCGAAACACCCGTTCGGCTCGCGGAAGGATCGGCATGAGCACATCGGGGAGGGATCCCTCGGGGAAGCCCCCTTCCGGCGGATCATCAACGATCCACGTTTCTCCGGCATCGCGAAGGTGCTCGAAACCCCGAAGGGCGACGACCTGGTGACGCTCGACCGGGCGAATCTGGGGCGGCTGCGCAGCTATCGCGAGTGACGAGGTTCCCGCCTTTGCGTCGCGGATGGGGCTGTCCTATATTCACTGACGGTCGTGTCGGAGCGATTCGTTTATTGAGCCAACACACTGAAGCCGGGACTGACTCCTGAAGTCAACGAAACGCCCCGAGAGGGGACTTCGGACACGTCGGGGAGGTCACCACAAGTACATCCCGGGCTTCAATAACCATTCTCCGATGCGCCCATGGGGCCGGAGCCTTCCGAGGCACCGGCCCCAGTTTTTTTCAGGCGGCGCCAGTGAAGGGAATCGCAGGCACGGACCCGCCTGCGGGAGGCGGGGTAGCCGATCTCCGAGCCTGGTGATCCGACTCCCCGCCGGGGGTCGACGCCCCACTCTCCTCGTCTCACCCCACGCCCCGAGCCATGCCGAGAGTCCGCGTCACCCGGAGAATCCACTTCTCCGCAGCCCATCGACTCTTCCGCCCCGACTGGTCCGACGAGCAGAACGCCGAGACCTTCGGGGACTGTGCGAACCCGCACTGGCATGGCCACAACTACGAGCTGGATGTCACGGTGGAGGGGGAGGTCGATCCCGAAACCGGATACGTGATGGATCTGAAGCTCCTAAAGGAACTCGTCGAGAAGCAGGTGATCCGGGACGTGGACCACCGCAACCTGAATCTTCAGGTCGCGTGGCTGAACGGGGTGAACCCCACTACCGAGAACCTGATAGTGGCGATCTGGCACCGACTCCGGCCGCACATGCCCGAGGGGATTGCCCTTCGACGACTGGTACTGAGGGAAACCGAACGCAACCACGTGGAATACGAGGGGGAATGAACAGCTCCACCAACCCGCCCCGCCCCGGGTCCTCGGATCTCTCCGACGTGCCCTTTCCCGAGCTCGTCGCGGAGATGATCCGAAGACTTAGTGACGACCCCGCGCGAGAGGGACTCCGGAAGACCCCGGAACGGGTCGAGCGCGCCCTGGAGTTCCTCACCGGAGGGTACCGGAAGGAGGCCCGGGAGGTCATCGGAGACGCTCTCTTCGAAGAGCCACACCACAACATGGTGATCGTGAAGGGGATCGAGATGTACTCGCTCTGCGAGCACCACATGCTCCCCTTCTTCGGCAAGGTGCATGTGGCCTACATCCCCGATGGAAGGATTCTGGGACTCTCGAAGGTGGCGCGTCTCGTGGACGTCTTCGCCCGCCGTCTCCAGGTTCAGGAACGGCTCACCGAAGAGATTGCCCAGTCATTCTGGGAGGTCGTCCAGCCCCAGGGGGTGGGTGTCGTGATCGAGGCTCATCACCTCTGCATGATGATGCGGGGGGTCGAAAAGCAGAACTCCTATACGATCACCTCGGCGATGCGGGGCACCTTCCTGAAGGACGCCCGCACGCGTGAGGAGTTCCTGGGTCTCTGCATGGGCTCGAATCGGCTCGGGGGGTGAGCCAATGACGTTTGAGCGACTCTCGGGAAGCACCGCCCTCGTGACCGGCGCGGGCCGGGGGATCGGGCTGGGGATCGCCCGGGCCTTGTGCCAGGCGGGGCTGAAAGTCGCCCTCGCCGATATCGACGGCGACTCCGCCGCGCACTCCGCGGCCCTGTTGCGCGACGGGGGGCACGAGGCCTGGGATGTTCCGCTCGACGTGACCCGCGCTGACGACTGGTCACGCGCCCTGGCCAAGCTGACCGAGCGCTGGGGAGGACTCGACGTCCTGGTCAACAACGCCGGGGTCAGCCCCCGAGGGACCGCCGA
>JBGTMU010000064.1:0-2457 GCA_041743405.1 Longimicrobiales bacterium | reverse complement strand
ACGCGCCCCTCGTGCAGGCAGCGGGGATCGTGACCGACTCCCGGCGCCCTTCCGATGCGGCGGCCTTCCTCGGCTTTGTACTCTCGGAAGAGGGGCAGTCCCTCCTCCTCCGCTTCGGGTTCGAACCCCCTCCGGCCGCGCACTCGCCCCCGGCCGCGCACTCGCCGGCGCCCCCGGATCGGCTGCCGTAGGATGGGCCTCCACCCCCTCGCTCTTTCCCTGGTGATCGCGGGCATCGCAACGCTCCTGGCCCTCGTCGTCGGACTTCCCGTCGCCTGGCTCCTGGCCCGGAAGTCGCTGCGGGGGCGGGATTTCCTCACCGTCCTCGTGCTCCTTCCCATGGTCCTCCCTCCCACCGTGCTGGGGTACTTCCTCCTTCTCCTGGTCGGTCGGGAGGGGCCCGTCGGGTGGATGGCCGAGCAGTTGGGGCTGGGACGGATCGTATTCACTCCCACCGCCGCCGTGGTCGCGGCATTCGTGGCCTCGGTCCCCTTCCTGATCCGGGCCGCCCAGGCGGGGATCGAGCAGGTAGATCCGAACTACGCCGAAGCGGCGCGCACCCTGGGGCGGAGCGAATGGGCCATCGCGCTGACCGTGACCCTGCCGCTGGCCTGGCGGGCGATCCTCGCCGGGGTGGCCCTCGCGTTTGCCCGGGCCGTGGGGGAGTTCGGGGCCACCGTCATGGTCGCCGGGAGCCTCCCCGGCCGCACGCGCACCGGGAGCCTCGCCATCTACGACGCGGTGCAGGCCGGGCGGATGGATGAGGCGCTTGTCCTCGCCCTTGCCCTCACGCTCCTCGCCGCGGGAGTTCTCTTCCTCCTGACTCGCCTCGGCCGGGCTCCGGGATGGTGACGCTCGAAGTGGGGTTCAGTGCGAGCATCGAAGGCTTTCAGCTCGAGGCTTCGTTCACGGCTTCCGGGGGAATCACCGCGCTCTTCGGACCCTCCGGCGCCGGAAAGAGCCTGACCCTTCGGCACCTTGCCGGGCTCGATCGCCCGGCGGAGGGCTCGATCCGCCTCGGAGGCCGGACGCTCTTCAATTCCGAGGCGGGAGTGCACCTTCCTCCGCGGGCCCGCCGAGTGGGGATGGTGTTTCAGGATTACGCCCTCTTCCCTCACATGACCGTCGGGAGGAACATCGCCTTCGGATTGGCCGACATGCCTTCTGCCGCGCGCAGGGACCGGGTGGCCGAGCTGCTGGAGATGACCGGACTTCCCGGGTTCGAGAACCGGATCCCTGCGGGGCTTTCGGGAGGCGAGCGGCAGCGGGTGGCGCTGGCCCGGGCCCTCGCTCCGCGGCCGGAGCTCCTTCTCCTGGATGAGCCCTTCGCCGCCCTCGACTTCCGGATCCGGCGGGGGCTCCGGGATGCGCTTCGCGAGGTTCAGCGGACCACCGATACGCCCATGATCCTGGTCACCCATTCGCTCCCCGACGTGCGCGAGCTCTCGGATACCCTCGTTCTGATGGATGAGGGGCGGGTGGTGGCGACGGGCGCGACGGGAGAGATGCTCCGGGCTCCGCCGACTCCGGTCGCGGCTGAACTGCTTCAGGAGGAATGACGCTGCTTCTTCAACGGCACCCTGAGAGCCAGCAACGTGCCCGCTGCCACCGTGAGCACCGCACCGAGAAGCAGAGCGTCCAGCCCCGTCCCGGCATCCAGCGCCATCCCCACGAGAATCGGACTCCCCGCTGTACTGAAGGCCATGAACGCCGTCATCATCGACTGGATCGAGCCCAGATTCCTGATCCCGTAGAGTTCGGCCCACAGTGCGGGCTTCACCGTACCCCCCATTCCCACGGTGACTCCGAGGCAGGCCATGAACGCGAAGGCTGCCCACTTCCCGTCGAAGACGATCAGGAGCCCGAGCCCCGCGGCCAGGGGGAGGGCGTAGAAAGGGAAGATCCGGCGGGCCGAGAAGCGATCCACGAGCCCCCCGGAAGCCAGAGAGACAACCACTCGGGCCAGCGCGAAGGCGGTGAACGCCGCCGCCATCAGGGGAAGGCTCCACCCCTTCCACGCCCCGACCCCCGTCTGGTAGAGGAAGATCCCCGTGACCCAGAAGGGAGAGAGGAGGGCGAGCGGGATCGCGAACCAGAAGGTGGGGTCGCGAAGTACCTGCATGCGATTCCACGAGGGAGCCGCCTCGGGAGCGACCGCCTCCACCCCCTTTCCCGGGGCCGGCGCATCCCTGGGGACCGCGCGTCCGGGATCCATCTCCGCCCCCGAGTGCCCGAGAATGATCACCAGCAGTGGCCCGAACAGGATGATCGCCAGGACACCCACACCGACCCAGCTCCACCGCCACCCGATGAGCAGGATGGATCCCGCGGCGAGGAGTGGAAGGAAGGCCTCCCCCAGCGGGAAGCCGAGCCCCGCGATGCTGAGCGCCTTCCCCCGGCCGGGCCCGTAGTAACGGGCCATGGCGGTGGCGGCGGTGTGCCCGCTGAGCCCCTGCC
>JBGTMU010000063.1:0-7822 GCA_041743405.1 Longimicrobiales bacterium | reverse complement strand
TCGGCCGTGGCCGCGGCGGACGCCGCACTGGCCGATCTGCGCGTCCGCAATGCCCAGATCCGTTCTCCCCTCACGGGGATCGTGACCCATCGGTACATCGAACGCGGTCAGCAGATCGGGACTGCCCAGCCAGCCTTCGCCGTGGCGGACCTGGACCGCCTCGAGGCCCATGTCGCGGTCCCCGAACGGGATGCCCCGAGGGTGACCGTTGGGCAGGAGGCGCGGATTCTCGTGGACGAAGCGAGTGCGCCGATCGCCATCGGGCGGGTCGAGCGCATCCGCCCCGTGGTGGACCCGCTGAGTGGCACCGTTCAGGTGACCGTGGTGGTCGGCGCCGGTGAAGACACACGCCTGCGGCCGGGTCAGTTCGTGAATGTCGATATCGTGACGGAGCTGCTCCTGGACCGGATCACCCTTCCCCGCACGGCGGTGCTGGTGGACGGTGCGGCTCCGCGGGTGTTCGTTCTCCGCGGCGATACCGCGACCGAACAGGAGGTGACCCTCGGATACTCGCGCGGAGACCAGGTCGAAATCCGGAGTGGTCTGCAGCCGGGCGACACCGTCGTCGTGGTCGGACAGGACGGCCTTCGCGCCAATGCCTCCGTGCGTCTCATGGTTCTGGATGGCGCGCCCGTCGGAGGGGAGAGCAGACCTTGAAGCTCGTGGACTTCTCCATCCGCCGCCCGGTGGCGGTGAGCATGGCGTTTCTTGCGGTCATGGTCTTCGGGGTGGTTTCCTTTTCCCGGCTCCCGGTGGATCTCCTTCCGGACCTCTCCTTCCCCACGGTTTCGGTTGAAACAGAGTACGGGGGGGTGGGCCCGCGCGAGGTCGAGACCCTGCTCTCCAGGCCGATCGAAGAGGCGATATCCGTAGTTCAGGGGGTCCAGCAGGTGACCTCCCGCTCCCGCCCCGGGAGATCGGATGTCACCATCCAGTTCCGGTGGGGCACGGACATGGACTTTGCCACCCTCGACCTGAGGGAGCGGCTGGACCTCCTGAACCTTCCGAACGATGCGGGCCGTCCCACCATCGCCCGCTACGACCCTGCATCCGAGCCCGTTCTGCGGTTCGCCCTCACCACGACCCGTCCCCTGAATGCCAGAGTACCCGAGGATCGCCAGGAGCTCATCGCGCTCCGACTCGTGGCCGAGGAACAGGTGCGTCGGGGTCTGGAGGGGATCGAGGGTGTCGCGGCCGTCCGGGTGACCGGCGGGCTGGAAGAGGAGATCCTCGTAGAGGTGGACGAAGGGCGACTGGCTCAGCTCGGTATTCGCTTCCAGCAGGTCGCTACCCGCCTCTCCGCCGAGAACATCAACCTGGCCGGGGGTGTGCTGGAGGAGGGGGACGCCCAGTACGTCGTGAGGACGGTGAACGAGTTCGTGGAACCTTCCGAGATGGCGCGCGTGGTCATCGGGCAGGCGGGGGGACAGCCGGTGCTTCTCGGGGACGTGGCGGTGATCCGGAGGGAAGGAAGGGAACGCGAGACGGTGTCCACCGTGAATGGGGCCGAAGCGGTGGAGCTGGCGGTCCTGCGTGAATCCACGGCGAACATCGTGGCGGTGTCAGGCGCGGTGCGGGAGCGGATGGAACTCCTGGCGGAGGATCTGCCCCCCGGGATCACCTTCACCCTCGTGAGCGACCAGGCCACATTCATTCGGCAGGCCGTGGGGGATGTTCAGCGCTCGGCGCTCATCGGAGGAGGGATCGCGATGCTCGTGCTGCTCCTCTTCCTCCGGCACGTCGCGACCACCCTCATCATCGCCACCGCCATTCCGATTTCGGTGATCGCGACCTTCATCCTGATGTTCTCGCGGGACATCTCCCTGAACGTCATGTCGCTCGGAGGGCTGGCCCTGGGGGTGGGGATGCTGGTGGACAGCGCGATCGTGGTGCTGGAGTCGATTGCCCGGGAGAGGGAGAAGGGACTCTCTCCCGAGGAGGCTGCCCGAACCGGGACCGAACGGGTGGGGAAGGCGGTCATCGCCTCGACCCTCACGACGGTGGCGGTCTTCCTCCCGATCGTTTTCGTGGCCGGGATCGCAGGTCAGCTTTTCGGGGACCAGGCGTGGACGGTTTCGTTTTCGCTCGTCTCGGCCCTCGTTGTTTCCCTCACGCTGATCCCGATGCTGGCCGGTCGCGGGGAAGGCGTGAGGACGGGAGTGGGGGAAGGGTCGCTGGATTCACGAGGGGGCGAGTGGCTGGCCCGTGGGGCCGGGACGGCGCTGCGCGGGGTCCGCGCGGGAGGGGGGCTCGGGACGAGGCTGCTTCGGCCAGTGGCCCGGGGCTTTGACAACTCCTACGGCTGGGTGGAGGAGCGCTATCCGGGATGGCTTGTCGCCGCCCTCCGGCGACCCGTGCTGGTTTTCGGATCGGCCGTGGCCGCGCTCGTGGTTGGACTTGCCCTGATCCCCGCGGTCGGGCTCGAGCTGATCCCGGAGCTCAGGCAGGGGGAGCTCGTGGTCGAACTGGAGGGATCCCCGGGGACGAGTCTCGACCGGATGGAGGAGTTTGCCAGGGAGGCCGAGTCGCGCGTGCTGGATGAGCCCGCGGTCCGGGAGGTTTTCACTACCGTGGGGGTGCGGGGTGGGGCGGGAACCCTCGGGCGTACCGGTGAGCGGCAGCTCCATGCGGCGACCCTGCTGGTTCGTCTGGATCAGATCGGACGGGGCGAAGATCAGGTCGCGGCAAACCTTGCCGAGCGTCTTGACGACCTCCCCGGCCTCAAGATCCGGGTGGATCGCCCCCGGCTGTTCACGGCGAACACCCCACTCGAAGTGGAGGTCCGTGGATACGATCTCAGCCTGTTGAACACGACGGCGCGGGATGTGCGGAACATGCTGGTTACGGTTCCCGGGGTCTCCGGGGTAGACGAGGAACGGCGCATGGGCACCCCCGAACTCGTGGTGCGGTTCGACCGGGAGCGACTCGCCCGTGCGGGGCTCACGGTCGGAGATGCGGCAGAGGCGCTCCGCGCGCGGGTACGCGGAATCGAGGCCACCGAATTCACGGAACAGGACCGCGATCTCACCGTGCTGGTGCGTGCCCGGGAGGACCAGCGGCAGACGATCGAGAACCTCGAGAATCTTCAGCTCGAGCTAGCCGGCGGGAACACCGTCACCCTCGCGTCGGTGGCCACGCTCACCTTTGCCGACGGCCCTGCCGAGATCATCCGTCGGGGTGGGTCACGGGTGGTGCTGGTCGAGGCTCGGCCCTCGGGACGGGATCTGGCAGGCACGATCGCCCGTGTCGAAGAGGCGCTTGTGACACTCCCGATTCCGGCTGAACTGACTCTCGCTGTCGCCGGGCAATCCCGTGACCTTCGTGCTTCGGTGCGGTCGATGCAGCTCGCCCTTCTCCTTGCGGTCTTCCTCGTGTACCTGGTACTCGCGAGCCAGTTCGAGTCGTTCCGACTCCCTGGGGTGATCCTGGTCTCGATCCCCCTCGCCCTTCCGGGTGCGCTGGGGGCGCTCTGGCTGTCGGGGAACCCGATCTCGGTCGTTGCGCTGATCGGGATGGTGATGCTGACCGGCATCGTGGTGAACAATGCCATCGTCTTCGTGGACTGCGTGAACGGGCTGCGCCGTGACGACGGCATGCCTCTGGACGCGGCGCTCCGGGAGGCGGGCCGCATCCGCCTGCGCCCGATCGTGATGTCGACGCTCACGACGGTGCTGGGGCTCCTTCCCCTCGCGCTGATCCCTGGAGAGGGTGCGGAGCTCCGTGTGCCGCTCGCGGTTCCGGTGATCGGGGGGCTGATCCTCTCGACCCTGCTCACCCTTTTCGTGGTGCCGGTCCTCTACCGCGCCTTCGAGATCCGGGGGGAGCGGGCCCGGGTGGAAGCCGGGGAAGTTGGAGGGAGCGCAGGAGTGCGGTCGCCGACCCTTCCGGGATCCCCCGCGGGGGCACACGCATGAGTGGCCCGTCGCTTCCGCGCTTCGCCGTAGACAGGCCGGTCACCACCGGGATGCTCGTGGTCACCGCCGTGGTCCTGGGTCTGATCTCCGCGGGGATGATCAACCTGGACATGTTCCCCGCGTACCAGCGCCCCACCCTTCAGGTGACGGTGCCCTATCCGGACGCCTCCCCGGCCGAAGTCGAGCGCAAGATCGTCAGACCGATGGAAGAAGGGCTCGGAACCGTCAGGAACCTCGAATCCATCCGCTCCACTGCCAGTCAGAACCAGGGTCGCATCGAGCTCGAGTTCAAGCCCGGCACGAACATGGATATCGCCTCTCTCGAAGTGAGAGAGCGAGTGGGGGTGGTCCGAAGGGATCTCCCCGACGACGTCCAGCGAGTGACGGTGAGGAGGTTTTCATCCGACGAGCAGCCCGTGATCCGCGGGGCCATCGCATGGGCCGGGGATCCAGCGCAGCTCACGGAGCTCGTGGAACGCCGGATCGAGCCCGCCCTCCTCCAGGTGGGCGGGGTGGCGGCCGTGGACTTCTCCGGGCTCGAGTCCCGGGAGCTCACGATCGAACTGGACCAGGACCGGATGCGTTCCTCCGGGATTACCCTGGCTCAGATCAACCGCGCCCTCTCCCGGGGGAATGAGGATTTCTCGGTCGGTGACATACAGCTCGAGGGAACGCGGTTCCTGGTCCGGGCGGCCGGACAGCTTCGGACCGCAGAGGAGTTCGAGCGCCTGAACCTGAACGACGCCGGGATCCGGCTGGGCGACGTGGCTACCGTCACCTATGACTTCCCCGAACTCGACGCGTTCTACCGCCTGAATGGCCAGAACGCCCGACAGGTCCAGATCTACAAGGAGTCGGACGCGAACATCGTGGAGGTGGCGCGCGCGATTCGGTCCACCCTCGACGACCTCGTGACCCTTCCCGGGATGGAAGGGGTGCAGTTCCGTTTCTGGCAGGATCAATCGCTCGGGATTCTGGAAGTACTGAGAATGCTCGCTGCCGCAGGCTTCTTCGGAGGCCTGCTGGCGGTGATCGTCCTCTTCCTGTTCCTCCGTCGTATCACCCCGACTCTCATCGTGGCCGCAGCCATCCCGGTCTCGGTCATCTTCACGGTCGCCATTCTGCATGTGGCGCGTGAGAGCCTGAACATCATCACTCTGTCGGGACTGATGCTGGCAGTGGGGATGCTCATCGACAATGCGGTAGTGGTGGTCGAGAACATCTTCCGGCACCGCGAGATGGGGAGCGACCCGGAGGAGGCCGCAGTGGATGGGGCGAACGAGGTGGGGCTCGCGATCGTTTCGGGAACGATCACCACCATCATCGTGTTCGCACCGCTCTTCTTCATGCCGGAAACCCAGATGGGGGTGCAGTTCCGGGCCTTCGGCACCTCGATCTCCTTCACCATGCTCGCCTCGCTGGCGATGGCGTTCACCCTTGTTCCTCTGCTCGCCCGCAGGCTGCTGCGCGGTGAGATGCCCGCGGCGGGCCGGTTCATCACGGGGCTCAACCGCGGGTACCGGGGGCTTCTGGATCGAATCCTGGACCATCGACTCCCGACGGCCGCATTTACGCTGGTGGTCTTCATTGCCGGCGCATGGATCCTGATGGGGCTCCCCCGCGAACTCATGCCGGAACAGGACAACCGCTTCATCCGTCTCGGGGTCAGCACCCCGCGTGGGATTTCAGTGGAGGAACGGAGCGCGATGTTCGCCTCTGCCGAAGATGCCATCTTCGAGCGGGCCGAAGAGCTCGAGATCGAGAATGTGTCCGCCTTCTCCGGCGGCACATTCGCGATGATCTTCATGACGCTGAAGCCGTTTTCCGAAGGAGGAGAGCGGCCTACAGCCGAAATTTCGGAAGAGATCCAGCGCCTTCTGCCCGTGATCCCCGGAGTGGAGTGGACGGCGCGGCGCGGCTTCGGGATGGCTTCCGGGGTGCAGGTACGGCTGATCGGAGAAAGCACCTCGGAGCTGGAGGGCCTCGCGGAGGTGGTCGAGCGAGCGCTGGGGGCAGGGGTTACCGGGCTCTCGGAGCTGGACAACTCGCTGCAGGCGGGAAACGAAGAGGTGCGCATCCGGGTCGATCGGAGAGCGGCTGAACGACAGGGCCTCACCTCGCAGGAGGTGGCCCAGGCCATCGCGGGCGGCCTTCGCGGGCGCGTCGCGACGCGCTTTCGATCCGGCGAGCGCGAGGTCGACGTTCTCGTCCAGCTCCGCGACGAGGATCGGGTATCCATCGGGCAGCTCGGCAACCTCGCCG
Organism: Longimicrobiales bacterium; assembly: GCA_041743405.1. GTDB lineage: Bacteria > Gemmatimonadota > Gemmatimonadetes > Longimicrobiales > Gaopeijiaceae > JBGTMU01. Next base: position 1,646 of record JBGTMU010000063.1, on the reverse strand, counting down.
TGGGGAACGCGGCGGGGGTGAGCGTGCCTCTGGGCACCGTGGCCGATATCCAGGTGGTCGGTGGACCCCAGGACATCCAGCGGGAGAACCGACAGACGGCCATCACCGTTTCCGGGGAGATCGCCTCCTTCGCCAACCGTGAAGAGGTCATCGCGGAGGTCCAGGCGGTGATGGCGGGAATCGACCTTCCCCCGGGTTACTCATGGGACCTTGGCCGAGGCTGGGGGGAGGAGCAGCAGCAGTTCGGAGACATGATGGCGGCCGGAGCGCTGGCCCTTGTGCTCATCTACATCATTCTGGCCGCCCTCTTCGAAAGCCTCCTGTTCCCGCTCATCATCTACTTCTCGATCTTCTTCGCGGTGCCGGGGCTCGGGCTCATCTTCCTCCTGACCGGGGCGAATTTCTCCGTCCTCTCGTTCCTCGGGGTGCTCATCACGGTGGGGATCGTGGTGAACAATTCGATCGTCATGATCGACCTCGTGAATCAGCTCCGGCAGGGCGGAATGGAGCGAAGAGAGGCGCTCCTCTTCGGGTGTACGGCGCGCCTCCGACCGGTTCTGATGACGAGCCTCACGACGCTGATCGGCCTCGTGCCCATGGCGTTCTGGGCGACGGAGGGGATGGGCCAGATGTTCGCTCCGATCGGGCAGGCCGTGATCGGCGGACTCACGACCTCCACGATCCTGACCCTGGTTCTCACCCCGACCCTCTATGCCTGGCTCGACGATGTGGGGCTCTGGCTGGCGGCGGTGCGGCGGCGGACGTGGGGGATCGCGATGGGGGCCGGAACGGGCGTGCCGGAGTTCGCCACGGGTACGCGGCGGTCGGCGGCGGGTTCCGGTGGCGCTGCTCTCAGCGCTCCGGAAAGGGAGAGCTGAGCTTCGGACCGCGAGGTCCGAAGTGGAGCCGGACTGGAATCCCGACCGGGTCCTCGGTCTCGACCGCTCCGGTTTCGGTCTCCCGGTGCGGAAACCCTTCCCGCTGAAGCCCTTCGATTACGCCTCGGCGCGGTGCGGCCGACGGATGTTCGAGCTCGTACCCGATGAGGCCGGCTGCGGAGGGATCACGTGTGGAATCAGGCGCGGTTCCCCACGTGTTCAGCGCGAGGTGGTGGTGATATCCGCCGCGCGAGAAGAAGAGCGCACCCGGGTAGCGGTCCGTCGTGATCTCCATCCCGAGCGCTCGATGGAAGAAGCGCTCACCGGCTTCAAGCGACGCTCCCCTCAGGTGCAGGTGCCCCACTCTCGTTCCGGGGGGGAGGGGAGCCGCATCTTCGCCTCCCCAGGCGAGAAGCTCGTTCAGGTCGAGGGGAAGGGTGGCCATCTGGACCTTCCCCGGGGCGGTCCGCCAGTCGGAATCGGGGCGATCCACGTAGAGTTCGACCCCGTTTCCCTCGGGGTCCGAGAGGTAGAGCGCCTCGCTCACCCGATGGTCGGAGGCGCCATCGAGTCGGACCTGTCTCTGGGCCAGCCGCCGGAGCAGGCGCGCGAGCGCTGAGCGATCGGGTACAAGGAAGGCCGTGTGGAAAAGGCCCGGGGCCCCGGGCGAACGGGGCGGGGCGGAGGGCTCCGGGTGGAGGATGAGCAGCGGCGAAGCCGGTGGGGGCTCGGCTCCCTCCGTGGATCGGGTGTCCCGAGCGCGGTCGG
>JBGTMU010000062.1:0-5765 GCA_041743405.1 Longimicrobiales bacterium | reverse complement strand
CCCTCCGGCGGCACCCCATCAATCGGCATCCGGCGGCACCCCATCAATCGGCATCCGGCGCCACCCCATCAGGCGGCACCAGTCGCCGCCGCCAATCAGTCGCAACCTCTCGGCGCGACCATGTCGGCCGGAGTGGACCCTACTGCCTGAAGAAGATCGTGACGGGTGAACCCTCGCCGCCGACCCGCACCTCGAAGCTCACCGAACCCGTGGGATATCCGTTGGTCATTTCCCATGTCCCGGGGAAAGTCCGGCCCGGGAAGGTCTCCGACATGAGGATCGGGTTTCCGGTGTAGAGCTGGATCCCGATCACGCCCTCGTCCTCGATCACATCGGTGGCGCGGATTTCACCGTCCCACCGGTATCCGACGTAGAGCCGCTGCTGGTACCGGCTTCCCTCGAGGAGTGCCAGCGCGCCGCCCATCAGGATGAGTTCCGCGGCACGGACGGTCCCGGACTCATCTTCCCAGGTGGTTGCCCCGAGCGTGAGCGGAAGGGGCTGGCCGTTGGCCTTCGTTGCGGGGAAGGGGCGGCGCTCACCCTGCACCTGGATCATCAGCCGGCCGTCGACCCCCTCGGCGCTGGCCCGGATCACGGCGATCCCGGCCCGCAGCGCAGTGACGCGCCCGCTCGCGCTGACCGCGAGGATGTCCTCGTTCTCGCTGGCCCATGAAAGGGGAAGTACCCGTGTTCCTCCCTCGGTGTGAATCACGGCCTCAGCCTGGAGCTCCTCGCCGATCGCGAGCGACGACGCCTTCGGGAGCACGTCGATGAACTCGATCTCGGGAACCAGAACCCGGACAGCGGCTGTGCGACCCTCTGCGGTCGCCGTGATGACCGCGCTTCCGCCGCGCTGAGCCACGATGCCGCCAGTGTCCGAAACCCACACGATCGACTCGTTGCTCGTGGTCCAGGAGGGGATCACCCCGTTCAGGTCACTCCCGTTGGCGGCACGCGGCACGGCGATGAAGTGCGCGCTTTCACCCCGTTCGAGGACTCGAACGGAATCCCCGACGATCGTGAGGCTCGCTACGGGAGGGCGTTGAACCCGAATGATGGCGAGACCGGTGCGGCCCTCGCGGGTCGCGGAAATCTGGGCGGTTCCTTCCCCTACGGCGGTCACGACCCCGGTGCCCGATACCGTGGCCACAGCCTCGTTTCCACTCGACCAGGTCACCGGGCGGCCGGTGATCTCGCTTCCGTCCGAGGAACGGAGCGTGAAGCCCAGCGGGTGGGTGGCTCCGATGACGAGCACCGCCGAGTCCGGTGCCACCGAAACCGAGGCGACCGGGCCTGGAATCGGGTCCGGCCACGGAGTCGTCGGTGCACGAGGCAGTTGCGAGCAGGGTTGCAGCAAGGGCGATGTGTATGGCGTGCTTTCTTCTCATGATGTTTCTCCAGTTCGTCTAGTGAGCACCGGAGTGGCGAGACCGTTCTCGACCGCCCGGGACTTGAGTCCTACGGAAGGGAAGCTGAGGCGGGGCGATTATTCAGCGCATAAAGAGGGCATCCCGAGTGAGGGGTGCTGCATCGGGGGGTATCGCCAACGGGTTCCGGTTCCCTTATTCTGAACCGCCAGCAGACCGATTCAACCTGCAGGAGGCCTCATGACCAGGTCCGTTCGCAGCGCCCTCTATCTTCTTCTGGTCAGCACCCTTCTCCTCCCCGCCCGTGGGGTGGAGGGGCAGAGCCAGATCGTGCTGGCCCAGTTGGACACCCTGACGGTCCTCATGGCCAACGAGGGATTCGCTCCCGAGGGTGAACGACGGCTCGGTGCGCTTCGCCTGGGCGCCATCGAGTCCCTCACCTTCCAGCTCAGGGCGAATGTCAATTACCTGCTCATGGGCATGTGCGACGAGGACTGCTCGGACCTGAATCTGGAGATCCAGTCGCCCGATGGGCAGATCATCGCCCGGGATGATGGTCCTGACGACGTTCCGCTCCTCGCGTTCGAAACGACCACGGCCGGGGCCTTCACGGTGCGAGTCTCCATGCAGGCCTGCTCCGTGGAGCCCTGCGGTTTTGGTGTTGCGGCCTTCTCCCCGGGCGGGGGTGGGCAGGGGGGCGGAGCGGCGGCGCCGGGCGGGACGGGCGGCGGAACGCAGGTGGCCGGGGGAGGAGGAGGGGTTCCTGCGGATGCCGATGCCGACCGAATTCTGGACACCTGGGAGCCCCCCGTCAGCGGCTCCATCGCTCTCAGGGCCGGCTTCGCGCCCGATCCATTTACCGTGGAAGTGGAGGGATGGGGTGAGATTCGCAATCCTGTCCCGGGGTGTGCGGGATACCTCCCGCTGGGACCCGAGTTTGCCCTCGACTTCACCGCGGGGCAGAGTCCATCCCCCCTCCATTTCTACGCGCGGTCCATCTCGGGGAACGACGACCTGAACCTTCTCGTCCGGCTTCCCGACGGGAGTTGGAGGTGCGACGATGACAGGCTGGGGTCTCTGAACCCCCTGGTGGTGGTGGAGGGTCCACTCTCCGGTCGCTACCACATGTGGGTGGGACTCTACACGGAGTCCACTCCAAGTGCATCCGACTTCGAACGGGCATGGGCCACCCTCGGGATCTCCCACCTGGACCCCCGCAGGTAGGCACGGAAGTGTATTGCCGCCATGCGGGCCGGGGCAGTAGCTTGGGCGCGCTCTGTCTGGACGGGGCCAGCTCTCCATCCGATGGTCCCGACCGACTCCCTGACGCCAAGCGGAGTGCTCCATGGCCAATCATGCAACCCAGTCCCTCTCTACCGGTCTGAAGGTCCTCGGGGGGATGAACCTCCCCACCTACACCCTCGAACACCTCACTCCCACGGCCCGCCACCGGCAGGGAAGTTTCGAGACCATCGTGGTGCCGTATGTCGAGATCGGGCGGGACCGGCGGTGCGCGGTGGCGTTCGGGGACGACGCTCCCACCGTGAGTCGTCGGCACTGTGCCATTGAGCGGAAGGGTGACGAGACCACCATCATCAACCTCTCCACCTCGAACCCGACGCTGGTGAATGGCCGACCCGTTCATGACCGGTTCTTCCTGAACAACGGAGATGAGATCCAGCTCTCCCGGGAAGGACCTCGCCTTCGCTACAACACCACGAAGGCCGGGACTGCGAAGATCGGCTTCACTAACAAGATGAACCTGGTGGTGCAGCAGGCGATCCGGCCCTACAAGGCTGCGGCCGCAGGGCTCGCGGGGCTCTTCCTGCTGGTCTCGGCGGGGGCCGGGTATGCCATCCAGGGCCTCAGCACCGATGTCGTCGAGCTCACGGATCTCACCCGCGAACAGGCCGTGACCATCGCCCAGCAGGCGGAGCAGAACCTGGACATGGCCCAGCGGGTCGTGGACGCCCAGGGGGCGATCCAGGCCGAACGGGCCCGGGCCGAGCAGTTGAGGACGGATCTCTCGTCCGAGCTCGAGGCGCTCCGGGCCCGAAGTGACAGCCTGTTGCAGGCCGGGGCCAGGGCCGGGACCGGGGCCATTGACTACGCCGAGATCATCGAGCCGTTGAAGCGCCACACCCTGGCCATCAGTTGGGTAGGGGGGTTCGTCGTCACCGGGGGACAGCGGCAGGAGCTGAACGTGTCGGACGACGGGGTGATGTGCACCGGGTTCCTGATCGAAGGCGGGATCTTCGTGACCGCGCGCCACTGCTTCGATGCCTACATCATGGATTTCGACGAACTCAATGTGATCGAAAACAACGGAGGGAGCGTCGCCCTGGAGTTCCTGGTCCAGAACTACGACAACTCGATCCAGTTCAGCTTCCTCTCTACTCAGATGAACACGGATTACAGCCAGGACCGGATGGTCCGGGGAGAGGTCGAAGGTCAGGAGGTGGTGCTCCGCGAGGCCAACTACTTCAATGGCACGGACTGGGCCTGGATGGCTACGGATCTGGACGAAGGGATTCCTGCGGATAAACCCCTTTCTCTCACCCTGGCTGCGGGGCGCCCCCTCTTCGTTCTAGGCTACTCGTGGGGAGAAACCTACCGTCAGAGCGGGAATTTGGAGCCCTATTTCTCCTCGACGGCCACCACCCTCTCGGGGCTGGAGCGAGGACTCATCCAGGTCACGAACCAGGGGTGGGACGGAGGAAACTCCGGAGGGCCCGTGTTCGCGCTGGTGGATGGCGAGGCAAGGATAGTGGGAATCGTGACCGGAGCAGCGGTTCGTCCGGGGGACGGTCAGCGGCGGCCTCTCGGGCATGTGACGCCCATCGGCGCATTCTGAGCATGATCACATCCATCACCCTCTTCGGGATGACCGATGTGGGGGAAGTCCGCGATCACAACGAGGACGACTTCGCGATCTGCCAGGAGCTGGGTGCGGGGGACTGGAGCTTCCGGCGGGGCGAAGTGGTTCCACTCACCTCGTCCGGTGCGCTCCTCCTGGTAGCCGACGGGATGGGCGGGACGAATGCGGGGGAGGTGGCTTCCGACCTGGCCCAGCGTTCGGTGCGCGGCTATTTCGCAGAAGCCGGGGAGACTCCCACCTCCGCCGAGGGACGGGAGGAATTCCTCAGGGGCGCGATCGTCCATGCCCATCAGGCCATTGTGGAGCACCAGCACGCCAACCTGGAAACCGCAGGGATGGGGACGACGCTGGCGGTGGCGTGGATCGTGGACGGGAGCGTGCATGTGGCGTGGTCCGGCGACTCCCGTTGCTACATCCTGCATCCGGACGACTTCGACCTTCCCTTCCCCTTCACGGATGACCATTCGGTCGTGTGGGACCTCGTGCGGCAGGGTGCCCTCACCCCGGAGGAAGCCCGGGTGCATGAGGAGGGGAATCTCATCACCCAGAGCCTGGGCGACCCTGAGAATCCACCGAAGCCTTCCTCCCGCTCGACCCCCCTGTACCAGGGTAGCCGGGTCATGGTATGCAGCGACGGGCTGAACGGGATGATCCCCGATCCGCAGATCCGCCAGCTCATGGCCCAGGAGCTGGAGGTCTCGGACATCACGCGCCAGATGGTCCAGATCGCCAAGAACGCAGGGGGGCATGACAACATCACCTGCCTCATGGCGGAGGTGGTGGAGGGGCCTGCCGCGTCCGATGCTACGACCACCTCCCGCGCCGCGTCCGCGTCCGGTGCTGTGGCTGCGTCCGATCCTGACGAAGCGTCCGGTGCTGCCCCCGGTCCGGGGGACGTGGAAGCCTCTTCCGGCGCCCCGGCCCCGGAAGCAGGCTCGGGCGAACCCGTTTCTGCGTCCGCCTCCGCATCCGCACCCTCACGGCCTCGGAGACGCTGGACTGCCTACTTCCTGGTGGCCCTCGTGGCGGCCGTCGCGGGAGCCTTCCTCCCGCGGTTCTTCGGCGCGTCCTCCGCGTCTCCTCCTGCGGAGTCCCCGCCTCCCACGAAGGAGATGCCGAAGGTAGCGCCGGAAGATGCACCCGCCCCTGCGGGCGACAGCTCTCGCCCCGGGGCCGCGGCCATTCCCGACACCACGGCCGCCCCCGACACGACGGCCGTTCCCGACACACCCGTCTCCGGGGATTCCGTAGTTCTTCCGGACACCCTGATCCTTCCGGATTCGTTGAGCCCCCGCGACCCGCTTCCTCCACCGGATACGGTGGGAAGTCCGGCTCCGGCGGCCTTCTCGGCGGCGGCCGAGCCATGAGATGCCTCGAGTGCGGGTACCGGAATCCCGAGGAACGGGACGCCTGCGCCAAGTGCGGGACCTCCCTCGCCGCGGCTGCGCCCCCACCCCCACCCCCTCCTCCGCCGCCCCCTCCCCCTGCGCTCACTCAGCTATCGGGCGGGGATGAAGGAG